>JBPCJO010000069.1:0-3790 GCA_051005235.1 Saccharimonadales bacterium (SeqCode)
AGACGAGACTGTGCGCCAGAGGTTGCAGCAGTTGGGTCAAAAGCGGGATCGTTCGCCTCATTGGCTTATGAAAACTGCTATTGAGATTTATCTGGAGCAAGAGGAAGCCTATGAGCGCGAAAAAAGCGAAGATATGGCACGCTGGGAACACTATTTATTGAGTGGTGAGGCAGTTGACGGCGACGTAGTAGAGCCTTGGTTAAGCGCGCTGGCCAACGGCAAAAACATGCCATGCCCCAAGTAAGCTGGCTGCCGGAAGCACTGGCAGACATTCAACGATTACACAAATTTTTATACGAAAAAAATCCAGCCGCAGCGGCACGAGCTGCGACAATCATATTAAACGGTACTAAACTTTTAAAAACCAATCCACGCATCGGTCGCCCCATGCCGGACGAGACTGACAGACGAGAACTGTTTATGGCCTTTGGGGCAGGAGCCTACGTACTACGCTACAAGCCAACAGAAAATGATTTGGTTATCATTATCCGAATCTGGCACAGCCGAGAAAACCGAGCGCACTAAAACCTTCACCTTGCCGATACATCAATAGACTTCGTCTCTTCCGCTACCCCATCTGAAGACGAAAGCGATTTTCGGGAGTAAGCTGGCGGTTTTTGAGGCAAAATAGTAGCAAAAGCTACTTTTTTGGGTCAAAAATTGTCAGATTGCCCTGAAAATTGATTGCAGACCAGAGAGGGTAGCGGAAGAGACCTTATATAACAAGTCAAGCCCACCCATGACTTTTTTGTGGTCTTATTCCTGTTTTATGCTTTTTTTGGTGGTTTCTTTGGGCTTCGCAGACCCTGTTCGTACGCTTCCGGTATGGTGTAATCCTGGCCGCTGAGCCAGACCGCCCGAATAACCTTGAGTAACTTTCTGGCTACCACGCAGGTGGCTTGCTTGTAACTTTTGCCCTCAGCCCGTTTCTTGTCGTACAGCGCCTTGAACTGGGGGTCATGTATCCTGGCGGAGTTGGCGGCAATGAATAAGCTTCGCCGCAAGTAGCTAGAGCCACGCTTGGTTAGCCGGCCGGTGCTGTTCAGGCTCTTGCCGCTTTGCCTGATCTTCGGATCAAATCCGCTGTAGGCGGTTAATGCCTTCACCGAGTCAAAGCGAGCCATGTCCTGAATTTCACCCATCAGGCTAGCAGCCACGAATGGACCGATACCTTTGATGGTTTGCAGCCGGGTAAAGATTACCCCCTGAGCCGACTCGGCCAAGTCGGCGTAGATCTGCGCCCGGGCTTCTTTGATGGCCTGTTGGATACCGACTAGCAACTCCTTTGCTTTAGGTGTTAATTGGCCATCTAACAGCTCAGTAAAATGCTGCTGGTACTGCTTGAATGAACTGGTCAGGATGCTGAGCTTTTGACAACCACGGGCGTAATGTTTGGTGGTCACGTATGGCTCGGGTACGTGCAAGCGGCCTTCGCCGCGTAGTCCCATTCTAGCGATAACCAACGCGTCAGTTCGGTCGGTTTTCTTGCTCCGGACACTGGCCTTGATGCCGCTTTTGGTGATGATTGGGTTGTAGACTCGGCAAGCTATCTGGACAGCGTGGCCAGCTTCCAGCAGGGCGTAATGGTAAGTGCCAGTAGCTTCGACTACGCATTGCACGGTATCTTCCGGGTAATTACCCTCCAGTGTAAGCAGCAGGCTAATGAGCGCCAGCGGTTCATTGGGAATCACATCAGCCCATAACTCTTGACCTTGGGCGTTGATCAGCGACAAGTCAAGCTTAGCCTTGGCGACATCACAGCCCAGGTAGTAGTTGGCATCATGGAGCCTCGGGACTCTAGGCGAATCCGGGTGGACTTCGAGCTTGAAATTTGGATTACTGGAGTTATCTTTACCGTTATTTTTGGACATAGCAAACACTCCTCTGACCGCGAAACCGCGGCCATAGTTATGGTTAGTGAATACGGGCATGGCAGCAAAGCTCCCCAAAAAAGTGCGGCAGTGGTACAATAGCCTCGTTCGTTATTGACTAACGTAAGAGGCCTCGACAAGTCCTGGTTCATACCGGTAAACAGCTGTATGAACAGAGGTAAATGTCGAGGTTCTTACGTAGTAACCTTATGATAGATTGATACCACCGCATAGGAGGGAGCTACAATCTCTTCCACGAGAAAACAAGTTACAACGAACAACAGCAACCTGTCTCCCAAAGTCTATTTAGTAGACTCCCATGCCATGCAATATCTTATCCTATTACCGAAGTAAGAGGGTAATTTCTAATATACGAAGTCTAATAATTCTGCGACTCGTTGAAATATCGATTTTCTTGAGATCTTTTAGCGCCCTGGGCGACAGAACAAGCTTCATTTTTTACCGAAAAGCTGGGCTTCGGCATCTTCAATTGCTATGCCTTTGCCCTCGGCAATATCGGCTCGGGCTTGTTTAATAGAAGCGGCTAGCCATTTGGAGCGTAACATCTCCAAATCTTCCTGCATGCGCTCATAGTCGGCCAATGGCAAAACCACCACTGGTTTATTGCTAAGTTGACTTAGGTCTTTAGGGTCAATGGTAATTGCTTGATTCATGCCCCCATCATACCACGGTCACCAAGCGTTACTGCTGCGCCTGGAAGTTGAAGGTGACGCTTGAAGCCGGGGCAGCGGCTAGGTTGATGGTGAAGCCGGTGGTGGTGATGGACGCCAGAAAAATCGAGTTGTCGTTTTGTACTAAATTAAGTCTTTAAGATTTTTTATCAGGGAAGGCACGTTATTAACTATCGTTTCCCACACTTTGTCCAAATTGACTTGCAGATAACCGTGAGCGATAACATTACGCATACCTATTAGTTTAAACCACGCTTGGGAGTGGTTTTCTTCGTAATAATCAGGATATTTATCGCGAATTCGTGCCAAGTATTCGCCAGCCTCCAGCATACGCATTAACGTAGCGTCTACCAACACTTCGTCTTTTAAAAATTTCTCTTTGGTTTCAGGCAGCCGCCTAATCACTATTTCCAGCGCGTCAATCGCTCCCTCAGTGTAAAGCTTTACTTCTTTTGTCACAGTATCTCCACCAGTTCCGGACGAATATACGACTCAAAACGGGGGTGAAGTTTATCGGTTACGTCGACGTTACGTTGTAATATTCGTTGTAATTCATACTGCAAACCTCCCAAATCAAATAAATCACGGCCGCTCGCGAGTTCCACTAAAAGATCCAGATCGCTATCCGCCCTTGCCTCACCGCGCGCATATGAACCAAACACGCTGGCTTTTACCACGCCGTGTTCGCGCAATATTCGGCGCAATTCTTCAAGCTTGATTGGGAGCTGTAATTCAGTGGTAGTCATGGGGTAATTATACCATGCCTGCTAATGATCGGCGTGCCGGGCTCCGCGGTCGCGGCCAGTTCCTGGACAGGTTTACTGCTGCGCCTGGAAGTTGAAGGTGACGTTTGAAGCCGGGGCGGCGGCTAGGTTGACGGTGAAGCCGGTGGTGGTGACGTTCGAGACCCAGAAGTTGGCGCCGGGATTGGAGGTGGGGGTAGCAATAACGTTAGGGGCGGCGGCGTAGGCGACCGGGAATGTGTAGTTGGCGCTGGTAGTGGCACTGGCGATGGTTACCTGGCCGCGAGTGTTGGCGTTGCCGATGAGATTGCCGTTGAACGTGATGTTGCCGCTAAAGGTGGCGTTGCCGGTAACGGTGAGCGTGCCCTGGAAGGTGGCTGGCTGAGTGACGGTCAAAGTTCCGGCGATCAAGGCATTGCCAGCCACGTGCAGTCGTTCTGTGGGTAAGGCGATGCCGATGCCGACATTGCCGCCAGGCGTGATG
>JBPCJO010000070.1:0-8103 GCA_051005235.1 Saccharimonadales bacterium (SeqCode)
TCGTTGAACTGGTTTCGCAGCGCTACATTGAACTATATGAGCAATTAACCGGCAAAAAGTTTGTCTATCCGGACCCAAAGGTTGATGCGCGTACCCGTATGGAGGGTAATATTAAGGCCGCATTGGAACGCCTGTCTTGAGTAACAAGCTAGGGCCAGTTACACTGCCGCAAGACGGTGCTGGCAGTTATGACACAATAGATCCGCTCGATAACCGCTACTACGACGCCGAGATTGCCCGGTACATCTCTGAGCGCAGCCGGATTGCCTATCAGGCTTACGTCGAAGCGGCTTTGGCTCAGACGTTGGCTGACTACGGAATTTGCAGCCACAAAGTCGCCGACGAAATAGAGGCTGCCACCAGCCGGGTGCGCGCCGAAGATGTCTACGAGCACGAAAAAACTACCAAACATGACATAAAAGCTTTGGTAAATACCATTAAGCGCGAGATTAGTGACGAAGCCAAACCTTTTGTGCATTTTGGGGCTACCTCATATGACATTATTGCTACCGCCAACGCCTTGCAAATGCGCGATATTGTGCAACAAGTGGTTATTCCTCGCCAAAAGAAACTACTAAAAACACTTATTACACTCACTGAAACCTATGCCGAAACCCGGCAGATTGGCCGGACGCACGGTCAACACGCTGTGCCAATTACGTTTGGTTTTGCCATTAGTGAATATGTTTCGCGGCTCGGGAATAGTATGGAGGCATTACAAGATCTTACCGGCATGCTTCATGGCAAGTTTTCGGGCGCTGTTGGGGCGTATAACGCGCTGAGCGTCTTTGTAGACGAACCGCTGGCATTTGAGCAATCGGTTTTGGCAAAAGTAGGCTTAACGCCGGCACCGTATTCTACACAAATCATTCCGCCCGAAGAGCTTATTCGTTTGATTGATGAAATGGCGATATCGGCCGGCATTATGGCTAACTTAGCACACGATATGCGGCACTTGCAGCGTAGTGAAATATCGGAAGTCCGCGAGCGTTTTGAAAAGGGACAAACTGGCTCTTCAACAATGGCCCACAAACGCAATCCGTGGAACTTCGAAAATGTCGTTAGTATGTCCAAACAAGTCTTGGCGCAAACGCTCAACGCCAATCTTAATATTTCCAGCGAACACCAACGTGACTTGACTGATTCTGCCTCGTCTCGGTTTTACGTAACTGTTCCGGCAATTGTGGCTGGTATGGCCAGCCGGCTTAACAAGATTATGGACAAGCTCGAGGTTGATGACGTGGCAATGCAACGTAACTTGGCGCTTAGCTCTGGCGCAATCGCAGCCGAACCGCTCTACCTACTGTTTGAAAAACATGGCCATATCGAAGCGCATGAAATGTCTAAAAGGTTGGCCCACCAGGCGCTTGCCAGTAAAGTATCACTTGTAAATGCTATTATGACTAATGCGGAAGCCAGAAAATACTGGGACACCTTTAGTAAGGCAGAAAAAAATATAATCACCAGCCCCGAGGAATATTACAGTGGTTTGGCTGCCCAAAAAGCAAAACTGATTGCGGCCAACTGGAAGTCACGCCTAGCGGGCAAATAGGTAAATAGAAAAGCCTTTGTATCTCTACAAAGGCTTTAAATAGGGGATAGTTCTGTCGCTAATCATTATCCTCCCGCCGAATATCTTGTAAATCTAGGTCTTGCTGGTTTGACTTCTCTTCAAGGATTGCATCTGTATCGTTATCGTTTGCCATTGGCTTCCTCCGATCGTTACTTTGCTTAAGCATCATACATAGAAGTAACGTCTGCGCGCAGTGAAGTTTATTACACGTAATCTGTCTACCAATTTAGGTATACTGTAGTCATGCAATACAGACCATTGGCGGAGCGGATCGAGTAACTATCCTATCGCTGCAAACCGTCCACGATGTAGTGTGTACGTGCATATGATTTGTAAAATATACAAAGTAAACATAAGATAGGTTAAATGTATAGTTTCTTTTTATTTGGAGCTTTTCCCGATAAAGGCTTTCAGGACGACACGCTGCTGCGTTTGTCTTTAGGACTGGTCGCGGCGTTATTGCTGGCATATGTAATTAATCGTATTTTAAGTCTGTTTTTTAGTTTTTTAGCTAACGTAATGGCATCACGAAGCAACCCTAATACGCCCGCCGAGAGGCTCGTCCACACCAAGCGTGCCGAAACGTTGTTAAGTATTGCCGGAGCGGTTAGTCGGGTACTCGTTGTGGGGCTTTGCTTGTATCTGATGTGGCGCCTGACAAACCCGACCAGCGCCCCGGTAGCTATTATTGGTGCCGGTACGTTCTTTATTCTGGTGGCAGCAGCTACCGTTGGGCCGTTGCTGCGCGACGTTACGAATGGCGTTTTGATGATCGCCGAGAAGTGGTATAACGTCGGTGACCATATAGTTGTCGACCCGTTTTGGCAACTAAGCGGGATCGTCGAAAAAGTTAATCTGCGTTCAACTAAGCTACGCAGTATAAACGGCGAGGTTGTCTGGATTCATAACCAGTTTATCCAAGGTGTCCGGGTTACGCCGCGAGGTGTCCGGACGATCTCAATCGACACGTTCGTAAGTGACCTCGAAAAAGGCCGCAAATTAATTAATACCGCTATAAATAGTATGCCAACCGGGCCGACTATGATTGCGACTCCACTGGCTATTCGCGAAGAAGAGCAGCACGGTAGCGTCTGGCGTATTACAACAGTCGGCCAGACTTCACCCGGCCGCGAGTGGCTTATAGAGGATTTTGCCGTCAAAGCATTAGCCAAGGCAGACGAGCGGGCAAGTACTCCTCTTATCGTCCACGGACCGATTGTACGCTACACAGACACTTTAGCCGAAAAACGCTTTAAACACTCAATGTCTAACAATAAATAATTAGCGATAGGTTCTTAAAAATGCTCTCGCAGGTGCGCCATACTGTATTCCCAATCGGCATCGGTCTTTTTGTGCGGGTTGAAAATATTGTGCGGATCGAAGATACGCTTAACACTGCGAAAATGGGCCATTATTTCGGGAGTGTATTGTTGTTTGAGCCATGGTCCCCGCGACATGCCGTCATTATGCTCGCCGCTCATCGAGCCGCCATAGCGTAGTACTAAGGCGTTTACCTCTTGCATGCACGGTTCAATTTTGGCGCGTTCTTTTTCTTCTTCAAATTTCATAAGCGGAATAACGTGGAAGTTGCCGTCGCCCATATGGCCGGCAATAGTTGCGACCAGCTTATACTTATTAATAATCACCCGTAGTTCGGGTAAGAAGGCAGGTAAGTGTTGCGGAGGCACTACTAAATCATCAATGAACGGGGCAGTGTGCTTGTCTTTTACCTTATTGCGCAGTAAGTTAAAGCTTTCGCGGCGCATAATCTGGAACTTCTTTTCTTTAACTTCGGTCTCGTCCTCTTCAAACAAAGCATCGTGGCCAAATTGCCGCATATCGAGGCGAAGATTATGCACTTTGGCGGCTACCTCTTCGTCAGTATCGGCGGTAAATTCCGCGATTAGAACCATTTTTGGTATGCCGCGCCTAAAGGCCAACAAAGAAGGTAGAAGCTGTAGCCCTAATTTGGCCATACCGCCCCAGCCTAGCGTCTTGTGGAAGAAAAAGAATAATTTAAAACTGAGCATTAATGTGTAGTTGTCGAAGCCCTCGAACGTCGCCGGCTTGTGGGTCATAACCTTATTGATTACCTCGCCAAGATTATCCATGTGGCCTAAAAAGATTATTAAACTACCGGAGTTTTTAGGGTTTGGGATTAAGCGGAAATCAATTTCGGTTACAATGCCAAGCGTCCCCTGAGAGCCCACCAAAATTTGTGTCATGTCAAAGATGCCGGTTTCGCGGTCCCAGACGTTCCATAAATGGTAGCCAGTGGAATCTTTGCTGACGTGCGGCTTAGCGTTCTTGATGGCGTCGTAATTTTCGTCAACCAGCTCATAAACTTGGCGGTACAGGTCGCCCTCAAAGTCGTTTTGGGCTATTTTCTTATCAAGTTGTTTTTTAGTGAGGGGCTTCACGTTATATTGCTTGCCATCGGCAAATACCATCTGAAGTTCGCGAATAAATCTCTCGGTTTTGCCAAACTCAAGTGACTTTTCGCCGCCCGAATTATTAGAGACCATGCCACCGACCGTACAAAGTTCGCGGCTAGCCGGAAAGCACGGCAAAAGCGCGCTGTGCTTAAAGGTCTCTTTTTCAAAGTCACGATAATGCGTACCTGGTAAGACGCGGGCATGCTCGGGGGTCGCCTCGAGCACACCGTTAAAATGTTTGGTCATATCCATAATGATAGAATCGTTAATAGCCCCACCGGTCATGTCGGTGCCGGCACTGCGGGCAGTTATTGAAAGATGGGGGTGCGCTTGTTTATTTTCGGCGACAAATTTTATTAACTCTTGAACATCGTGACTGTTTTTAGGAAACACCACGGCTTTTGGAAGTAATTCGAACATACTGGCGTCGTGGCTATAGAAATCGCGGCTGGCAACGCTTACATCAACCTCTCCCTCGATTACTTTAGGTAATTGCTGATAGGGGTTGATGCTGCTTTTTGTGTTTTTCATGCTCTAGCGTAGTTTACCATAACCGTTTACAGAAGTGGTAAGGTTGGTTACAATGTGGGTACGAACGTATGAAAACAAATAAACAAAAGATAGTAATTATTGGTGGCGGTTATGGTGGTCTTAAAACGGCGCTTGATCTGGCAGCGGCTGGTGAATTTAACATTACGATTATTAGTGAAGTTGCCGACTTTCGCTACTACTCGTCGCTCTACCGGACGGCCACCGGCGGCAGTCGTGACTTATCCAGCGTTATGCTTGACGAAGTAATTGGCGACAAACACATTAAATTAATCCATGCCAAAGCGACTGCGCTTGATCGGGCGCAGAAGCACATTAAGACCGATGACGGTCAAGAAGTCCCGTATGATTACTTAGTTTTATCACTGGGAGTAGTTACCAATTACTTTCATATTGAGGGACTGCCCGAGTTTGCATTTGGCATTAAAACGCTAGAAGATGCCGAAGAGCTCAAAATACATCTGCACCAGAAAATTATAGATGGAGGTAAACCAGACCTTAATTATGTGGTTGTCGGCGGTGGGCCGACTGGCATTGAGTTGGCTGGCGCGCTCGGCGATTACGTAAGATATATTTGTGATAAACACGATTTGCCGCGCCGCACTATCCATGTTGATCTAGTTGAGGCCGCGCCGAGGTTAGTGCCACGTATGCCAGCGCCGTTAGCTCGCAGAATTGCCCGACAGCTACGTTCTAAAGGGGTGAAGCTGTACTTTAAAGCAGCCGTACAAGGGCAAACCGCCGACGAGTTATTGGTAAACGGCAAGCCAATTCGGAGTCATACGGTTATCTGGACAGCCGGAATGTCAAACAATCCTTTTTTTAGTGAGAATGGTTTTCAACTAACCCGAAATGGTAAAGTCCGAGTTGACCAATATCTGCAAGCCGAACCCAGTATTTTTGTAATCGGCGATAACGCCGATACACCGTATAGCGGCATGGCCCAAACGGCTATTTACGACGGCGTATACATGGCGCGCTCGCTCGAAGCGATTATTACGCAGCAGAGTAACCCAAAGCCATATGTTGCCAAGCAGCCGATTTACGTTATGCCAGCTGGGCCAAACTGGGCAGCCGTACAGTGGGGATCAGTCCGGCTTTACGGTCGGATTGGTTGGATTATGCGCCGCGCCGCCGATTTTGTCGGCTACCGAGACTACGAGCCATTTTTTAAAGCCACCAAACATTGGTTCGCGGAGTTTGATCGCCAGGATTTATGCGCTCATTGCCAACCGGACGACTCACTCAGCGCAAAGAACGTAGCGTTTTAGTCGCCAGTTACGCAGTTTATAGCAGTTATGGCAAAATAACGCTAAACAAAAGCTTAAACTAGCGCGTCAACCGATATTGCAGTACATAACACAGTGATAACAATCAACGAGTAGAAGAACATAGTATGCGCCCAGCGGTTTGTGTCTGCGGCTCGAAATCCGCGCAGTCCTAGCCCAAGCCACGAAACGCCGAGTACAATCGCAACAGCCAAGTATCCATGGCTGGCATATCCAAAAATACTTAAGGTGCTCGCTGCAACTGTAAAAAGAGCTATATATAGTAAAATTTGGATTTTTGTAGTCAATACGCCTTTTTTAACAGGTAAGACGGGGATCGAAGCGGCAGCATAATCTTTAGAGCGGTAAAGCGCAATCGCGTAAAAATGCGGCATTTGCCAGAGTACCAGAATGAGAAATAAAATCAGTGCCGCCCAATCAAGTTGCCCACTAACAGCAGTATAACCAACCACCGGCGGTACTGCTCCGGATACACTGCCGACCAAGGTACCATGAACAGATTTTCGCTTCCAGTACCCATAAATAACTACGTAAAAAACAAAGCCAGTTAAAGTGATAAACATAGTTAACAGATTCGTAAAATAACCAAGTATAGCTGTACCCAATACGCCGAGCAGACTGGCATATAGTAACGCTGCGCGGCCAGAAATCGCACCACTTACAAGCGCTCGCTGGCGGGTACGGGCCATCTTTTTGTCGATACCACGGTCGATGTAATTATTAAAAACACAGCCAGAGGCGATAACTAGGGACAGTCCAGCTAGCATGGCAACGAATAATGCAAAGTTAAAATGAGACTGGGCAGCCAAGAAAAATCCGGCCGTCGCGGTAACCGCATTACCGCGAATAATACCCGGTTTAGCTAGTCGATAATAGGTGATAAACATGGTTGTCTGGGTGTTTAATGCGCAATGCCTTCTTCTTCAATAATGTAAGTTTCGGTTTGGTTTGGCGACATATTGTAGTGCTGTAAGTGGTTCATAATCCACAGCAAACCACCCACTACAATAAACAGTACCAGTAGCATAAACATAAACATCAATTTGTTCCAGCGTGGGCCCGACTCTTTACCTAAGTGAATAAAGAACTGCAACTGAACGAGTAGTTGAGCAACCGCTAAACCGATAATCGAAACAATGACAAAACTTCGTGAGAATGACTGACCATCATTACTCACATAGTTAGACACCAATACATAAGCTGCCAGCGTTAGTACTATCGAAAATACAAATCCGGTTAGGTAAGACGTAAGGTTGCCGCGCCCACCGGCAGTGTGCTGCGAGCTAATAGTCTTTTTCATCCGACTGCTCCTAGTAAGTACACAATAGTGAAGATAAAAATCCAGATAATATCGAGGAAGTGCCAAAACAAACTAAATAAGGTTAGTCGCCGCATAACGCCATGAGTGAAACCGCGCTTAATAAGCTGGGCCATCATTGTAAATACCCAAATCAACCCAACAGTAATGTGCAACCCGTGCGTACCAACAAGTGTAAAGAAGGCCGATAAGAAGCCACTGCGTTGCCAACTATCACCTGTCGTTGCGAGGTGTGAAAATTCGGCGAGTTCTAGTGCCAAAAAGGCCAGTCCGAGCAACGCGGTGATGGCTAATAAGATTAACGTCATATCTTTGTTGCGGCGATGCATGGCTAACATTGCTAAGCCGCAGACAAAGCTGCTGGTTAGCAAGAAAATCGTTTCAATCAATACAAACGGCAAACTAAACAGTTCGTCTGCGCCAGGGCCACCATAGGTGTTGTTACGAAGCACCGCGTAGGTGGCAAATAAACTAGCGAATAAAATACAGTCAGTCATAAGATACACCCAAAAGCCAAAGATGGTTTTAGCGTCACCATCGTGGCGGGCAGTTTGTTGGTTGGCGTGCTTTAGGGTGTCGGCATCAATCATGCGAACAACTTTCGGTGAGGGTTCTTAGCATCATGTTTTCGTAGCTCCTCGGCAGTAATAACGTACTCGGTATGGTCGTCGGACGTCCGGATAATCACGCAGCTAATAGCGCCAAGTAGTCCGACGATCGCCAGCCACCAAATATGCCAAATCACCGCGAAACCAAAAATTAATACAAACGCTGCAATAATAATACCCATGCCACTATTCTTTGGCATATGAATATCGACATACTCTAAATGGGCGTTCTGGGCTGGAGGGTTTTGCTTCATTTCCCAAAAAGCATCACGTGCTTGGACGCGCGGTGTAATCGCGAAGTTATAGTGCGGAGCGGGGGACGGAGTCGCCC
>JBPCJO010000071.1:0-2032 GCA_051005235.1 Saccharimonadales bacterium (SeqCode)
CACACGTCAAAAAGTAGAAATTTTACTGGAAGGCCGTACAGCTTACAATTCTCAAACATCAGTTGAGCGAGTCTGCAATCTTGGCGGGTGCACTTTAAAAATTACTGAAGATTTAGAAACTGGACGCATTGTTTCAGGACAATGTAAGGCAGCTCGCTACTGTCTGAAAACAGCTTTTGAAGCCGTTGGACAAGCGCCAACCGCTGGAGAAGGAAAAGCTCTGTACAAAGAAATCATTGAAACCCTTGAAGGTCATTCAGATAAGTATAATGCTGGCAATTTTTGCCCACGGCTTGATTGTGGCTTAAGCGCTGGGGTAACTATTGATGGTAATCCAGGTACGGCCGGACACTGTGTTAAAGAAATTACTCAAGATCAGCAACAAATAGATTTTGGTCAGACAGCATAATTTTAGTTGCGATAGCGTCTACAATGGCCCTCCAACAGTATTTTCCAATCCTAAAATGATCCTGAACTAACCAATGCAGCCAGTAACCCCGAGCAGTTGTTTAGTTTGCTTTATGATGTCCGAGAGCATACGTTCTTTGGCCGCTTGCGAGGCTAGTACCCAGTCCGTATCACTCATAGCGTATGCTAGGCAGTCAAGACTTGCAAACGTAATCCCAGGCCTCAGCGTAAACTTACCACCTGACAGTGACTGCAGCTTGGCGTAGGGTGTCATGTAGCCCTTGGCTGGATAGCGATGTGTCCGTTTGCCGGTTTTAGGATCAACCGTTGTTATCCGGTACCCGCACGACCGGTGGAAGTTTAGGTATGGCACAAACCAATCCTGGTACCACTGGTTTATGCCCGGCGCGTGTACCTGAGGTATATGCCCGTAGCCCAGTGCCTTACGGATAATGCTACCGTTCTTGGTTTCTACCAGTCCATTGTCGCCACTATGGTAAGCCCGGGATTTGGTGAGCTTGACCCGTAACCGTTCCAGCAGTTCAGCCACCAGACGGTTCATGTATTCGGAGCCGTTGTCGGCATGAAAGCCCAGGATAACAAACGGAAAGGCTAGTAGGGCTGCTTCTAGGGCAGGGATCATAAACTTTTCGCTGATCTTCTCGACACAAACGACTACCTCCCACTGCGTAACCTCATCAACCAGATTAATGTGGTATACCCCCTTTTGTTTGTCCAAATCCCCCTGATGGACGGTATCAACCCGGATATGCCCAGCTACGCCGTCTGGCCGGGGTTTACGCCGTTCGCCAATAGCTACCATGGTGGCTTGGGTTTTAGTGAAGGTGGTTGCGTGGCGTTTGTAGTCGGGTCTTTCCCTTAGGTTGTAGATATGAGCTACGGATATGCCAGCCAAACGTTCGTAGCGTTCATCTCCAAACAGCACATAGGCTCGCTCGCACAGTGACCGAACCGCTTGCCCGGCTAAACGGTCGTGGGCGTTGTCTAGCTCGGCTAGAGCCGCTATATCCTCTCGGCTATACTTGCGAGCAAAAACGTGTCTGGTGCTGGGCTTACGGACTATCTTGCCATGAGCTGCATAGGTTCGAATATGCCGGGTAACTTGCCGCCAGTCGGTAGCCACTAACGGCTGCCAGGTAAGCCCGAACGACACCTTTGTCGGGCTTACCTAGTTGGGCATAGCTGGTCGATACCAGTACTGACGTTATCCAGGCGTAGGCTTCAGCCTTAGCTTGAAAACTTAGTTTAAGTGACTCGCTGCCAGCTACAAAGCTGCGCATTTCGTCTAAAGTTGGGGTTTGGTTTTGGTGCATAGTTATTGTCATCCTCCTATGCTAGGGGCTACAGATGATTGGGGGTAGGCTAGAGCTTCAGGATCATTTTTAGATTAGAAATTGAAACCTCGTTCAGGATCATTTCGTATTGGAAAAGAGTAAAAGTTGTAATGAATATTGATTCGTGATATAATACTTGTGAATATGAGTGAGTTAAAGCAGCCGACAGCGGAAGAGCCAAACGGTTGGTGGTATATAGCGACGGATCAAAGCCGGTTAAGGCGGGCATGTAAAGCGCTGTTGCTGTTTGGCATGACTGGCACGGCAGT
>JBPCJO010000072.1:0-2500 GCA_051005235.1 Saccharimonadales bacterium (SeqCode)
CTATAGCATTGGATTGACTGAACAATCGAGTTTTCCAGAACTATCGTTTGAAGAAACCACCAGCGTCCATGGTATGCAGATTGTATTTGTATCAAATGCCGGCAATCCAGCCAACGCCAAAGCACTATTAACAAAGTTCGGTATGCCGTTCCAGAAGGAGAATAAATAATATGGCACGAAAATCCAATATTGCTCGTGACCTCAAGCGTCATAAAATGATTGATAAGTTTGCCGCCAAGCGCGCAGAGTTAAAATCCCTGGGCGACCAAGATGGCTTGCACTTGCTGCCTCGTAACTCGTCCCCAACCCGCCGCAAGAACCGTTGTTCCGAAACTGGCCGTCCACACGCCTATATGCGTCAGTTTGGCTTAAGTCGTCTTTCATTTCGTGAGCATGCGTCTAAAGGCGAAATACCCGGCGTAACGAAAGCGAGTTGGTAATAACATGGTAAGTACAGATCCAATCTCAGATATGCTGACTCGTATCCGTAACGCCATTGCGGTATCGAAAACCGAAGTGCGTATGCCGTACTCTAAAATTAAGCAGAATGTTGCCGACTTACTAAAGCGCAGTAACTTTATCGATAATGTTAGCGTTGACGGTGAAGGTATCGCTAAATCATTAGTTGTTACTATTAATGCCGAAAGCAGCAACGCCCGCATTACCGAAATCCAGCGCCTGAGCCGACCCGGCCGCCGTTCATATACCTCTGTCGATAAAATCCCCACCGTTAAACACGGGCGCGGTATTGTTATCTTGTCTACCTCTAAGGGGCTAATGACCGGAGATGAAGCCAAGAAAACTCGCATTGGCGGCGAATTAATTTGTAAGATTTACTAAGAAAGTATTAAGGAAATAATAATATGAGTCGTGTAGGAAAACTGCCAATCGCTATCCCGAGCGGCGTGACAATCACTGTCGACCCTGACACCATTACGGTGGCTGGTTCTAAGGGGACCTTGTCGCAATTTACGATGCCTGGCGTGACGGTAACCCAAGAAGGTAGCGAAGTACTGGTTACCCGTGTTAATGATGAAGCTGAAAACCGTGCCCGCCACGGCTTAATGCGTGCCTTAATTAACAACATGGTAGTTGGTGTCACTAAAGGCTTTGAAAAAAAGCTAGAGATCAACGGCGTTGGCTTTCGAGTTGCGCTGGCCGGTTCTAATTTAAAGATGAACCTCGGCTTTTCCCACGAAGTTGTCTATGCTATTCCTCCGGGCTTAACTGCTACTATAGACGGCATGTCTGTCACCATTAGTGGCATTAGCAAACAGCAGGTTGGTCAAATTGCTGCCGAAATTCGTTCACTTAAAAAACCAGAGCCATACAAAGGCAAGGGTATTAAATACGCTGGCGAACGCATTATTCGTAAGTCAGGTAAGTCAGGTAAGGATAAATAAGCATGAATCGTCTCATCTCAAAAGCTAAAAACAGTCTGCGTCGCGCGAACCGCGTTCGTACTACCGTGCAAGGGACTGCCCAACGTCCGCGCTTGAGCATATATATCAGCAATCAACATGTGTCAGCCCAGATCATCGATGACAGTGCCCATAAAACTATTGTTGGCGCGACTACCGTTGGCACAAAAGCTACCGGTACAATGACCGAACAAGCGGCATTTGTCGGTACTGAAATCGCTAAGAAAGCTAAAGCTAAAAAAATTAAGGCAGTTGCCTTTGACCGTGGATCACGCTTATACCATGGCCGCGTTAAAGCACTGGCCGATGCTGCCCGCAAAGAAGGATTGGAGTTCTAATATGGCAGATACTAACCGACCACAATCAGGTGGCCCGCGCCGACCGCGTGACGATAACCGTACCCCCGAAGAAAAACAGTTTGACGAACGCGTCATGAACATCGACCGCGTCGCCCGCGTTGTAAAAGGCGGCCGCCGCTTCCGCTTTCGCGCGCTTGTCGTCGTTGGTGACCGCAAAGGCCGCGTCGCTATTGGCATTGCCAAAGGCGCCGATGTTACCAGCGCGGTTACTAAAGCAACCGAATCCGCTAAGAAAAACTTCATGACTCTAAAGCTTTACAAAGGCACCTTCCCACACGAAGCTCAGGCTAAAGTCGGTGGAGCAAACATTCTGTTAATTCCTGCCTCAGCTGGTACCGGTTTAATTGCCGGCGGCGTTGTCCGTACCGTCCTGGAAGTTGCAGGTGTTAGTGACGCGTTGTCCAAATCTATCGGCTCGAGCAACAAGATCAACACTGCCTATGCCACGCTGAAAGCACTACAGCAAATGCATACTGCCGATACTTGGGTTACCCGAAAAGGTATGGCTCCGGCTAAAGCCAAAACCGCCGCGAAAGAAAAGGTGTCTAAATAATGAAATTCAACGAACTGACTATTACGAGTAATAAAAAGACCACCCGCGTTGGACGTGGTATTTCTGCCGGCAAAGGCAAAACTGCCGGTCGTGGCACGAAAGGGCAAGGTTCCCGCAAAAGTGGTGGCGTTCGTCCAGGCTTTGAAGGCGGTCAGATGCCGCTATAC
>JBPCJO010000073.1:0-3105 GCA_051005235.1 Saccharimonadales bacterium (SeqCode)
ACCGGGTTATAATTGCGGCGCAGGCAATGATACGCCCAGTTACCATCACAGTTATCGTGCTGCTTCTCGTACATTTATACCTCCTAATAAAACATTCTGGTGGTGGCTCGTCAACACATTGTTTTTAGGTACTATACCTGGGTTTCATTAAAGTTTAATGAAACCCAGGTATAGTAGTAAATAGGCGTGTGACAAGAGATTACTTTTTTATCAACTCGGCTAATATTTTTATGAGAATACTCGGTATTGAAACAAGTTGTGACGAAACAGCGGCGGCCGTCGTCGAAGATGGCCATCGCCTACTTTCGAACGTGGTGGCTAGTTCGATGGATTTACATGCCGCCTACGGTGGCGTCGTGCCAGAAATTGCCGCCCGCAGCCATATCGAAGCCATAAATCCGGTTATAGAACAGGCCTTGGCTGATGCCGCTGCCGCCTGGAACGATATTGACGGTATTGCTGTTACCTACGGACCCGGATTGGGCGGCAGCTTATTGGTGGGCGTCTTGACCGCCCGGACGCTGGCAATCGCCCGGCACAAGCCGTTATACGCCGTAAATCACGTTACCGCGCACTGTTATGCTAATTTTTTGACTAGTACTCCCCTGCCCTGCTACCGCTTGCCTTCTAAACAACCTGTCTTTCCGGTACTGGCGCTGATTGTCAGTGGTGGCCACAGTCAGCTAGTACTGTTCCGTGATCATTTTGAGTATCAGGTTCTGGGCCGGACTCACGACGACGCCATTGGCGAGGCGTTTGATAAAGTAGCCAAGATTATTGGGCTTCCCTACCCTGGCGGCCCCAGCATCAGTAAAAAGGCTCTAGAGGGCAATCCTACCGCCTACAAGCTGCCTAAGGCCAAGATGGCAGGCAAGTACGACTTGAGCTTCTCGGGCCTCAAAACAGCGGTTTTACGTACGGCACAAGCGGCCGTTGGCAAAGCGTACGACTTCCCTAGTTTTGAAATCGCGCCTTTGCTCAGTGACACTCAAAAAGCTGACTTGGCGGCTAGCTTCCAGAATGTAGCTGTTTCGACAGTAGTAGATAAGACATTATTGGCCTATAACGAGTTCGTGCCGACCAGTGTCGTTATCGCCGGTGGCGTGGCGGCTAACCAAGAGCTGCGCCGACAGCTCGCAGAACGACTCCCGACTCCTATTGAGTACACTGATGTAAAACTATGTACTGACAATGGTGCTATGATTGCCGCGCTTGGCTGTTTTTTGGCCTCATCTGACGCCGTTCCGGCTGACCCATTTTCACTTGATATTGCCCCTAACTTAGTGATGTGATGACTATTTTACGATTATTGATAGCCGGATCGTATCCGTTTAGCAATAAATTTGTGGAAAACTAAGATATATGCCGCTTGTGTTAAATATCTCACAGGGTATACTAGATATTGAAAACAAAAAGTTTTTGCTCGTGGGCTAATAAAATGTTGGCTCACGAGCTACAAAACTGATCGGGTAGTAAACCAGACGTTTTGTAAAAAATACAATTCGGGTAACAGCGAGGCTAGAGTTAAGCACTTTTATATACAATAAAAGGTCTTTACCCTATTGTCAAAAATGTTTCACGTGAAAGTTTTTTCATTAAATGTTAATGAAATGGAAAAACTTTTCACAAAAATACCCCTGTTAAATAAATATTTTCCGTCCGGCAACTGTTGTCATAAAGTAACAGTTGTTTTTGTGGTTTGACTGTTTTGGTCGTCATTTTATGATTTCTTATCCTACAAAAACGAATGACGTTTACGAGAATTTCAGAACACTACCCTGCTATAGTTATTCTTAAACAAAACCTTATATTTTATGCGATACTACATATAAACAGAGGTGATATACTAGTAACTTATGAAACTATCCAAAACCTATGAACCAAACCAGTATGAGTCAGACATTTACGCTCTATGGGAAAAGAGTGAAGCGTTCATACCCAAAGCCCGCGGTAGCCGTGAGACCTACTCAATTGTTATGCCGCCGCCAAACGCCAACGCAAATTTACACATTGGGTATGGCTTATCGGCAGGGTTAGAGGACATTGCCGCTCGCTACCACCGCATGAAAGGGGAGGCAACGCTGTTGCTGCCTGGCGCCGACCACGCTGGCTTTGAAACTCAGTCAGTCTACGAAAAGCATTTAGCCAAAGAAGGCAAGAGCCGCTTTGACTTTAAGAGGGAAGAGCTGTATAGCCAGATCTGGGATTTTGTAGCGCTTAACAGGGGTAATTTTGAGCAGCAGATCCGTCAGCTCGGTATCAGTTGCGACTGGACCCAATACACGTTCACGCTCGATGATAAAATCGTCGGTAGGGCCTACAAAACGTTTAAACAACTATGGGACGATGGGCTTATTTACCGCGGTGAGCGGCTAGTTAACTACTGTACCTTCCATGGCACTGGGTTTGCCGACATCGAGGTAGAGCATAAAGACGCCACCACACCGCTGTATTACATGAAATACGGGCCGTTCGAGTTAGCCACAACCCGGCCCGAAACTAAGTTTGGTGACACAGCCGTCGCGGTACACCCCGACGACGAGCGTTACAAGCAATATGTGAACACTGTTATTACCGTCGAAGGCTTTGACGGGCCATTCGAATTACGGGTTGTTGCCGACGAAATGGTCGATCCTAACTTCGGTACAGGTGCTGTAAAAATTACACCAGCTCATGATTTTAATGACTTTGAAGTCGCGCAGCGGCACAATTTAGAAGCCGTCCGGGTGATTAACCATGACGGCAAACTAAACCAGCGGGCAGGGAAGTACGCTGGCATGACCGTCCTTGAGGCCAGGCAGGCCGTCACTAAAGACTTAGACAAAAAAGGTTTACTAGTTAAAGTCGATAAAGACTATAAGAACCGGGTTGGCGTTTGCTATAAGTGCGGTACGGTTATCGAACCGATGCTGATGGAACAGTGGTTCGTTAACATGGAACCCTTGGCAAAGCGGGCAATTGAGGCCTTACAGAAGAATAAGATTACATTTTACCCGAACAGTAAAAAAGACCAGTTAATTACCTATTTAAAAGGGTTACGCGACTGGAACATTAGCCGCCAGATAGCGTGGGGGATCCCGATCCCAGCTTTTCAGAACGTAGATG
>JBPCJO010000074.1:0-1338 GCA_051005235.1 Saccharimonadales bacterium (SeqCode)
AAGTAATGCTCCCAAAGTAATAGCCAGTCTCACCAGTGCGCTTGGTGACTGCGTGCACGACATCGGTGCCCCAACTGCCAAAAACCAAACCATTAGTATTAAAAAAGACGAGCAAAACATCTACAAAAACAGTCGAGTGCAGCTTGAATCGTGGTGGTCGAGCACAAGTTATCAGATACAAGCCTTACGTGACAACCCGCAGTGTGCGGCCGAAGAGCTTAAGACTATTGCCAACAATAAAGATCCTGGTTTATCACCTCATTTCAACTTTAAAACTAATGTTAAAACGTACACCCGTCGTCCAAAAGTAGCCATTTTTAGAGAACAAGGTGTCAACGGTCAAGTCGAAATGGCAGCTGCATTTCATTGGGCCGGCTTTGAGTCAGTCGACGTTCATTTAAACGATATTGCAAATGGCCGCGTTACATTAGATGACTTTTCAGTACTGGCAGCTTGTGGCGGCTTTTCGTACGGTGACGTCCTAGGCGCCGGCGGCGGCTGGGCAAAGTCTATCCTCTGCAATGACAATTTACGAGAAGCGTTTAAAACATTCTTTGCACGCAAAGACACCCTAAGTTTTGGCGTCTGTAATGGTTGCCAAATGTTATCTAACTTAAAAGAGATTATTCCCGGCTCTGCGCACTGGCCTGTTTTTAAAAAGAATACGTCCGAGCAATTTGAGGCGCGACTAGTCAGCGTTAAAGTTAATAAGTCCCCGTCGGCTTTTTTCACAGGCATGGAAGGTTCTATCATTCCAATCGTCGTTTCCCACGGCGAAGGTCGAGCAGTTTTTAATGATGCAAAGTCTAGCCAACAAGCACTACAAAGCAACTTAGCGCCGCTACAATACGTCGATAACTATGGCAATGTTACCGAAGCATACCCGTTTAATCCAAACGGTTCACCGGCTGGTATTACGTCGCTGACTAGTGTCGATGGCCGGTCAACCATTTTGATGCCACACCCCGAGCGTGGGTTTTTGACTCAGCAATATTCGTGGCACCCAAGCGCATGGGACGACAATGGCCCGTGGCTTAAACTCTTTCAAAATGCTCGGCAGTGGGTAGAAGAAAACAACGCCTAGCTATCTAGGTTCTTAGCTACCCTGCCCCAATTTACCACATTCCACCACGCTTCAATATAATCAGGTCGTTTATTTTGATATTTCAAATAATAGGCATGTTCCCAGACATCAAGGCCAAGTAACGGCTGCACACCGTTCATCATTGGCGAGTCTTGGTTTGGTGAACTAGAAATTTTAAGCTGGCCACCTTCTTGCGTCAACCAAACCCAACCACTCCCAAAACGAGCGACCGCGGCAGCCGCGAACTGCTCTTT
>JBPCJO010000075.1:0-33351 GCA_051005235.1 Saccharimonadales bacterium (SeqCode)
TGGGCGCTATCCGGTCGAGCCTAATTTTAAATCTTGTATTTTAACATACTGTTTTGAGTACTATACCTGCGTTTCATTAAGATTTAATGAAGTCGAGGTATAGTACTTTACTATTGGTTATGGTGCGTTTCAGAGTGGAATGCAAGACGCAATTACGTTATGTTTGTTTGTTGACAATATGTCACTATTTGCACTACAATGTAATGCATTATGAGTAACACAGCCCTAACTATCAGAACCGATAGCGCAACCAAGAAGATGATATCAGATTTTGCCGCCTCGCTTGGCCTGTCTACCAGTGCTTTTATAACGGCAGTAACCTTACAGGCGGTGCGCGAACGGCGTGTAGTTTTAACACCTACGCTCGAGCCGACACCTTACCTGGAAAAGATTATGCGCACAGCTGACGCTGACCTTAAAACAGGCCGCAATATGTCAAAAACTTACGACAATGTAGATGATTTCTTCAACGACCTTGATGACCTTGATAAAAAGGGCTAGGGATGCAGCTGCGGCGCCACAAGTCTTTTGAAAAAGATTACCGGAAATTAAAGAAAGCCCAGCGTGACCGCTTGAAACAGACGTTTAGACTTTTTATCAAAGAACCTATGCATCCCGATTTATATAATCATCCCCTAACTGGCGAGTGGAAAGGATACCGATCTATCTCTTTTGGCGGTGACTGGCGAGCGCACTAATAAGAACGTTGATGGCATAGTTGTATTTGTGGCCTGTGGTACGCATAGCCAGTTGTATAAGTAACAAAATAATTCCAGACATCTTCCACACTTTATGTTTTGCTAAGATCTTGAGCCTTTACGCAGCTATTGATAAAAATGTTATTCTTGTGATAGTATGATTTTATACATTAAAAAACAAGAATTTATGTAGGATAGTAAAATTTCATTCGAAAAAATAAATAAGATAAGTAAAAGCCCTGAAACTTCAGCGAAGTTAGGTAAAGTAAGTCTCAAAAAAATGTCTGAAGTATTCTCTTCGGAATATCGTAGTGAACGCAGAGTTAAAAAAGCTGAACGACGCGAACAAAAAGCCACGGCACAACGCTACGAAGAAATGGAACTTGAGTTCCAAAGAATCGACCGCTGTAAAGAAATAATTGAAGTAGTTAGCATTAAGGCTGATGAAATAAAAAAAGCAGATTTTAGCAAGTCACCGACAGCTACATACTCCTATACCACCTATAACACGTGCAGCGACGGCTTTTTGGAAAATATAGCTGAGTTAATGTGGACAAAAATCAGTGACAAGGATTCAAAAATTACTTCCCTGTTGGATGATGATCCAAGAAATATAACGGGCGTATACTCTAGTGAGCCGTTCTGGGAAGTTAACCAACTTATAAATACAGGGCGAAAAGCAATTTGCTATCTCGCAGTGCCAGCAACTGAATCTGAAGAATTTGATGCCCGCTTAATGATAATGAGAGAATCCGAACTAGGATCAGCTACACTGCTTGTTTCTCCGAAAGAATTGGACACAGATTTTCATGAAGTAGCCACCCAAATGGTTGGATATCAGCAAACTGCTGAAAAAAGACAGGCATTCGTTAATGAACCGAGCGATCAGTAACACAGCGGCGTGTTGAAAAAGATTGGGGCCGCACAGTACGTGATACAAATCCATAGATAACTATTCAGGACACTATGCAATGTGAACCAATCTGTACATAACGGTTCACATTGCATAGTGTCCCAATAGCAGTAGTCGGTTTTAAGAATGGAATCGGTTCATCTGGAGTAAATGTCGATAGATTTTTTCGAGGTGGCGACTATACAAATAGCTCCTGCAAGGCCTGCTTGAGAGACCGCAGCTTTGCTTCTGACAGCAAACCATGCTCTTTACTGATTACTGACTTGTCGGCTGTGAATAGTTTATCTGGCCGTATGTAGCTGTCTCGCGGCAGTCCGCCTGTTTTAAAGTCAGGCGACGTTAACTCAATCGCTCTATTGCTAGAGTACGGCTTAGAGGTAATTTGGCACAGAATCAAGTCGTCAAAATCTACGACAGCAACCACAACCGCTGGCCGACGCTTTTGTGCAGTCAAATCAGAAAAAGGAAAATGACTAGAAATAACTTGGCCGACTACAAATTGGCCCATGCCTCGTCCTCCTCGGGTCGAAGCCAGTCTTTAGCAAGGACTTTTTCAGACAGTAACACCGATTCAGAAGTTCTTGGAAGTATTTTAGCGGCAATTATTCGAATTTCACCTTTTTTGGCACGAATTTCAACATGTTCGCCCAACCCGCTTTCGTCTAATAGCGGCTTTGGAATACGCACCCCTTTAGAGTTTCCAATTTTTATAATAATGGCATTCATGTAATAACATTGTAGGTACTTTATAGCTTTGTGTCAATCTTTTATAATAGGTGTTCAGTCACACCCTGAGTCGCGGGTTTTTAAAGCCGAGATGACGTCGTTGAAGCTGTTTCAGGCTAAGACTCTAGTGACTTTTATGAGCCCACTTTGCATACAAATTGATCTTTGGCCGCTATACTGGGGTTAGATGAAACCAATAAGACTTAAGCCGAGTGACACTGCGCCAGATTTTAGCGTGGTGGATGTAATGGGCAAAACAATAAGCCTGTCAGACTACCGTGCACAGTCTGTTTTGCTAGTGTTTTTACGGTACTCTGGTTGCCCGTGGTGCAACCTCACTATTCATCGGCTGACGCTTGAGTATCCGATGCTACACAAGCAAAAATGCCAGGTAATTGCCTTTATACAATCTGATGCCGAGAGCATCAAGAAGAATATCTACGAGCGACACGCGATCAAACCGCAGTTCCCAATTATTGCCGATGCCGCCAAGCAATTTTATAAGCTCTATGGCGTTCAGAGTAGCCGTGGGGCGGCTTTTAAGAGTATTAAACACATACCTCAATGGGCGCACGCGGTCAGAAAGCATGGCTTTAAGCAGACCGAAATCGACGGTGACCTATTTTTAGTACCAGCCACTTTTTTGCTTGCCGCCCAGACCCAAACGATAGTCAAAGCCAATTACGGCACCAGTTTTTACGAGTTCGATTCTCTATTTTCGATTTATGAATCGCTGATATTTAAAGAGGCCTAGTGCCCCGTCGGGTATAGCCGGTTGCAAACATATGCGTTAAACTTTGTATCAATGAGTGCTCATTTTTATGGTGGAATTGAAGCTGGTGGAACTAAGTTTGTTTGCGCAGTTGCCGACGAGCTTTTGAATATCCAGACGCATGTTGAAATACCAACGACATCTCCTCAGGAAACGTTAGCTCGAGTAATTGAGTTCTTTAGCCAGCAACTGCCTTTGCAGGGTTTGGGTATTGCTTCGTTTGGACCAATTGAACTGAACCCGGATTCTCCGAATTACGGCCTTATCACATCAGTACCAAAACAAGGCTGGTCAAATACAAATATTGTGGAGGTATTACAAAATGGTATTTCTGCGCCTATCAAACTTAGTACTGACGTAAACTGCGCGGCTTTAGCCGAGCACTCACGCGGAGCAGGTAAAGATTTAAGTAGTCTTTTATATATAACTGTCGGAACCGGCATTGGCGGCGCTAACATTGTGGATAACAAGTTACTGGCCGGTTTTACGCACCAAGAGATTGGCCATATGTTTATTGCTCGTGTGCCGGAAGACAGTACGTTTGCCGGTACCTGTCCATATCATGGCGATTGTTTGGAGGGCCTGGCTAGCGGTCCGGCAATACAGGCAAGATGGCAAATTCCACCCAAAGATTTACCAGCCGACCACCAAGGATGGGAAATCGAAGCCCGCTACCTGGCTTTTGGTGTCTGCAATATGATTGTAACCACAACACCAGAACGCATTGTAATCGGCGGCGGCGTAATGTCGCACCCCTGTTTAATTGATCGCGTTCGTACGAATGTTAAGAAAACATTAAATGACTACCTGGACGTGCCTCAAATTACCGACTCACTCGAAGATTATATTGTGTTGCCGCAACTCGGAGCGCTTACTGGCGTGACCGGGGCGCTTATACTGGCCATTCCAGCTTAGTAGTTTTAACGTGGACTTTACGGAAGACTCTGCTTTTGACACGATTATGTACATATTCGTGTCAATTACATAGTATATTGATAACTATATGAGAAACACTGCCCTTCACGCATTTATCGAAAATGTAATGCAGATTAAAGCCGGTTATGCGGGCATGGGCGGGGCGTCGGCGGCTATCGTCGGTGCGGCTAGTACCAACGACGAGGTTGTCGGTACCTTGCGAAAGAATGCCTTGGCGTTTGCAGCAGAGCGCGCAAAACCGACGCCAAACCCAGAACATTTGCTGGAATTAGCCGACCAAGTCGAGGGTTCGCTGCGCTCGCTACAGTTAGTCGGAGTGCTGTCGGACGAACGGTTAGAGGAGTTTATCTCTCAGTTAGACGCTTTATCGGCTAGTTTGTAAACAATACGTGACGTAACAGGCTCCAAAAGCATCCGCCTGCCGAAACGCCGCCAAGCTCCTAGTGAGTCGCCCCCTGGTGACTGCCAGGATTAGAATAGCCCCAGTCTTTCTGCCACTGTTTCATTTGGGCGATTTCTTTTTCTTGGGCGACAGTAATGTCTTTTGAGAGTTGTTTTATTTCGTCATGTTTAGCCTGGTCGGCGGCTAACTTTGCCATCTCCAGGGCGCCTTCATGATGCGTGATCATATCTGTTAAAAAGGCTTTGTCGAAGTCATCGCCGGTTTTACCAATGAGCGTGCTGGTTGCATGCTGAGTGGTTACCGGTGCGCTGGTACTCGGCTTGTCTTTTTCAAAAGTGGTTGCGGCCACCGAGACCAGCAAAGCGCCAGCTATAAAGCTAATAATACCGGTAAGTAGTGTTTTCGTATCCATATAATTCTCCTTTGGATTTAACGTGATAACATTCGGCTAACCGCACCGACTAATTCATCGGCTTTGGCGTCTAGTTCTTTAGTATTTAACTTAGGATTAGTTAAGCAATGCTTGGCGTGCTCACTTAGCAGCTCCAGCCCGACCTTATCCAACGCGGCCTGAATGGCGGTGATTTGAGTTAAAATATCGATACAATACTTGTCTTCGTCAACCATGCGGGCGATACCACGTACCTGCCCCTCGGCTCGTCTAAGCCGTTTGGTTATTTCATCTTTTTTGTGGGTATATCCGTATTCTGCCATTGGTTTACTCCTTAATTTAGTTATGATAATTGTGCATCAGCGCGTGACCCTTGCCGCGCTGCAACAGATAGCGATTTACTGGATAGGCTGCAAAAAAGGCCGCGCTCAGCGCTAAGGCCATAGTCAGCCAGAACAGCGGATTAACAAGTCCCGATTCCATGGCGCCGGGTACCATCACCATAACGCCGTTATCGACGACTTCCATGGTCATAATCGAAAGCGTATCAGCCGCCAGCACAAGCTTGGCTGCCGACGACAAGGCGAGGCCACTTTTAAGAACTGGCAGCAGTGACAAGGAGTAGCCAAATAAAAAAGCCAAGCCGACTGATAGCGCGATTGTCGCCAGAGTACTTAGCCCCACCGCAGTACCGATTATAAGGCCAGTAATCTCACCGATCGCGCAACCAGTCAGGCAGTGAAGCGTAGCGCTGACGGCCATTTGGTTGACATTAGCTTGTTCCATAATTTCTCCTCTTTATACCCCCCTAGGGTATATTGATTAGAAACTTATGTCAAGATTATTGGCCCATGATGGTATTGACCTCGTGAGCCAAGTCGGCAATGGCGGCGAAGTTGCTGCCGTCGGTAAAGACCGAGAGAACATAGGTGCCACGCGGGTGGTAAACAATACCGACGTCATAGCGGACACTGCCCGCCTGCCCAGTGCGGTTAGCCACGGTCGCGGTTGGCGCAACGCCTGCCGGAATACCATTGCGGTTATTTTGTTCGCTCATCAAGCTAACCAACGCGCTGCGCTGCGCAACGGTAGTAATGCTGCCGTTGAGCAGTTTAATTGCCCAATCAGCGCCGTCACGGGCGGTCGTGGCGCCGCCGCCGTTTGAAATACTGGTATTTCTAAAGCCTTGTGCCGCCAGTAAACTATTATTATCACCCCAGTTAATCAAATCGCCGAGCGCCCGGGTGCAAGCGTCATGGCCACTTAAGACAACTTTATCGACGCAGCCGTCTATCGTAAAGCCAGTCGAGGTTGTATAGCCCGGGTTCAGCGCGCGAGCAGTAATTTTACCGTACGTTAGATGAGGCAAATACAGTTTGTGTGTTCCGCTAAATGACTGGTCGCTGTTGGTTCCGGCCTCAATGCGCCCATTCTGGGTAAGCAATTGGACGCCAAAACGGCCTTTGTTAGCCTTTACCCAGTAATCAAGCAGGTTTTGAAATCCAGCGCTGTCCCGCGAGTAGGTCCGAACGTATGTCTGTTTCGTTGGTAAATTGGTAACATTTGCCTGTATCAAGCCAACTGTCCAGTCGGTGGCACTGGCTACCTGATTAACTAAGTCGTCGAACTGGAGAGTACGTCCAGGTGTTCCTGGCTTGCGACCGGCCTCGACACCGTTGAGTAGCGTAATCGCGTCCGCGGTCCCCGGCTTATCAACTGCCGTGATAATCGGCTGCAGCGATGCAGCCACTTTAACTTTGTCAAAATACAGGTTAATCGTGTTTACTTCGGGTTTTTGGTCAATCACAACCCACGAAGCAATTACCTCTGGACCAATTCGAAGATTTTGATCTGCCGCCGAAATAGTCAGGCCAGAGTCAATCCGTTTTTGCATGTCAAACACGTTGCTTTGGGCAGTCTGGGTGGATATTTTAGCTGGAATAGCCTGCGGCTCGAGGTTTAAAGACGGCGCGCCCAGTTTACTCTCGGCAATCTGCCTTTGCAGCGCAATTTGCTCATAACGATAACCGTCTTCGGACGGTACAACCAGTAAATGATTATTCTGCATTGATACACTGGCGTTCTTTGGCTCTTTGCTGGTTACCGTCACAATATCTTTGGTAAAGTTAGTCAGTTTTTCGACATTTATGTCTCGGCTAACCTTAGCTGGCTCAAGCTTGGTAAACAAAATCGAAAATGGAATCAGTCGCTTTTCGAGCGGATAATCACTGAGTTCTTTGAAGGTATTTTCGGCGTTAGCCCGGACACCCATGGCGGTATACGAGGTATCGACCGTACTGTTTCGGGTTGTAACCGTAACCGCCCGTCCATTGATTGAAGTAATTTTTTGCTCAATTGCAGACTGCGTTTGGAAGCCGGTGAAGCCATTCTCTTCCAGATGACTAAGGGGTAGCGTGCGTCCACTTGGGTACATTATTTGGACTAAAACTGACAGCGCGGCAATGCCGCCGACTACCGCCGCTGCCCGCAAATAACCAGAGAAAGGATAGGGCCGGTGCGCCCAGTGAAACTGGCTTTGGCTGTGACTGCCCATACCCGTAAATAAAACTAAGCAGGTAAAACTAAAACGGGCGTGGGCAGAATGTTGATAGAGCTGGCATAAACGCTCAAATAAATACTGCCCGTCGGTTTTTGTTTTTGAAACCGCTGGTTTTGAAATCGTTTTTTTAGGAGTTGATTTCAAACGTGGTGACTTGCTTTTAGTAGCTGATTTTTGTTTCACGCGCTAGGAACACTTTTTTGCTTATTTTTGTAGAAATTCACTTAAAATACTATCATAGTTATGCCTATTTGTCAACGTACGCGTAAAGGCTCAAGACCTTAGCAACACATAAAGTGTGGCTACTCTACGTTGGTAAGCTACACTTAATAAGCGATTATACTAATCGTATATAATTCGTATATACTACTCACCCCCGTTAGCAGTATATACCCTGTATATATGAATTATATACGATTAATATATTGGGGGTTAGGTATGTGTTACAACTGGTTGTAAGGTGCACTAAAGCGTGGGGCTAAAGGCCGAGTGTTTGGTCTTCGAGCGAGTTGGATGGGAAGTCTTTTTCGTCGTCTATCTGGCTTAAGTCTTGGCTAATAGCGTTGTTGATTTGCTCTATTTCGACTGACTGAGCCGGGACGAGGCTTGGTGACTGGACGGTTGTTTGTGATTGCTGATTCTGATTAGTCGGGGTTTTGCTTCCTCCGCTACTAAGGATAACCAAGACAATACCGAGTACGACTACAAGGCCAAGGCCCGCGCCGGCAACAATAAATAGCTTGTTTGGTACCGGCTTGGTGCCGCCACGCTGATTATTACTTGAGGCTAGCGGCGGTTGCATACCGTAAGGAGTAGTCGGCACCGAAGATGCATTATAGACCTCAGGTTGCTGCACAGGAATCGGGGTTGGTGAGGTTGGTACCAGAGGTTGACCGGGCTGAGACTGGGCTGGCGGGACTGGCGGGACTGGCGGACCTTGTGGACCTTGCGGGCTTTGCGGTTGTTGCCAAGGGTCCATTATTGCTGGCCTTCCGTGGCTTTGGCGGCTGCTTCGCCGCCTTGCAGTTCGGTGCTAAAGCCAGTTATGGTTGGTTTGATGTCGTTAATGACGTAGTTACGAATGTCGGTCGATTGGTCACGTAACTGGGTGCGGTAAATACGGGCAGTATCGAGCAGTGATTTAAAGCCCTGCAGGTCTGCCTTACAATTTATAACTATGGTGTCGTCGAGCGTCTGTTGATACTGCTGTTCGGTTTGGGCGAAAAAGGCTACTTTTTCGGCGAGGGTGACACGCTGTTTTTCAAGAGTGAAAGTGTCTTTTTGGGCCAGTTTAAGCTTACCAATGGTAACCCATAGCTTCGCGTCCACCTGTTGGTTAGATTTGGCGCGCTCTAAAACAATTGGCGTGGTTTTTTGCTGGAGGGAACGGACTTTGGTTTGGGCACTAGAACAGCCCTCTATCAGGCGGGGTTTATCCATTTCGATAATCACCACGTTGCGTTCGGCTTTACGTTGGGCAATTCGCTGCTCAAGAGAGTTGCCAGCCGGTGCAACAGCGGGAGGTACTTGCGCGTCCGTATGGTTGGGTAGCGTAACAATAGTGATACATAGCGCCACTACCACAGTAAGTGCGGTAATACCAAGGCTGTGAATGTTACTTTTTACCATTTTAAATGTATTGGCCATTTGTTATATCTCTTATCTATAGATATTACCATAAGCGTAAGCGCCTGACCAACTCTAGAAGCGAAGATAAGCGCGGGTTTTTTTCTGATCTTTTAGTTCATTGGTGTACTGGTTGATGTCTTTGAAGTTAAAGACGATGTGGGCGGCTTTAATTTTACCATCCGGCTGGGTTTCGATATTCTTGATGATTTCTAGTGCGTAACCGATGTTGATAACCTCGGAGTATTGGCCGGGCTGCAGCTTGAACAGCGCTTCGATAGTATTAGGGTTTATGTCGCGGTCGGTTTTTTCTATCGGGAACCCAAAGGCACCACCGGCTGCCTTGGTCACCGGATCTTCGGAGACTTCAGCCGCGAGTGCCGTAAAGTCTTTGCCATTCTTGAGCTGTGCTAAAGCAGTGTCGGCCCGGGTTTGCGTATCGGTATCGAGGGCAGCCACTACCTTTTGGGCGAGTAACTGCGTTTTAAGACTACGCTTGAAGTCGTTCTCGGACCAGTTCCAAAAATCTTTGAGGACGCTTTGGAACTCTTTATCGTTCGAACCGAGCCGGTTTTGGTTACGGACAATAGTGATCTGGTCTTCAACTTCTTGGTCAGAGACAGTGATTCCCCTGGTTTTAGCCAACTCTTTTACATAGGCGTCATTAATCACCTTGCCGAGCGCCCGTTTTTGGAACTCCGATAGCTGCTGGCGGCCGGCATCACTGTTAAAATCGAGGTTTTGCTGGGTGCGATAGTAATGGGTGTAGTGGTTAACCTCGAATAAATAGTTTTCGTAGGCTACAAAATCTGAGCCAATGCGGGCCGCCGGAAAAGGGATAACTTGGGTAACCCTATATAAGAACGTCGAACTCGACTTGAACTTATAGAGTGCCAACGTACAGTAAGTAAAAAAGGCTACTATCGCCAGCAGAAAGAGCGTAATCGAGATAATAACCAGTTTGTGCTTAGACTGTTGCAGCGGATAGATGTACTTTCGCGCCCGAGACAACACTTGTTCACGGTGTTCGGCGACCGTATCGTTGGTAATGCGATTGTCGAGCGGAGGAGTATTCCTCCGCGACGGTCGGCGGGCTTTGGCTTTAATTTTGGAGGCTAATTTTTTCATTATGTATAAATCTGTGCTCTTATGCTTCGGCTTCGTCTTGGACCATTGGCGGCGTCCCGGAGAGCACTCCCTTTTCGCGTAAAATAGTTAATAGTTTCTTCTGGATCTTAGCTGGATGGTGAACATCGTGAATTGTCAGGTCACCAACGAAAGTTTGCATCATTATCGTACCATATCCGAGCAGAGTTTCTTGCAGGCCACCGACCTCGTAGTTCACCATTTGTATCTGTGGCAAACCAATATCAACCACACTGCGCTTCCAGAGGCCTTTTTGGGTGATTTGGATAAGCCGTTGGTCGGTGACGATAAAAACGCTGTAATGCCAGCTAATCCAGGTCGGCATAAAGACAATAATACTCAATATAAACCCGACTGCTAGACCGCCAAACAGATACACATACTCAGGCTTAATAAGTGAAGGGAGCGTACCGAGTAAAATCGCGACCATGGCAATTACTAAACCTTTGCGCATCACCACCGGATGTTTACGAAAGACAAACAAGACATCTTCGTCGTCTAACTGGTCGTCAAAATATTTATGTGGATTTTGAGCTGTCATAATTTCTATCCATTATACCTTAATGTCGTATGTTTATGCTTAATTTAAGAAGTTATAATTAAATTAATTATGCTTAAATTGTACATCATCATATTTTGTAAACTGCTACTTAATGTCGTATGTCATGATTACAACATTTATTGGCAGGTGTGTAAAAAATCTAACAGTATGCCTTGCGGACAAGCGATTATGATGCTGACATCACTTTGGTTTATAAACAAATCATGTTTAGTGTGTTTTTTGTAAATTATCAGCAGACTTGAGGGCAGTAAGTCGATTTTTGGGGAGGAAGTTACTAGAGTAGTTCATCCGTAAAAATTGGGTTTCGACCCAGGAGTATTAATAATAATAGAAAGGGTTAATTCCTTATGAAGAAATTACTACAAGCATCAGCGACAGCAGTAGCTGGCGTAGCATTAAGCGTCGGCATGGTGTCGGCACACAGCTCAATCGGCACTACAGGGCCAGACTCTGACAACACAGTTAGAACATCTGTTGTAGAGCACGTAGACGTCGATAACGACAACAACGTTAACGCATCTGCAAACAACAATCAGCACGCTGAATCAGGTGACGCCAAAAGCAACCACAACACTGAAGCCGGCGGCGCTGAAAGCGGTGACGCAAGAAACGACAGCAACATGTCTGCTTCATTAGACATCAGCAACTCATCTTCAAACGCTGTATCTAGCGGCATCGGCGGCGCGGGCTCAATGGGTGGCGGTTCAATCGACAAGACCGGTCCAGACTCTAACAACCGTATCGAAAGCACCTACCGTAGCAACGTTGAAGTCAGCAACAACAACAACTTGAGTGTAACGAGCAACAACAACCAAACTGCTCGTAGCGGCGATGCAACAGTTAGTGGCAACACCGAAGGCGGCACAGCCCGTACTGGTGACGCTTCAAACTCAAGCAGCACCAGCTTCAGCCTTTCAGTAAAGAACTAGTACCCCTAGTTACTACTGTTAAGCTAGTCCACTGTACATAGTGGTACCGGGGTTAGGGGAGGCAGCAAAGGCTGCTTCCCCGCTCCACTTTAATCCTTATTCTTACGTTCTTAAGCCAATCATTAAGCACCGGCCGGTAGAAAGCAAAACTCATGCCACTAAAGACAATTCTTCGTAACTCAGTATGTTCCATGCTCGTTGTACTCCAGGTGGCCGCCTTCCCTGCCCTGGTTATCGCACAAGAAGTTGATCCAGCATCATCTAACGTTGCACCAGCTGATTCCGGATCAGTTCCTACTTCTCCGCCGCCAGCTCCGGCACAGGAGCCAGCACCTGCGCCAACGCCCGCTCCGGCTCCGCAGCCAGCAGCCGCGCCTACAACGGCAGCAAGCACTACCGGGCCAACTTCGCCGACTGGTGCCGACTCTGATACGTACACTAAAAATGCCGACGGATCTTGGTCAAACAGCCGCTATACCTGGGATCCAGCGACTGGTCAGACACGGCCAAACACTCCTCCAAGCTACAGCTATAACCCAAACACCAAAATGTGGGACACTACTAAATATGTCTACAGCCCGGAACAAGGTAAATATATAGCCAACGTCCAGTCAACTGCCAGCAACCCCCTCAGCCTAAACGCAGCGGGTTCATCCCAGCCTAATGGCTTACGCGTCGGTTCTAGCCCGCTTATTGCCGGTGGCCCGGCCAGTTTTGGCATTAATAATACCGGCCCCGGTTCCAACAATTCAATTAACTCCGGTTCAAATACCAACGGTACCTTTGACCTCTTCTTTAACGGATCGATTAGCAACAATATATCCTCGAACGCGACTTCGGGTAACGCGTTAGTTCAAGGCAATACTATAGGCGGCGATGCCCTAAGCGGTGATGCCAGCGCGATTGCCAACTTGCTTAACATGCTGCAGTCGTCGTGGATTGGCAGCTCCGAAATTGCCAGCTTTATTAGTAATATTGATGGAAACGTTTACGGCGATTTAGTGATAGACCCGAATAACCTGCCGTACGCGGTTGGCTCCCAAAACAGCGATATAGACGTAAATGTCAGTAACAACGGCGTAATTGATAATAACGTGGACTTGGTCGCCCGCTCTGGCAGCGCGACGGTTAACGGCAACACCGAGGCCGGCGACGCAACTTCGGGCAATGCCCAGGCCATAGCCAATATTATCAACCTGATTAACTCTTCTATTAATGCCGGCAGTTCATTCCTTGGTATGATTAACATCAACGGTAACTTTAACGGTGATATCTTGTTGCCTCTCGGCATGCTAGACGCTTTAATCTCGAATACCGGCTCTAACTCTACCAATACGATTGGCGGCGGCACCGCTACTTCGGACACGGATATTAACAGCACAACTAACCGTACTATTAATAACAATGTAAATAGTACCGCCGGCAGCGGCAACGCGCTCATCAGCAGCAACACCGAGGCTGGCAGCGCCACCACCGGCCAGGCTGGCACCAGCGTTAACACGCAGAATATTGTCGGCCAGAATATTACCGGCAAGAACGGTATATTGGTCTTCGTAAATGTACTCGGCCAATGGATAGGCATGGTGGTTGGCCCGGCACAGACGACAGCTACTATAACCAACACTGGTCCGGACTCCAGCAATGTAATTGGCGGCGGCGACAGTAACCGATCACTCTCTGTTAACGCTACCGAGAATAGCCTGATAAACAACAACATTAACGTTGTTGCCGAAAGCGGCGACGCGACCGTTAGCAAAAACACCTCGGCCGGCGACGCTACTACAGGTAACGCTCAGACCAGCGTTAATCTGGTAAATATAATTGGCAGCAACATCAATTTCAGCGACTTCTTCGGTGTTCTCTTTATCAATGTCTTTGGCAACTGGTTCGGTAGCTTCGGCGCCGATACGGCCAACGGTGGTTTTAGCCAAACGCCGGCGCAAGGCCAGGGCGGCATGGGCAGCGGTTCCAATAATAACCAACCTGCCGCTGCGCCAAATGGCGGGCCAGGCAACGGCTTTGGTGGCCAGGTCTTCGGTTTCGTTGCCCGTAACTTCGGTCAGGGTAGCGGCTCGGTCGCCCAAACTGCGGCAACTAACGGCCAGCCAGCCGCTCAAAATACAACTGTCTTTGGTGGTAACACAACACCAACCAACTCCGGTGGTGGCGCAGCTTCGGGAACTAGTACGGCAAGTGTTAGCAGCCCGCAGATGAACTGGTGGATGATCGCCGGTTTCATCGGTTTCATCACTACTATCCTCGTCTTGGTTAGTGAATACTTCTCTACCTTCCGTCGCAGTGCTGCCGAACGCCTAAACGTCTAGGTCTAGGGAAACTCTCTCTCGTTTATCGATAATACAAAGGCTACATATGGTGACCCGGGAGGGAGTCGAACCCCCAACACCCACCTTAGGACGGTGGTGTTCTATCCATTGAACTACCGGGCCCCGGCCGCGCGTGCGAACTATAGCTGTTTGCGCGGTTGGGTATACTTTTGATGAACGGTTTGATAATCGTAGATTTCTGATTCGCTAAACCAGTGGGCAATTTCGAGGGCGGCTTCTTCGGGGTCGCCCGAGGCATGGATAATGTTGGCGATGCCAAGATCTTCGTTATCGGCGTGTGAAAAGCTGACATGAGCGTAATCGCCGCGGATTGTGCCCGGCAAAGCGCTCTTTGGTTCAGTAGTGCCAACCATCTTACGCACCAGACCGACTGCTTCGACCCCTTCGAGAACATAGGCGATGACCGGGCCTTCTTGCATCATCTTTAGAGTAACGTCGAAGGCTTTTTGGCCGCGACGTGAAACCATCTTACCAATTGTTTCGTAGTGATGAAAAAAATGGTCGTAACTTGGCTGCAACATCTTGGTAGCAATGATCTTAAGGCCAGGACGCTCAAAACGAGTCAAAATCTCGCCGAACAGGCCGCGCTGGACAGTATCGGGTTTTAATATAATCAGTGTTCGTTCCATTGTTTTCCTTATTTAACGTTTAGTCTATTTTAACAGCTAAGGTTACCCTTGGATACCTTGGCCGTGGCACGACTTAAAACTGGTTTCTAGTGGGTACTATGCAAAACGCGCATTTTTGAAAGTATGCATTCAATATGCCTGGTGTTCATACTTTGATTAGTTGAAAGTATGAACTGAATTCATACTTTCAAAAAGTACGGTAAAGGGGCACCACTTATATTACCTAAAACAAAATTCACGAATGTCGTACAATAAGCGTATGGTCTTTCACTATCGAAAGGAGATATGAAATGGGTTCAGTGCGTGTTGACCCGGCTTTAACTGATTTTTTAGAATATCTTGAGATTGAACAAAACCGATCCCAAAAAACGATTGCGAACTACGACCATTACCTCAGACGATTGGTGGATTATGCGGGTGATATTCTGATCAGCGACATAACTCCTGAGTTGGTGCGCAAATGGCGTCTATGGCTCAACAGGCTTGGCACCAACAACAGTGATGAACTGGGTAAGGCCACCCAAAACTACCACCTAATCGCGCTACGTAGTTTTCTTAAATATTGTGCCAAACGGGATATACCAGCCATGAGTGCTGATAAAATTGAGCTGGCGCGAACAAAACGTAAGCAAGTCACCTTTTTATCTGATGACGAGATGAAGCGGCTGCTCGAGCAGCCAGATACAAGTGATGAGGCTGGTCTGCGTGATCGTGCCATTTTAGAGCTGCTGTACTCTAGTGGGCTGCGCGTTTCTGAGCTGGTTGGGCTAAATAAGGATCATATTAACTTAAAGCGGCTCGAGTTTATGGTGCGCGGCAAAGGCCAAAAAGACCGACCGATTTTTATTAGCCCGGAGGCGGCTGGTTGGGTTATTCGCTATATGGAGGTTCGCCAAGACACCAGCCCTGCCCTATTTGCGCGCGTCGGTGGCCAAAAAACCGCCGATACCAGTGGTAATTTTCTTAGATTAACCGCCCGCAGCGTGCAGCGGCTTGTGTCGCGCTACGCGCTGCTGGCTGGCATTACTAAAAAAGTTAGCCCGCACTCGCTCCGGCACTCGTTCGCCACCGATTTACTGATGAATGGTGCCGACTTACGCAGCGTGCAGGTCATGCTCGGCCACAGTAACATCGCGACTACCCAGATTTATACTCATGTGACCGACCCTCACCTTAAGAAGGTGCATGAGGAGTTTCACCGCAAAGCCGGTTAGAGCTATAGCTATCTAGCAGCCGCCTTGACTACTTAACGCCTCGATGGCGCCGGGGCCACCGTACGGACTTTGGTTGGTGTCTAAGCCGCTGCCAGGCCGGGCTTCGACTGGTGGGTGCAGGCTCAACCGCTTACAAACCTCGCCAGCGCCATCTATAACGTATGAAGGAAGTTCATAGTCATCGAAGTACGAAATACGGACCTGAATGCGGCGTAGCACATCGCTTACCTTACCGGTTGAATCGACTTTTATTTGTGCCTGCGTAAACCGTGCGCCGTCGGTACTGGTAATTTTGACGGCGTTATCTTTAAAGAGTGAGCGAATATGTAAGTATGAGTTAGCCGGCAGATTGGTAATGGTCGCCTTACAGCGAGCCTCTGGCGAACCCGAACACGTAACCGGAATTATCTTGCCTTGGTCGGCGGCCCCTTTGTCGTTGGTGTCGTGAGCTTTATACGCAACCGATCCGCCGCCGCTAGACGGTTTAAAAAATACTGTAAATGAGTTGTTATACAGCGCCTCGCGGCCTATCCCGCCGGTTGTAGTTAAAACGGTGGCTCGCATATAACCTGCATCGCAGCCACTGGCGCTAATAGTTTCGAGTGTCGGCGTAGCTCCGGGGCAGCTGCCAAACTGACCTTTATACAACTCGGAGGCGTTCCACTCGAGCTTGACGCCGGGCGCAAAGCCGCCAGCTGTGTTAAGTGGTATAATTTTACCGTTTTGCTTGGTGATCGACGTATATTCCAGGTCAGTCGGCTGGGCGTCGTATAAAACGCACGGTACCGACGTTGCAAGGTTATCGCCGCCCGAACTAATGTCCATCGGCGTACAGGTGGTAGCTTCTTTAGGAAAAGTAGAGTCTGCCCTAACTTTATTGACCGTCAAGTTAACACCTGACTCGGCGGCGTAAAAGGCCTGGGTAGACAATTGCCTATCGAGTGATTGGCGATGTTCACGGCGGGTTATCTCGGAAAAGCCAATCACGATAAGAGTTACCATAATCATGATAAAGACAGTTAGCATTACCGATACGATGCCAGATTGATTGTTAGCCAGTGGTGTTTGTTGTTTTTTCATTATCGACGCTACTTATGCTTATTACTTAACATATTATACTTATAATCGGTTCTTTACAAATGTGCTGATCTCGGCGGTAGCGCAAAATTGGCCGCCAAACCGTGACGATATACATACGTCACCGGGGCTAAGGTCAAAATCACCATACACAACCTTAACCTTTAATTCAGCTGGTTTGGCCGAAGGGTTTGAAGCGTCAACGTTAAATGTAACCAACCGCATATTGGCGCCTACCAGTTCGCGGCCGATCACAGCGCCTGGACCGACTTCTCGGTTAACATCGGTCTCGGGCGTGTTCATATTGGCAACAGCCGGGCAGCCAATGTTATCTTTAACACGGTCTACCCATAAGACGTGCCTACTCTGGTTGCCTGCCAGAGGTCCTTTTGGCGTTAATTGCATGTTAAGCACGTAAGAGTAGCGCACTAAGCCAACACAGACAACTCCGGCACCACTGTTAACTCTTTTATTGCCACCGGTCTGGATATTGCGCGAGATGTCTTCGATAATAGTCCGGCTGGTATCTTGAGTTTTAGAAACGATGACACCTTTGTAATAGACGCGGCCGATATACAAAACGCCAGAGGTAGCCAGTAACATCATAGAGGTAAAAATCGCGGTCGCGATTAACAGTTCGGCAATTGTAAAACCTTTTTGTGACTGGCTTATTCGCCTCATCGACGGTCGCGTCATCAGGCTAGCCTGCCTGCAGCCGCAAGGCCAAACTCGCTGGTTGAGGGCGGCGTTTGAGTAAACTTATTGCAAGCGATGTAATACGTGTTTAACTCCTCGGGGGTACTTTTAATGAGCGAGGTCCAGTTAACTTTAATTTTGAGCGGTTTATCTTGAGCGCAGGCTTTTGAGTTGGAAGGGTTCGGGTTCTCAATAGATACGTTGTATAAGCCATCTTCTACGCAGCCACCTGCGACCGCATCAACCTGGTCGGTCGCGGCGGCTTTAAGGCAAAAGGTTCCGGCTGGTAAAATGCCGTCAACCGTATAGCCGCGCAGCAATTCAAGCTGCGTTTCCATTACTTTGGTTGCACGGGAGCGCTCCTGTGAAGCCTGGTTGGTCGCCTGGTTATGATTAGTTAGCGTAAAGGCAGACAGCAACATAAAGCCGAGCGCCGCTAAGCAGATTAACACTTCTACGATTGTTTCTCCGCGCTGAGACGTTAAACGCATCATGCGCAATCTCCTGGCACAATGTCAGCCTCAGATTTTATCTGAATGGCCGTACCTAGCTTGCCGCCAAACATAATAACTGCTTTTCGGCCGCCGCCCTTTTCTTGAACGCAAATTTTTACGCCGTCGGAAGCATTATTGATACTGGTATTATTTAAACTGGTAGTAGCGATTTTGACAGATGCTATGCTAGAGGGTAAAGGGATGCCCGGCAAGCTAGCCAATACGGCACTGCCTGAATTATTAACCACACTGGCTTTGGTGGCAGACAGATGCTTGCCAAAACTTGGTAACACCGCGAATGCAGCGGTATCCCCAGATCCAACCGTAACTTTTGCAAATTCTAAGTCCGCGTACAGATTTTTCGATTCGGTATAGGTTGGCAGGTCAATCAGTCGCGGCGTGGCCTCGGCAATGTTTTTTACTTCTTTACCAGAGCCAGTCACTCGGTTGCCGACGATTGTGTAAATGTTGTACTTGTTTTTATCTCCGTCGGCTCCAAACTGAATGACTTTGCCGGCGAATACGCAAGCGGCACGCGTACCTTGGCCGCCAGAGCCAGTGCAACCAGCTACTGAATCTGTGCTCTCTGGGAAATAGCCGGCGTCGACATCGTTGATAACGTCTTGTATGGCCGTCTCGACGTCTTTTACGGACTTATTAAACTCCGTTTTTTGCTGCTGCCCACTAATAAGTGTCGAGACCGACACGAGTAATAGAGTGCTTATAGCGAGGTATATCATCACCTCGATTATGGTGAAGCCAGGTTGCCACCGATTCATAGCTAAATTATAGCATAAGCACCGTTAAGTACCAGCTAGTAATACTGCTGCCAAATAGCACAGTGATAATACAACCTGCTATTAAAAACGGTCCAAACGGTATATGGCTGGTACGGTTGGCCTTTTTAGTGGCCAGTAACGGTAATATAAACAGAGTACCCAGAGATGAAGCCACAAATAGCATCAGAAAAGCGTTGGCCGGATCCGCCGCCAGCGCACCAATTAAGAAGCCGAGTTTAACGTCGCCGCCGCCAATCCAACGACCGCGCGACATCTGGAACAACAGGTAAAAGATGCCGCCGCCAATAAGCACTCCTGCGCCCGCGCCGAGCAAGGTTATAAAGCTGGCAGTCTCCAGCCCGCGGGCCAAAACATACACCGCGGCCAGGCCGTAAAGCGGAAATATAAGCCGGTTTGGTAATAACATCCAGCGAATATCATAGACAACCAACGCTATCAAGCCTATCAGGCAGGCCAGCCAGGCACCAAAAGCCAGTACTTCCCAGCCAGCGATATCGCGCGGCCAGAATATATAACTGATCACAAATAAAGTGGCCATCAGTGCCTCTACCAACGGATACTGCCAACTGATGGGCTTTTTACAGTATCGACACTTTCCGCCCAAGCCCAGCCAGCTAATTACCGGCACTAGGTCCATCGGACTAAGCACATGCTTGCAGTGTACGCACATCGAACGCCCATGCGCCAACGACAGCTCCGTTTTAGAGGCAATACGATTGGCTTTTGGCTTTGATTGCTCGCGCAAGCGCCACACCAGCGCATTCACGAAGCTTCCGAAGCACAAACCCAGCAATACGAGCGCGATAATAATCATTATGCTTAGCTTACCATAAAAAGAAAAGAACCCCTTGGAAGGGGCTCTTTTAATGCCTAAGGCTAGTTTTTAGCTTAGGATTAGCTACCTACGCAACGATCAGTGTCGGCACCGGTAGTTTCGATTTTATAGGTAATCGTAAATGAGCGAGGCGCACCTGCGACAGCGACTGCACCGGCGGTATCACACTTTTTACCGGTCTCGAGGAACATACTACCGGTGGTAGCAGAGCCGGCTGTAACCAACTGCTGGTTATTCGCGATGGTGACGTACTTAGTAAGTTCGGCCTCCGTCAAGCTGTTGCACTTAGGTAGCTGGCCGTTATTATTACCAAGGCACTCATTTACCGCTGATGCTGTGCGTGCCGCGTCAGCAGTACGCTGTGTGTTACGGCTGTTACGTTGCAGTGCGGGAACGGCCAAAAAGACGATGACCATAATCAAACCGGCGATTGCCAGCACGATCAGGACTTCGATGATTGTAAAGCCTTTTTCATTTTTCTTTAATACTGATGTTTTCATATCTTCTGTGCCCCCTAGAAAGCGGTTTTATTAATACTTATGGTTATAAATATAGTTGAAGACGTTTAGAAGTGCAACTTTTTTGTGAACGACACTCTAGCTGATAACATTTGTGCCCGCTAATCCATAAATTGGCAGTAGTACCGCGGCCACGATAATAAAGGCGACAACACCGAGAATGACCATTAGTAATGGCTCAATAATGGTACTAATTGTTTTAATCTGATTATCAACTTCTTTTTCGTAGTAATCGGCGGTTTTTTCGAGCATATCCTCGAGGGCGCCAGACTGTTCACCGATGCGAAGCATATTGGGGACTAATGGCAAAAAGTTCGGGTCACCCTGTAGAGAGTCAGCGATTGATTTACCGCCCTTAATCTTCTCGATGGCACCATGGATTGATTTTTCGATATGGACGTTGCTAATAGCCTTACCAACGATCTCGAGCATCTGGATCAGCGGAATGCCGCTAGCTACCAGCGTGGTACCGGTTCGAGCAAAACGAGCCATGTATAATTTCATAAACAGTGGGCCTAGCGGCCAGGCGCGCATCTTAAGACGGTCGATCAATAATTTTCCAGGACCGGTGCGGGCATAGCGGCTGGCCGCAATCGTCAAAAATACAATAATACCAATAAAGAAATACCAGTAGTCGGTCGCAAAATGCGATAATGCCAGTAACGCCCTAGTGATAAACGGCAAGTTTGCACCTGGTAACTCTTTATAGATTGCTTCAACCTGCGGCAACACTTTGATCAGCATAAAGCCTAGTACGGCGATCATGACAATAATGACGATAATCGGGTAAGCCAGAGCACCTTTAACTTTACTCATAATTTCGGCGTCTTTTTCTTGTTGTAAGGCAATCCGGAACAAGGCGGCGTCAAGTGTACCCGACACCTCACCAGCGGCGATTAGGCTTATGTACACTTCGCTAAACACTTTTGGATGTTTGGCCAGGGCTACAGAAAAGGCCGAGCCGCCCTCGATATCGGCGATAATCTGGCCAATAACCACCCGAAAGGCCTTATTGGTTGTTTGATCGTTGACGTTACGTAAGCTTTGCACTAACGGTAAGCCGGCGTTAATTAGGGTCGACATCTGCCGCGAGAAAATAATGCGGTCTTTAACGGAAATGCGATTGGTAAACTTGGAAAATATATTTAACGACTTTGTATCGGCTAAGACAATATCGAGTGGTGCTAAGCCCTCGCTTTTAATGAGCTTGGCGGCCGAAGCTTCGCTATCGGCCTGCAATGAAGACTTAACTTTTTGGCCACTGGCCGGATCTCTGGCGACGTAATTATAGGTTAACATGGCTTATCCCCTCATCAACCTGTCTAGTTCGGTAATATCGACTGCCACAATCCGGGCTTCGTCGTAGGTGATAGTACCGGAATGTATAAGGTTAACCAGTGTTTTGTCCATTGATTGCATGCCGAATTCCCCGCCGGTTTGGATGACCGCGTCAAGCTGGTGGCTCTTGCCCTCGCGGATAATATTGCGAACGGCCGGCGTGGCAATTAGAACTTCGGCTGAAGCGACCCGCCCGCCGCCAATCGTTGGAACTAGGCGCTGCGAACAAATAGCCATGAGAATATTACTAAGCTGAGCCCGAATTTGCGGCTGCTGGTGTGGTGGAAAGACGTCAATCATACGGTCGATACTCTGGGCAGCACTGTTGGTGTGCAGCGTGGCAAAAACCAGGTGGCCGGTTTCGGCGATGGTAATGGCGGCCGAGATTGTTTCGAGGTCGCGCATTTCGCCCAGCAGCACAACATCTGGATCTTGGCGCAAGCTGCTACGCAGGGCGGCCGAGAATGAATACGTGTCATAGTGGACTTCGCGCTGTACAATGACCGATTTCAGGCTTTTGTGGGTAAACTCGATTGGGTCTTCGATAGTTACAATATGAACCGCTTTTTCGGTGTTAATTTTGTGCACTAAGGCTGCTAGCGTGGTAGATTTACCGGAGCCTGTAGGGCCAGTCACCAATACAAGGCCACGCGGATAGTCGGCAAACTTACGAACAACCTCTGGCAAGCCCAGCTGCTCGGTTGACATAATTTCGTTTGGTATGAGGCGAAGCGCTGCCGCTAAGTTACCGCGCTCGTGGAATGCGTTAACCCGGAAGCGGCCTAAGGCACCGAAGGCAAAGCTAAAATCAAATTCTTTATCTTTAAGTAAAATCTGTTTTTGCTCATCGTCGAGAATCGCGAAGATCAACGACTCGACCATTTCGGCGTCTAGAGTATGGGCACCACTAACCGGAATCAGCGCGCCGTCGATGCGTAGCGTTGGCTGCAAGCCAACTTGAATATGCAAGTCAGATGCCTTTTTTTTGATTACCTCTTCGAGGAGTTGTTCGATTCGTATGCTTGGTGTTGCCATTTTAGTTACCTAATTTATTGTTATGCGCTGTCGGCTGACGCTACGCGGTTAATTTCGTCTACTGTAGTTAGTCCTGCTAAGGCTTTAAAGTAACCGTCTTGTCGCATGGTGATCATGCCTTGTGTTCGGGCTGTCCGCTCAATTTCACTGCTGGTAGCGCGGCTAATTATAAGCTTCTGAATTGCTTCATCGACTTCAAACACTTCGTAAAGGCCCATACGACCCTTGTAACCACCGGGGGTTTCGCGTCCGTCTTCACCCTTAAATAAAGTATAAGCGTTTTGCTTAGTAAGTGGCAAGGTTTTGTAGCCAATGTCTTGCGCCCGGGCGGCGACTTCTTCGGCAGTGGCGGGTAGTAGATTACCTATATTATTCAAAATACCTTCGGTTTCGACGACTGATGATGCATACTCTTGCCGTGTGGTGTCAGCGATTTTGCGCACCAGTCGTTGGCCAATAACTGTTCGAACGGTAGATGCAATCAAAAACGGCTCAATGCCCATATCTAGCAAGCGGGGCAAAATACCGGCCGCACTGTTGGTGTGCAGCGTACTAAAGACCAGGTGGCCGGTTAGCGCAGCCTGGACGGCTAGCTGGGCCGTCTCTTTATCGCGGATTTCGCCAACCATGACGACGTCCGGATCTTGTCGTAAAATAGAGCGTAAGCCGGTAGCAAATGTTAAACCTACCTCCGGATTAACCTGAATTTGGTTAATGCCGTCCATTTTGTACTCAACCGGGTCTTCTAGGGTGACGATATTTATGGACTCGTCCTTAATTTCTTGAATCAGTGCGTACAGCGAGGTAGATTTACCAGAGCCAGTTGGTCCCGAGGTTAAGATCATGCCATTGGTTTGCTTGATGCCCTTGCGGATCGTCCGCAAAGCCCGGCCGTGATAACCCATTTCTTCGAGTAGCAAGCTGGTGCCGGATTTATCGAGCAGACGAATAACTACTTGCTCACCCCATACAACTGGTGATATGGCAATACGCAGGTCAATCGCTTTACCAGTGACAGCGACCGTAAATTGGCCGTCCTGAGGTATTCGGTGCTCATCAATTTTTAGGTTACTCAAAATTTTAATACGAGAAATGAGCGGCGGCTCGGTCGACTTTGGAAGCTTCATAATTTCTTTAAGGACGCCGTCGATGCGGCAACGGATCTTTAGTTCTTTCTCGAGAGGTTCGATGTGTATATCGCTAGCCCGGTTTTTAGCGGCGTATTCTAAAATTGTTGACAGCGCCCTACTGATCGGCGAATCTTGGACAATTGTTTTAATTTCAGACTTAACCTCGACTGGTTGGTCAGTTTTTTCGCCCGGGTTAACGCTAATGCCGATGGCGGTGGCTACGTCGGCCTCAACGTCTTCGTCATACTGTGTAAGTACATGTCTAATGCCCTCTTCACTGGCGGTATAAACTTTGAGGGTACGGCCAATCCGGTTCGCTAAAAAGTCGACAGCTTGCACATTGTCGGCATCAAGCATAGCCACCACCAGACGACTCTGGATTTGCCCCAGCGGCACAGCCATATAGCGCTCAGCTACATCTTTTGGCAGCAGGCGCAACACATCGCGCTCAATCCGTGCCTCGAGCAGGTTTACATACGGAACACCGTTAATTTCGGCCAGTAGTTTGGTTAATGTCTCGTTAGAGACGTGGCCATTTTCGAGTAATGTCGAAAAGTACGGAACGGCGGACTTTTCGGCATCAGCCTTTGCCAAATCCAACGCAGCCAGGCTAATTAAGCCTTGGCTAACAAGCTTTTGTTCAATTTTTTTTTGAACCTCAGGCGATAATATTGCCATAACAGGTAAGCCACTCTACCCTAAAAGGGAGAAGTATTACTCTCATCGCCAATTCTTATGAGTTTGGTAGGGTTAATGGCATTTGGGTTAAACACTTCCTTATCGGGAATCTTGAACTCACTGCTAATAGCCTCGACTTTTTCGGCTGTCTGTTGTTTGCTACCTTTTGAGACAAAGACCGTCTTAGTCATTATTACCGAGAATACGCCGCCAATAAAAATGACAATTATTATTAAGGCAATATCTTTTTGTTTCATCGAATTTGCTCCGTTTCAACCTTGAAGATCTTACTTGGTTGATAAAAAGTTTTGGCGTTAATTGTTAGTTCCGGCTGCTCGCCTTGCTCGACTTTGAATGTCAAACTTTTAACTTGTATCGGGCGGATTGATCGTTCTAACAGATTAACAGCCGAGCTGCCAGAAGTACCGGATATACCAATTTTTACAGAAAAAGGTAACTCGACGGGTTGCGGAATAGATATTTGTTGAGACTGCGCGACTTCGTCGTCGGTACCAATGATTTCTTTGATCTGAAAACCGTTGTCCTTAAAGATCTTCTCGACGCTGGTGGTTAAGGCCGGAAAGTCATACTTACTTGGTAGCGCGTCTAACACTATTCGAGCATTATCGCCATCTTTATCACCTGTCCCGGCCGGATTGCCGCCTAAAATGTTAGCTACCGGATCATCGAATTGCTCAAAAGAAGTGTTGAGCTTTTTGTAGGCTTCGGCATTGGATTTAACTTGCTTAAGTGCAATCTGTTTTTTGCCAATAACCCGTGCCTGGTAGGCCCGTTGGTCAAGCAGACTTTTGCCGGCTACCATGCAAAAAGCAATTACAAACGCCGCCGCGCCGGAGGCGACCAAAATAGTAAGTTGGGCTTTATCGATTTCGATTCGTTTGGCTGATAGTTTTCTAGCCATGATTAACGTCCCCCGCCTTGGTTAGGTTGTATGTTTTGCTGCGGAGCGAATAAGCTACCAGGAGATTCGGCAATTGAGCGGGCTGATATTATGTTTGGTATAACTAGTGTAATAGGCGGTTTATCTTCGGGCGCGCCTTTAATGTTAGAGAATATTATCGGGTCGAATGAAGCTAATATTTCGTATTCTACCTTAGCCGCATTGGCAGCGACTCCTGACCGCTGTTCGATTACCGAGAACTTTTGTAATACGACATTACTAAACGCTTTACCCTCAGGCTTATCGGCAGTACTGCGCATGTAATCGGTTAGTTTTAGCGTATCGGCATATTTATTAACGGTACCGAAACTGTCGGAATTACCTTTAACAAGGATGGTATTCGCTTCGAGGTCCAGCTCGACGTCAGAAATAGTTGCCTGGTCCGGTGTTAGCTGGAATAAGTAGTCGAACAACCGGGAACTGATGGCTTTATTGTCGTGTAACTCCGGCAGGCTCTTTAGCTGATTTTGGACTGTTAAGATTTTATCAAGTTCGGGCGCGTCTTTTCGAAGTTGTTCGACACCTTTGATGATGTCACGGCTCACAGCCTTACTGTGGTTTACCTGGGCAATCCGGACGAACGAAAATAGCGCCGCGAAAAGTAAAATTGAGATCGCCGAAGAAACAATTGATATGGTGACTACCAGACGCATGCGGCGACGGGCTTTTAAAAACTCAATTTTTACGTCGGGGAGTAAATTAAATTGGATCATTCGTTGCGCTCCGCCAAGCCGGTCGCCACACCAAAGTGATTAGACAAGGCCATCAGCTCGTTTTGACGAGGTAGATCGTACTGGATATTACGCCAGGCATTGCCAATTTCGACATTAATACCAAATTTATTGGCAATATACAATGGAAACTCCGGTAGAGACGACGCGCCGCCAGTCATAATAATGCGGTTGAGTTTAACCCCTTCGTAACGGGATTCAAAAAACTTGATCGATTTATCGATGTCTGTCATTAACAGATTAACGGTATTCACAATCGCCTGGTAAACCTGGCCTTCTAGCTTTTGTTGACTTAAGCCGAATTTAAAAACAAATTCCTGGGCCTGCTTTTCGTCTATATTAAGGTTTTGCATGGCAGATCGGATTATCGTCTCTGAGCCTGTCGGAATGGCCCGAGTTAAGTGCGATACACCGTTCATGGCAATAACAATGTCGGTGCTTTTGCTGCCAATATCGATAATCATGTTGGGCGACGCGTCGTCAGGGGCGATCATAGAACGCACCAATGCAAGGTTGTCTGGCTCAAAGGCAATAACGTTTAAGCCAATCGACTCTATGAGGTCGAGTCGCGGCTCGATAAAATCGTTTGAGACACTAGAAATTAGTATTTCTAGCTTATTTGGGCTCTTTGGCGAGTCGCCAATAACTGCCCAGTCAATTTTTGATTCGGCGATCGGCGTTGGGATCAACCCGTCAGCTTGGTACCGTATGGTTTTGGCCAACTCTTTTAATGGTATCCGTTCGATGTCGACAACGGTGGTAAAAACACGCGAAGACGGGATTCCTACCACTACGTCTTTTGTCGTTATCTGGGCGCTTGCCAGCATTTCTTTGATGCTTTGCATCAATTTTAGCTGATCTGACTTAGAATCACTGAGGGCAACTTTAGCATCGACTGGTGAAATGGCATATTTCATCAGTTGCTTTGACTTTGGACTGTTCGTTACCTGGACGGCGCGCACAGCGCTGCTACCTATATCCAGGCTAAAGAATTCCGATACCCCACTCAGTAAACTCATTCTTGTAGTTTATATCCGTTTATTTTTATACATGATTATATCTTCTTGAACTTAGTATAGCATAAGTGTTTTTAAAGGATAGGTGGTAATGTGACAATATACTCGTACTTATTGCCGGTCTGGCTACCTAAGGCCCGGAAGATAGACTGATCACCGTATTGCCCTAGCAGTACCTCAGGTGTTAAGCGCAAAGCTTCGCCAGCTTTTGTCTCGTTGGTACTGCCGCCGCTAGTATCAAATGTCTCACGCGGGGTGTAAAAGCGATTACTACCGCTACCGGCGTAGGTTATGTCACGCAGGGTACCTTTAATACGATAGAACTTAAGGTGTTCGGCAACCAACAAGCCGTCAACTTTAAGTTGTTTTTGAGAGCACTTAGCCAGCAATATAGCCTTATCGCCCGGGTTACCAAGATCAAGCGGCCTACCGCTATCGGTACAGGTATGAATCGTGCCGCCCTGGCTAATATACAGCCCGTCCAGCTGCGCAACGGTATCCGAGATGTAAATATCCCCCTTAACTACCAACGCAAAGGCCGGAATATCGTTGATTGTACCGCCACCGGCTGGTCCGTATTTTATATCCCCACTGATTACAACGTCGCCCTCGGCGTAAATAGCGTGCCGTCCGGTAAATGCCGGGTTGCCAGCAAGCGTACCGCCGCCGCCATAGGACTGGTTATTGTTTTTTGGAGAACTATAACTTAGCCCGCCGCCGCCGGCTTTTGTTTCGCGTTTAATCGTTTCGTCAAAGTATTTTGGCTGGCCACCGGCCCGCAAGGTTCCGGTTAGCTTTAGGCCGTCGGCCGACTGCGGTTTACTTGCGACCGCAGGATTAGCCCCAGAGAAAGCATTTCTAAAGAAAGCACTGGCAAAGTCGATCGGCGAGGTACCGCTAATGGCGGCAAACTCTACGCCAGAACCAGCCCCTTGGTCGGGGTTCGCCATAAAGCCCCTAATTGGCCCGTTTGAAATAACATCGCCACCGTACGCCCGCATAAACGGTGTATCTATAATCTGGCCGCACCGTACATCATACAAAGGATAGGTTGTCGGTTCACTAGTATTCTTAACTGGGCTAAGTACACGTTGACCACCAGGATAAGGCAGCCCGTTTGTCCAACCTTCGTTGTAGTCTATGTCGATACGGCCACAGAACTGGTCACCCATGCTCCAGGTGTCGCCCGGGCGAAACTCATTTGGCTTGGCCGGATTATTGATCCGGTTCCAGATTCTTTGCCAGGTATTGCTGCCATTCAAACCGCCGGCCGCATCTTTACCGGTGTTATTAATTACATCAGAATCAAGCGGTGGCCCCTTAAGCGTGACGGCATCTGATGGCGGTGGCTCATGCTTAAAGTAATTAAGCTGATTCTTACCCTTTACCAATATTGGGATATTAAAATACTGTATGGTCGGATCCGGCGGATACGCGCCCAGCTTGGACTCTGTTTTGGTATCGTACTCTATACTCAATGGGTCTTCATTATTTGGTTTTGGTTCTACTCTGGTTACCAAAGGTTTAATCTTAAACGGCTGGTACACGTCAATGGCAATGGTACAGGGCGCACCTATCGAGAACAGGCCGTAGTAGTCCGGATACACTGTTACGGTGTGGCGACCGGCGGTAGCGGGTGCGTTAAACGTCATAGTGCCATTAACCGAAGATCCAAGCCCAACCGTCTGCCCAACCGCAAAGTATGGTGGCGTGCTTGGGAAGGTTCCTGCCGTCGCGCCGGCTGTGGTCAGCGTGAGTGGTGCCCCCGACACATTAGAGTAGAGTGGGTTTCGGTCCCCCGGACCAGTGTTAGTTAGAGTATAGTTAACGTTAAATTGCTTAGTCGCAACTACCCCTTCGCTTGGTGAGGAGCCCGGAATAGTACCAGCCGGACTGGCCGTAAACGAGTTAAGGCTGCAAGCACCGTTATAGCACGGCCCAACGTCTCGGTTAACACCGTATGTAAAAGAACCGTCAGAGTAAGGGGGCCACCGACCCGACTCACCTATATCTTTAACTCTCAAGCCAGCCCGCCAACCATTATTTGGAGCGCTTTCTGCTGGAAAGTCACCCAAGGTTATAGTGCCAGAACCTCTGCCCGAATAGGTAGTTGCTTTGCCCGGATCTTTGTCTTGGTATAGGATTAGTTCGTAATAAAGCCCTTGGCCTTGGTCATCATTGTCCGAGATAGTAAACGTCACCTGAGAACACGTTAGCGAATTAATAGAAAAGCTCGGTGGACTGTTGATACAATCAAGCGATTGGGTATAACTGGACTCGCTAGTTTGGTTACTATACGTCCCCGTCTTCGCGTCATAATTTTGGTAGGTTTTAATAAAGAACGTCCGGGTGCCTTTACCAGGTGGGTACTGGCCAAAATAGCTCCCCCCATTTATACCAAATATGTAACTGCCGCTCGAGGGAGTACCTCCACTCTGACCAATCCTGTTAGCGTCGGATATACTATCAATAAACACGCTCCAGTAACGGCCAGGTGTTACATTACCCCAGATTGCATCACAGTTTATATTTATGTTGGCGTTACCGGTTACAGTCGGGGGAGGTGGTGTGTAGTTCTTTTGATACTTAATAATAATCCAGTAATCTTGGTTGTTCGCTAAGCCAGGTTTAATATTTGGATAACCAGGATTGAGATATATATCGTTTTCACTGGCATCATACTTATGCTTTTGATAGAACACACCTATTCTCTTATAGCCAGCCGGTTCATCAGCTATCGAAAATTCTACAGGAGTGTTCCAGCAACTATCATGAAATGTTCTGTCGGTATTATTTTCTCCGCTACGACTCCAACTCCCTGCGGTAATATTGCCGCCACTATCGCTCAGCATATAGAAAGATCCTGCCGCGCCGCAAGTAGTAGCAGGAGTATATACGTCGCCTACGTGAGGCGGGTCATCTCTTGTGTATGACTTATTCGGGTCTCTGTAAGCTTTGACTTTAGCACCGGATATACTTGCGCCATTATCGCTGTTGATCGCTTGGAGAGTTACGGTGTAAGAGTGGTCAAGACATGTTTGGTCAGATACAGCTGCTTGCGCTTTTTTAAGGCCGGGAGAAGTTGCATATCTAATTACTGTATCAGCAAACTTTGAAGCATTTTTTGAAACGCTCTGTTTATCAATTTTAAGTCTATTATTAGTATAGTCATTTTTGTATTTTGTCAGGAAGGCATCCCAAGAATCATAAGTTCCATTATTAATGCTATCGACTCGAACAATCATAAATGCTCCAGTTTTTGACACAAAAATACCAGTGTTATCGCCAACATTTTTTAGTTCATTAATCTTATCGGTAGTAGTAAACGGTTCGCCTATATTACCCCTAATCCATCTAGTTTCATCGATGTCATTATATCTAGTAACGCCTTTCTGATAATCTTTTTGGACATTTACTGCAAGCGTAGCTTGCCCTATATATAAGCCCAAGTCTCGAGCTATCTCTGCATCGGTTGATTTTTCACCAAATAATTCTTCGTACCAAATTGTGTCGGCAATCTTTGCTATATCTTCTTTTGAGGCACCTGCGGCGACTAACGGAAGTACTTCTTTCTCAAGTCTTGTCTTTGCCTTGTCGTACTCAGCTTGCACTTGATCCTGTGGCAAGTTTCTAAAGTACGGCGAGTCTAGAACAATATTTACCTCTAAAAGATTCATTTTTCTTACAAGTTTGTCTGTTAGTTTTGCCTGCAATGCTCGATTCTCTGCGTAAACAAGATTTATTTTATTATTAGGCGCTCTTAAGTCACTAAAATAAGCTTTTCTTTCGTCTTCAGTTTCAAATTTTCTATCAGCTGCGAGAGCAATGTCATCGTCAGTAATTGATATACCGTTATTTTGGGCTTCCAGCTTTAATGCGGCGTTCATAATTAATGAGTCGATTGCAAATTGCCTATTGTCTTCGCTAAATGAGCTGTCAGGATTTGCGGCAATAAAATCATTTAATAATTTTTCATAGGTGTCTATGTCAGACTTTGTAATTTTGTTGTCACCAATTTTTATATCAGCCGTATTAGTTTTTATATATGCAAAAATACCACCACAGATGATTAAAGAAATAAAGATAAAGGCAACTATAGTTGACTTGGATTTTCGTTTGCTTATCCGGGTTCGCAACAAAGATATCTTATTGCTATGTATTTTCGTACTTATTTTTTTTATCATTTCAATGATAGACCATTTTAAAAATTATGAAACTTATGTTTATTGTACAGAACTTATGTTTATAATCCAATTAAAAATAGTTTGACATATTAATCATATGATTGACTCAATCTTATTATTTATGTACAATCTTACATTACAAGATATGCAAATTTATAATTGAAAATGAGGTATTTAGTATGAGTGAACACGAAGTTTTAAATCAGCCAAGCACAAATCCAGACATTATGGATCAAGCGGCTGACTTTGACAGGTTAAATTCAGTAAGACAATATGGCGCAGTCGCTTTGGCTACGGTCAGTCTAGCTGCTGCAGGAGTTGTAGCCATGGTCGCTGATAAGTTTGGTGGTGCGCCAGAGACTGCTCAAGCTCATACCCCAAACTTACCTTCTCAAGAACGTTATATAGCAACAGGAGCTTCAGATATATGCGCAGTTCGGGGAACCGCTCGCGCAGTTCAAATTAGCACCCCTAGATACCATGGCTCTAATAGATTAAGATACCTTAATTTTAAAGTTCTTACGGTCAAAAACTGCAGTACGAAAGGTAAGCGTAGCGTAAAATCCGAAATACAGGTTAAGCCTAATCCTGAATCAGAATATGACAACAATTCGCATTCCGCGTATTTCATGACTACTAATAGTAAAAAGTCGATCAGTCGTAAATATAATCTTGTTTTCCAAAAATGCGGTCAACGTAATTTTGACGATAATACGGTATTGTTAAGAGGTGCAGTCACAAACACTTGGATATCAAAGAATGGCACTAGGACTGTAGGCGCAACGGCATACAGCAAACCCATAAATCTTTGCGGTTAGACTTTACTTAAATAACCACTCTACCCTACCAACTCAACGATATATTCTTCATAGTCTCCACAACCTCGTCGTGTCCTGGCATGGCGTTGTCTTCGTAGTAGTGTTTGAGCGGAAAATCTGACTGGATGACGTCTAGGCAGTAGAAGTCGCTGGCCATGATGCGGATGCGGTCCATTACGTCGGCGTTGCACAGCGAAGTAGCGACAACAATGCGTTTGGTTAAAATCGGTTTAAGAAAATCGCTGGCGACGTCGAGCGACAGGCCATTGGCAATACCGTCGGACACCACAATAATGACGTGGCGTTTAAGCAACTGCTTATCGATAATGCCGTCTTTGCTAACGATACGATTTAACTTCTGAAAGGTTTCGAGGCGTAGCTGATCAATCATTGGACGCGAATCGGTGGTTATTTCTTCCAGGTCGGCCGCCGACAGACTGTGATTATAGGTAAACGTACCGGCCGAGCTCATGGCAGCTAGCGGCTGGAGCTCTCGTGGTAAGGTTACATCTTCGATAACCAGCAAAAAAAGCGAGGCATGAATTGCCTTGGCAATTTCAGCACCAACTTGCACCCCACCCTCACTCAGCGCCACAACCGCACAGTTCTGGTTTTTATACTCTGTCATCTGATCTGCAAGTAACTGGCCAGCCTCTGCCCTGTTTTTAAAGTAACGCATAGTACTAATTAGTGTATCACTTGGGTACAATTATGGCTTTAGCTTAGATATCTTCAAATAATATGCTAAAGCTGCTATTTATTTAACTCGTGCCCGCCAAACTTGTTGCGCATGGCGGCCAGCAAGCGGGTGGCAAAGTTCACTTCGCCTTTTTGCGAGGCCAGACGGACGTCGAAAGAGGCTTCGATGGCTGGTAGCGGAATGCTCATTTCGCGGGCTACCTCAATCGTCCAGCGGGCTTCGCCCGATTCGGCCACAAAACCGTCAACACCTTTGAGGGTTGGATTTTCAGCAATGGCTGCCTGGGTCAGCTCGTTAAGCCACGACGTAACCACGCTGCCGTGCTGCCAGACTTCGCCGGCGGCCGCTAAGTCTAAGCCGTCAAACGGACCTTCGCTTAGCATGCGGTAGCCTTCGGCCAGCGACTCCATCATGCCGTATTCAATGGCGTTGTGGACCATTTTGACGTAGTGGCCAGAGCCGGCCGGGCCGAAGTGCTGGTAGGCACCTC
>JBPCJO010000076.1:0-19222 GCA_051005235.1 Saccharimonadales bacterium (SeqCode)
TCTACCAACCCAATCGGCACCGCCGTAAAGAAGTCGATCTTACCGTTATGAGCCAAAATCTCAAACGAAACATGGCGCTGCCCATAAAACTGCCGCTTAAAGTTCTTCTCAAAGGTGCTAGCAATAACGCTATACAAAATCTGAGCTTTAGAAATATTCTCGTCGGTCACATCGCGGACATCGCGGTTACCGGCATCAGTGTCGTCACTGGGCGGCGGCAAATGGATCAGCAATGGCACCATCTTGAGGCCGCGCTCAAAGTTTTTTTGCTCCCGTAACACCTTACGAGACTGAAAAAAGATGATCGGCCCCACAATCAACGCCAAACACAAAACTCCAACAAATAGGGCGATAATAGTTGCCATTTGTTACATCCCCGGAGCCGTTCCAATATCCTTGCTATAACGTTTTTTCATGTAGTCAGCCCGAATTTTGTTAAGTTCTTGTTGTTGCGTAAAAGGATCCTCGGCCGTATGCTCAACGATCTGCTTGGCCTTTACAACCCATTCTTTCTCGATCAGGTCGTTGTCGCCAGCCTCTTCCGGCAGCGCCACTAACGACCGTGAGTCAGGTATCGTCTGTTCGCTATCTGGCGGGACCGTAACCGCTGGCAATGGCTGGCCAGCCGACACATCAATATCGGACATCGGTGGCGGCAACGGCGGCAACGGCGGCAACGGATCCGGCGACGCCGGAAGCGGCGAATCAGTAGAAGCCGTCGTCGGAGCCGGCACAGACGTTGCGCCCGGGTCTGGCGAAGCCGTCGGTTGCACCGACGGGAGTATATCGTTAGCTTGCGGGTTATCCATAATTACTACCAATTATACCAGAGAGCTATCTGTTTTTAGAACTTATTAATATAGACGGTCGCCGCTAGTACAATCAACGCCATCAAAAGCGCGTCGGCCGTCGAAATGCCGCCCGTTGACTGCAAGATCATTACTACCGTTATTATACTGGCCCCCGTCAGTGCCACCGTCCGCCGCTTACGCGGCCGCGTCTTTAACAGCTTCAACTTATCCATCCCCACCTGAAACGCGCTAAACGCAATAAAAAAGAGCAATAACACCGGTACTACCAGTAATCCAATAGACACCTGGCTAGGGTTGGTAAAGGTCAAGAATGTACCCAGGCCAACCGTACAAATTCCGAGTGCTATCGCATATCTATGTTTGACGTAACTATTCATAATTCTAAGCTGTATTTAATCATAAAAATTGTTTTCAATTAATTTAAAATAAATAGAGCCCCATTTGGGGCTGCTATTTAATGTATTCTAAGGCGCCGTTGGGACGATAAAACCGCTCAATTAATTTACTGTATAGCGCTTATCGTCCGCCTGGCTTTGACTGACCGCTCACTATTGCTTTAGGCATAGCGAGCGATAAATGGTTGAGTTGTAAATCTGTGTTATGGCATTTCTGTTTTCACTTTTTGTTTTAAGATTTATGTTTCCATACTACTACGGATTTAGCATCTTGTCAATACTTATTAGTTGTATCTATAACTACAATACAGATGCAATATAAAATTAGACAGATGTATAACCATTATTTATTAGTTGTATTTATAACATCAGTAATTTTTTATTTTTTTTGTGGCATCAAAGCTTTACAGCAATACTCTCTCATATTTACCAAGCTATACGACTGCAAAACTTGGTAAATAAATAGTAAGATTTTTACTAAAAATGAGTACCTTTATATGCTCCACTGTCGATTTAAATTCCTCCCAACAACGCACTTCAGGCCAGCCCATAGTTATTTTGACTCTATCCTTAATACCACAATAATTCTCAAATAGGGGTATCTGCTGCTGCCCTGTATAGCTCCCTAGAACCAAGACCTGCCTTTTTAGGTTAATGAATGAGTGAGCTAGGTACGTTCTTTGTTAATTGAGGCATATTCGTATATATGGAGAATAAGAAAGAATGTTTTTAGAGTGCTAAATAGGACTATATTAATCGTATATAAAACGTATATACTACCCACTCCTGTTAGTGGTATATACTCCGTATATACAAAATATATACGATTAGTTACTACACTTTTAGAGGTGTACTAGCCTAACAAAATTATACTCATAAGGCATAATGAATTATAAAGCGACGTTCCAAGCGCTAATAATAGCTGATAAAAAAGTTATGCACAGCAAATAAGCTAAACCGTGTTGACACCGTTAATCAGTGTGTATAAGATGTGTATAGTACTTGAGTAAATTAAGTACTCGAAAATAAAAACGTTTCTCTAAACAACGGCTTCTCGCAAGCCGTTGTTCCATACAAAAGATGGAACGTTAAAGCTAAAACAAAGTAACAAAAACTTTGAGCAGCCCACCAAAAGGGCTGCTTTTTAATTGCGCAGGCAAGCTCACAAAGTTAATAATTATTTAATATATAACCGTTACAGTCATTTACTATGGCAGGTATAAAAAGCATCATCGAACATGGCGGCAACGGAATTATTATTACCGTCGAGTGCCATATCTCTAATTCACTGCCTAATATAGTAGTGGTCGGCTTTGCGCATCGCTCAATCGACGAAGCCCGCGAACGTATCCGGGGCGCACTGGCCAGCAGTAATATACCGATCCCGCGTAAACGCATCACCCTCAACCTGGCTCCGGCTGACATACCAAAAGAAGGTTCGGGCTTTGACCTTGCAATGCTGCTGGCCATTTTAGCCAGATCGGGCATGGTCAAACAGTTACCAGACGCCCAGACTATTGTTATGGGTGAGGTCGGGCTAGAAGGCTCTATCCGACCTATCCGGGGTATTATAGGTAAAATTTTGTCGGCACAGGCGTACGGCATGACGTCCTTCTGGATCCCAGCCGAAAACATGGCGCAGGCCAGCCTGATCCCTGGTATTAGGCTCTATCCCTTTGCTACCGTCGGCGAGCTGTACGTTCAGCTTAATCAATCAGATATGCCAGAGCCGCAACGGCTAGCCCTACCGCAGTACGCGGCCACGAAACACCGGTTAACAATGGACGATATCGTTGGGCAGGCCCAGGCTAAGCGGGCGCTGGTCATCGCTGCCGCGGGGCACCACAATATATTGCTGAACGGCCCGCCGGGTACTGGCAAAAGCATGTTGGCCCAGGCTTTACCGAGCATTATGCCCGACCTCAACACCACAGAGCTGCTTGATGTTACCCATCTGCATAGCCTGGCGAATAAAAGATACGACCAGATTATAACCGTGCGCCCTTTTCGGGCGCCGCACCATAGTGCCAGTATGAGCGCTTTGTTAGGTGGCGGGTCTGGTCCGCGCCCGGGCGAGGTCAGCTTAAGCCACCATGGCATTTTATTTCTTGATGAGCTGCCAGAGTTTAAGCCGACTGTTATCGAAGCGCTACGCCAGCCACTCGAAGATCGGCGCATTACCGTAACCAGAGTCAAAGACAGCGTGACCTTTCCGGCTCACTTTCTTTTGGTTGCTACCGCCAACCCCTGCCCCTGCGGATTTCATGGCAGCGATCAGTCGTGCACCTGTTTGCCAACTAAAAGGATCGGCTATCAAAAAAGGTTGTCGGGCCCAATTATGGATCGGATTGATTTGTATATAGACACTACAAAGGTCCCCCACGACCAATTACTAAAGTCGCACAATGTAAACGAGGCCAAGTCGAAGCAATGGCAAGCCCAGGTAGCAACCGCCCGAGCCGTTCAGCTCAAGCGTTCTGGCAAACTCAATAGCGAACTTAGCAACGCCGAGCTAAACCAGGCCGCTCAACTCGCGCCCGCCACGACGTTGGTTCTCAATCAGGCCGCCGCGCGCATGAGCCTGTCAGCCCGTGGCTACATTCGGACCCTCCGCGTCGCCCGGACGATCGCCGACCTCGAGCAAAGCCCGTCCGTCACCGCCATACACATCAGCGAAGCACTCCAGTACCGAAGAAAGTTGCCGTCCAGTTGACCTCTGTTGTCTAACCTGTTATAATTCCAAGTCATATCACCGCATATTAATTAAAGGAGATACGTCAATTAGTAAACACACTCGCCTGAATCAAGCGATTCGGGCAAGCAGCCTCCGGGTGATCGATGAAGAGGGCCAGCAAGTAGGTGTGTTAACGCGGGCCGAAGCGTTACAGCTCGCCAGCGACCGCGAACTCGATTTAGTCGAGATTTCGCCAGAAGCAAACCCACCGGTAGCTAAAATAGTCGACTGGGGTAAGTACAATTACCAAAAGACTAAACAGCTACAAAAAAGCAAACGCCACGCCAAGGCCCTCGAGGTCAAACAGATGCGTTTTGGCCTCAAGATCAGCGACCACGACCTCGGCACCAAACTCAAGAAGGTCACCGGCTTTCTTGATGCGGGGCACAAAGTAAAGATCGTTATCTTTTACCGGGGCCGCGAATTGGCCCACAAAGAGATCGGTTTTACACTAGCCACCAAGGTCATCGAGCAGTTCAACGACACAATCACCGTCGATCAACCACCCCAGCTAGCCGGCAAGCAACTAATTTTCGTTATAAGGAGTAATCAGAATGCCAAAACTAAAGACGCATAGCGGCACCAAAGACCGCATCAAAGTCAGTAAAAACGGTAAAGTCATGCGCCGTCACACCGCCATTAATCACTTTTTAAAGAAAAAGAGCGCCTCGACTAAGCGTACCTTCGCTGGTGTCGAAGAAGTCACCGGCAAAAACGCCCGTAACATGAAACGAAAGTTAGGACTACGATAATGAGAGTTAAAAGAGGCGTTACTACACGCCAGCGCCATAATAAAATCCGTAAAGCCACTAAAGGCTTTACCCGATCAAACCGATCCAGCATCAAGCGCGGTAAGCAGGCCTTAACAAAAGCCTTGGTTAACGCCACCCGCGACCGCAAAGACCGCAAGCGAAGCTTCCGCGCCCTCTGGAACACCCGCATCAACGCGGCCGCCCGCATTAACGGCACCACCTACAGCCGCCTTATCGCCGGCCTTAAAAAGAACAAAGTCGAAGTAGACCGCAAAATCTTAAGCGAACTAGCCGTCAACGAACCCGCCGCCTTTGCCGAAATCGTCAAAGTCGCCAACAAATAACCCGATTTTGTTATTAGCTCTCACCCATTTATCGGTACTATACCTGCGTTTCATTAAATTTTAATGAACCCGAGGTATAGTGCCCACATTACATGTTCCAAACTAAACCACCCCTGTTAAAAACAAAAAGTCCTCAAGAAAGAGGACTTTTTAAGGTGTCAGATTACGTGTAAGCCGGGTTCTGTCCACCAATAAAGGTGGGCTGATCATCTATCTAGTTATACCGTTGCCGGCACAATTAAGCGGATTTTATGAATACCGGACGGCGGGAACCAAAGCACGATATTCTCCTTGCAACAAACAGGGTTTACCTTCTTCGGCAGTCACCTGCAAAAGCTGTGAGCTCTTACCTCACTCGTTTCATCCTTACCCCGCACCTTCATTCTCAGTTTTAGCAACGTTGTTGATTTTAAGAACAAAGGTGCGGGGCGGTTTCGTTTCTGTGGCACTTTCCCTAAGGTTACCCTTGGTCGCCGTTAGCGACTGTCCTTCCCTACGTTGCCCGGACTTTCCTCCTAAACAATAAAGTTCAGGCGATCAGCTAATAATCTGACCTGTTAATTATACCACTCGTGGCAAGATAATAAGACATGCGAGACACGAGCCGCGCTACTGAGCGTCGAGGCATTCGTTAACCATGGCATCGGCCAGCTTATTCAACGCCCGCGGCACATAGGTAAATGTAATACGCTCAAACTTTGGTATCAGCGCCGTAATCGCCGCGTGGTGCGGCATCAGTTCTTGGTTCTTCATCTTCCAAAGCCCCTGCACTTGATTAACGACCAGCGTGCTATCCATATAAACCTCAAGCTCTTGAACACCCAGCTTAATAGACGCCTCAAGCCCAGCCTTTAAAGCCTGATACTCCGCTTGGTTATTAGTCGTCACCCCTAAATAACCGCTATCTTTTTTTACAACGTTATCTTCCATATCCAAGATGACGTAACCAAGCGCCGACGGGCCCGGATTCCCGCGTGAACCGCCGTCGGTGTACAGTTTTGCCTTCGGTAGTGCCGCCGACTTACGAACGCTGCGAACATCGTCAACCGCATCTGGGGCAGAAGGCCCGGCCGGCATAAACCCAGCAATATCGAGCACCGCAAAATCTCGCTCAGCGTCCTTAGACACATCGCGGGCTTTAAGAAACCACTGCTCGCCCGAACCCGAATGCCACTCCGATACGCCGTACCAAAGCTTGATCGGCTCAATCAGCCGCTCGGCGGTTTCGTTACGATAATTAGTATAGGTAATTTTTATTTGCTTCATGTCAGCCTTTAATTACTCATATCGATTGCGTGTGCCAACTGTTGGTCTTTTTCGGTTATTTCGTTGCCCGCAGAATGAGTTGTTAGCCATAGCTCTACAACATTATAGGAGTTAGTGATGGTCGGGTGATGGTTTAACTCCTTAGCGCAGACCGCAACTTTAGTCATAAACTCAAACGCCTCATCGAAGTCCTTAAACTCAAATTTTTTATATAACGAATTGTCTTTTTCTTGCCACATATCTGTTAGTTTACTTGAAAGCGTCGTTCTTATCCAATTTATCTCAAATAATAATCAGGCGTCTGGTGGAGGCACCGGGGATCGAACCCGGCCGATGCGGGGTCGCGGCCTGATCGCGACACCAGTCTGTACCCCCTATACGGCACACCGTACCACCAGACATTTATAATAGTAATGGCAAAACATTACCAAAAAATTAAACTTCCCGACTTTTTGGATAATTACTTACACAAGTGCTAGAATAAAAACGATGCAGGGTCGCGAGCCTAGATCGAGACGGCACAGTCGTACTAAAAAAGAGCAGCTTAACCGCTGCTCTTTTTGTGTATACACACATCTGGTCGACTAGGGTAACTAAGCAATTTAGAAAAAACTAAAACCAAACTGCTTGCGTAACGGCCCAAAATCGGTCTTATCAAACGTCAGTAAGTGCCGAATACCCGAGTCTTGCATGACTGCCAAGATACTACAGTCTACAAAGCTGACATTTTTGTTGGTTACCAACTGAAAAATGTTCCAACTTAAGGCATGCATATCTTCGTTGATGTGAATAACCTCGATGTGCCCGCCGTCTATAATATTATTGCCGACAGCAATTGCCTCGGCTCGACCGATTCTTTGCGACAATACTGTTAATACCTCTAACAAAATATAGTTCGAGACATATAAGCGAGCGCCGGAGCTTGCCAAACGCGCGTTAATTGCGCTAGTTTTACCATGCAGTGTATCGGACGCGTTATACAACCCAATCAAGAAGTTAGAGTCGACGAAGACGTTATTTTTTATCGCCATACAAATACGTATCTAGATTGGCGGCAAGATCAGCCGGGCCGCAAATACTGTTTTTTTCTGCCCAAGCCGCCTGAGCCTGAGCCCATTCACCCGCATTGCGGTAGGCTGGCTTTTGGACCTTAGAATGTTTTTGCCGATGTGGATCAGAAATATTTTCAGCAATAAGCCGCCGAATCACCTCAGACACACTCGTCCCCTCGTGGTGTGCCACGTCTTTTAGGTGCTTGTGCTGCCCCGGCGGCAAATATATTTGAGTTCTCTGCATGGTGTTAATTATACATTATGATGTATGGTTTATAAACTACCTACACAGGCGTCTGGTGGAGGCACCGGGGATCGAACCCGGCCGGCTCAAGTTCGCGGCCTGTCCGCGACACCAGTCTGTACCCCCTATTACGGCACACCGACCACCAAACATATATAGCGTAACGGCTCGATATTAACGTAGTATTAAATTTACAATTTTATTTGTAAATTATTATTGTAGCGTCTAGAATAAAGATACTCAGGAACGCGGCCTGTCTTAAGCGAAACCGTCGCTTATCTAAAAGAGCAGCAAAGGCTGCTCTTTTAGTTTTGTCTAATGACACGAAGTCAGTTAGATCTGTACGCTTACTTTTTATCATGTAGTCAAGCCTGTAATCTTGCATTCCACCCCGAAACAAAACAAAACCAACCGCTGCTCTTTTTATAAATATTCAAATTTGGTCGGGGTGACAGGACTTGAACCTGCGACTTACGCGAGCCCCCAGCCGTACGCGCTACCAACTGCGCTACACCCCGTTGGCGTACATAATGACGTTTCATTAAACTTTAATGAAACGTCATTATGTAGTGTTTTGGCATGCCTCGGTAAACAATCCGATATTTTTAGCCATTTACTTGCTAAAAATATTGTCCTTTGGAAAAGGAGGATCCGAAGGCAAAGCCTGAGGCTCGCGGAGGAAAAACCCGTAGCGAAGCTTGGGTTTGTCCTCCTTACAGGCCGAGTCGGACCGACGTGATTAACTTGGTAATGAAACCAAGTGGGTGATCGCACATGACGGCCACGGCCCTCATAAATATTGATCTCCCAAATCACAAAATATTCAAGATAATCTGGTGTCGGCTGCCCGCTCTCGGCCAGCTATAGTATACCAGTTGAGCCGCCGCCAGACAGCAAGAACTTAACCACCGCACTATTTAAGCTCGATAGCAGCTGACCAAAGGCTGGCACTGCTAAAATGAGTCCGAAAACAATGAATATGCCAAACTGTTCGAGGCTGGCCATAAAACGCTGGATCGGTTCTGGCGCAAAGGCGTACAGCACGCGCGATCCGTCAAGCGGCGGGATTGGCATCATATTAAAGATAAACAAACCGACATTTATCACTATAAAGATGACCAGTACCCGTAATAAGTCTACACCTAGGCTACCCTGAAACAGATTAACAATGCCTGCCCCGGCGGCCGCCAGCAGTAAGTTTGTGAATGGTCCGATTGCTCCTATCAACGCGGCGCCGAACTCGTCAAACTTAACACGGCTTGGATTAAACGGCACCGGTTTAGCAGCCAAAATCGGCGTTTGAAACAAAAATAAGGTCATCATTGGCAGCAAAAGTGTCAGTACCGGATCAACATGTTTGATGGGATTTAAGGTTATGCGCCCTTCTCGTTCGGCAGTATCGTCGCCTAGCCAGTACCCCGTAAAAGCATGCATTGCCTCGTGCAAGGTGATCGAAATCACCAACACAACAAGAACAATCACGATAGTAGTAAAGTCTAAACTCGAAAACATATAGTAACAGTATAGCAAGTTGTACTGTAGTTTTTATACTTCGTACAAATCAAAGCATTCTTTTATATTCTCTACATTTGGCTGCAAAATATAAATTGTATCTACAGTTTCACGTTCTTTTTTTGAAGTATAGTAAATTCGTTCTCTTCCAACCTCTTTAAAGAACGGTCTTGGATAATCGTTATTATCAATCGAAATAACATTGGTGTCCACCAACAGGAGTGACTTGCCCACGGTTTAACTAGTAGCTTTTATCAAGCCTTTTGATGGGCTGGGGTTTGATGATTTTGGCTGTTGTATAGAGCCTTTTGGTAATGTAACTTTCAAAATGCCTTCTCCTAGTCTTTATAGTTAGTGTACCAACTTACAATACAAGACATATATTAAATTTTGATTAAATCTAGGTAATTGTCTCGTTTATTACCCGCTTGCAAGAGAATTACGGTTGACTTTTAAGGTGTTAAGCGTTAGAATTAGTATCTGAATAATCATAGAATTTAATCGAAAGTTAATGTAATCATGCAAAAATGCGAAATTACCGGTAAAGGCAAGCAATACGGCCACAACGTCAGCTTTAGCTTACGCCGCACCAAAAAAGTCTGGAAGCCCAATCTTCAGATCAAAACCGTTATGGTCGACGGTAAAAAAGTCCGCCTTAAAGTCAGCACCGCCGCTATCCGTACCCTCAAGAAGAAAGGCCTGCTGATCACTCCAGCCCAGGCCGCCTCCGCAGCCAAAAAATAGATTCTTAAGAAGTATGCGTATTTCAAGCTAGCTAACACATCTGTTATCTACAGCTATACCTCGACTTCATTAAATTTTAATGAAACGCAGGTATAGTTGCGTATATAGATAGACATGCCAAAAACTTATTGTTGGTTCAAAACAACCAGGCGAGTGCCTTCGCCAAGCTCAAAATTCTTCATTTTAAGGCTGTCTAAGGTGTCGAATACTTCCATGCCAAGGATTTTAACGGCATCGTCCAGTGGACTCTGCGGGACTTCAAACTTCAAAGATTTGCTGTCGTAATGGGTTGGAATGACGACTTTTGGTTCAATATCTTTGACGATTTTTTGGGCACCGATGGCGTCGAGAGTATAGCCGTGGCCACCAACGGGGACGAATAAGATGTCGACCGTGCCGAGAGCTTCGAGCTGTACGTCGTTGAGTTCGGGGTAAATGTGGCCGGTTACGACAATGCGGACGCCGTCGATAATGATGCGGTACATCGTGGCAGAATGCTGTTTTTCTTCGTCCATATGACTACGGGCAGCGATACCCTGGACTGAGATGTCAGACACTTCGTATTCGCCGGGTTGGTTAATTTTAAAATGAGCGTCGGCAGGCAACTCAGCACTACCGGTCGATAAAACGATATCTTTAGGAGAAGCAACGCTTTTACCGCCAAGCGCGGCTAGGTTATCGTCGATAACGATGTTAACTTTTTTTGTAACTATTTTGATGCAGTTGGCACCGTAAAACTGGAATTCCACTATTTCTTACCTTTTTCTTTCGTGTTTGTAGCTGCTTTCTTAGTAGCCGTCGGCTTTGCAACGGTGACTGCTTTGGCATCATCAGACCCATCATCGTCGTCGTTGGCTGTGTCGTTTTGCGGTTCGAGTAAGTGCGCCTTATTGATGACTATCTGTTTCTTTGAATCGAGCACGTTGAGTAAGAACCGGTCGTTAACCTGGCGGCGGTATTCGAACTCTTTTTTATCCATGAAGACATAGCGGATAGCTTTGCCTTCTTTGGCTTCCATGTCGGCGACGTACTTAGAAAGTTGGGTCGTGTTAATGTCACCGACGACCACAAAGTCGACACCGCTTTTTTCGTCACGGGTGAATTGTCCGGTATATAAGGCTAAGTCGATATTGCCAAGTGCCTTTAGGCCAGCCAACGATTCGTTGGTTTCTTCGTCGCCCGTGACACCCTCGGCCGCTCCAAATATTTGTAACAGTGGATCGTAGAATTGGTAGGTTTTATTGATTTCGTAGTACAAGCGGTTGTTGGTAGTCTCGGACGAAATGATGCCAGCGTTGAGCAAATTTGATAATTCCCTGCGCACGGAATTTATTTGTTCGTCAATTTTACGCGTTATTTCGCGCACATAAAATGACCGATTCGGATTACTATAAAAAAGCTGCAGTAACTTAACACGAGTTTTGGACCCAAAGAGTTGTTCAATCATAGATCTATTGTATCAAACATGAGTAAGAATGCACGTATTGTATCGATTGCCTGAGTATCTGAATGAACCGAGACGATATCTTGGTTGCGTTTGAACCAGGTCAACTGACGTTTAGCGAGACTCCGGTCGCTCCGCTTGAACTCCTCTTTAGCTTCTTCTAACGTTACCTTCCCTAACAGATACCGACGAGCCGCTGTGTAGCCTGGCGTTAAGAGGCCAGTAGCATCATTACCGTAGGTTCGTACCAGATTCTGAACCTCTTGCATGAAGCCCATGGCAAACATTGTATCCACGCGGTTTGTGATCCGTTCTAGCAGTTGCTCGCGGTCGAGTTTGAGTCCAATAATAAGTACGTGCGCTGGCAACGGATGGCGCTCGGGCGTGATATTCCCCCGCTCTACAGCCCGGCTTAAGTGGCGATGATTCTTAAAATCAATCTGCGTCTCGCCGATGCCCATCGCCCGCGCCCGAGCCTGCAACTCAGCCAAACTCAATGCCTCCAGCTCCGCCCGCTGCAAGCGGTCGGCCTCGCCCGCAAAGCTATAGTCGTAGACATATCCGTCAATATATAAGCCGGTGCCGCCGACGATTAACGGCAGTTTACCGCGGGACTGAATCTCGTCAACTTTTTGGGCCGCGTAATCCTTAAAGGCCGCTGCCGAAAAATATTCAGTCGGCTCAATCAAATCAAGTCCGTGGTGCGGCACTTTTTGGCGGTCCTGCGCGGACGGCTTCGCCGTCCCGATATCCATACCCTTATATATCGTCCGCGAATCGGCACAAATAATCTCACCGCCAAATAACTCGGCGACCTTAATCGCCAAAGCCGACTTGCCGCTGGCCGTCTGGCCGACAATTACGATAATAGGTTTATGGATGTATTGCATGTTAAAAATTCTTATAGATTGCTAGAGGCTCGGCATGTCCTAACGGTAACATAATCATCGTATATAATTCGTATATAACCCCTACCCCAGTTAGCTATATATACTGCGTATATATAAATTATATACGAATAATATGTTATGTAATCTATAGGACTTTCGCATTTTTATGCAGATGCCGGGGTTTATAGCCATTCCAAAACAAAACCTACAAGTTACGACGATCGGCGTTGCTTGTGCCATATCCGTTCGATCTGCTGCGACAGCAACATGCTCCCGCTAATCAGCGTTGACACAATGCTCAGCGCGTAGACGGTATTAACCACGTCATCAACAATTGTAAATTTACTAAAATCACAATTGCCAAACGAATCTACTTGAGTTGTGTCGGTGAGACACTGGGCGTATACATCAAAATGGTCATAGGCGGTATCAACAAGCCAGCTATGACTAAAAAATAAGACATTAAAGACAGCAAAACTAATCATAAAAAACAACAAGAGTGGATTTTTCTTTAGGGACGCCATAACAATGCTCCTACATCGACCTTATACTCATCAGAGACATTAATGCCGTCGGACTCCAGCGCCCGGCGCTGGCCATCAAGCCCATCAGGCACATAACCCCGTGCCAACCCGCCTTGCTTGTTCACCACCCGCTGCCACGGCAGGTCGGTGGGGCCAAAATGTGCCAACTGCCCAACTTCCCACGCCGCCCAGGCCGCGCCACAAAGCGCTGCGATCTGGCCGTACGTCATCACGCGGCCGGCCGGAATCTGCGCCACCAACTCATAAACCCGCTGCTTAAACGCGTCGTCAACCCTAGACATTAAAATGCTCTCCCACTTCGTGCCAATTATTAACCCGAACCACATCGTCATGCACCAAATGGTCGCGACTCCAGGTATAACCGCCAAACAATAAGGCCGCAACACCTGCTTCGGCAGCAAAGTTACAATGGCGCGGAATATCGTCAATCAAGTAGTCAGCGCCAATTTGCTTACAAATATCGGCCTTGGTTACCTTATTATCCGGCTCCCAAATAGGCACAAAATGAATATCATCAAAGACATCTTTAAAGTGCTGCCCAATCCACTCATGGGTGGCCTCGATATTATATTTTGGACGAGCGGTCACAATCACCAAGCGATATTTTTTCGACAAATTAGCCAAGACACTATCGGCATCGGCAATTCTTTCATAACTAGCAACGGTCAATTCGTGAAACTCGCGAGCCCTCTTTAGCGTTTCGTCCATACTAATATTCCAAAGGTTGGGCCAGTACTCCTCATATGTTTCAGCGGTCAGGCCAGTGTTATAGGTATCGTTACTATATTTCACAAAAGCTGGCAGATGGGCCGCTAAAACATCGTCGATATCAACCCCAATTGTCTGCTGTTTACTCATATAGAAGTCTTACTTACCCTTGTCTTTGTTTCACGAGCGACCGCATTCAAGAAGTCATCGAGTGCTAACACCGGCTGCTCCGTGCCTGTCACCAAATCCTTGCGTATACGCGGCATTACTTGGCTGGTCGCGATCTCTTTTTCACCGATTACCAGAGTATACGGTACTTTCATCAGTTCGGCATTACGAATCTTCTTACCCACCGAGTCGTTGTCGTTATCTATCGTCACACGAATACCAAGTTCCTTAGCCTTCGCAAACACCGAGTCGGCAAATGCTACGGTCGCTTTTTCTTGATTGACGGTAATGAGGCGAATCTGCTCTGGCGACAGCCAAACGGGTAAATTACCGGCAGTTTTCTCGAGCAAGAAAGCCATAAATCGTTCAAAGGCACCCATGATTGATTTATGGATTACAAATGGATATTGATCTTGTCCGCTGGAATCTACATAGGTCAACTCCATCCGTTGCGGCACCAAAATATCAATCTGGACAGTTGCGATAGTATCTTCTTTACCCAGGACATTTTTGGTTTGTACATCGAGCTTAGGGCCATAAAAAGCAGCCTCGCCAACACCTTCGTCATACGGCAAGCCAGATTCTTCTAGTACTTCACGAATAACCTTGGCGGCCAGCTCCCATTTATCAGTTTCTTGGGCAAACTTATCTTTCTCAAAATCAGGTAACGAAAGCCGAAACCAATAATCTTCTAGCCCTGTTTCTTGATAGACTTCTCGAAACAGTTCAACGACGTTCTTAAATTCTTCTTTAAGCTGATCGGCAGTTACATAGGTATGCGAGTCATTTTGGGTAATTGGGCCACGCATCCGAATTAAACCTGTTAGGGTACCCGAGAGTTCGTATCGATACAGCCCGGCGTGCTCGCTCAGTCGCAGCGGCAAATCACGGTAACTTTCTACCAGCTTCTCGTAAATCATATGATGGTGCGGACAATTCATCGGCTTCATAAAGAACTGGTTGCCTTCTTCATCTTCTTGGGTGGCATACATATTTTCTAGATAATAATCAGCGTGGCCAGAGCGTTCATACAGCTTACGCTGCGTTAACACCGGAGTTGAGACATATTGGTAGCCATTAGCCTCTTCTTTGGCGCGCATGTAGTCCATTAAGATCGTTTTAACCCGTTCACCACGAGGCATAAGTAGTGGTAACCCAGCCCCCACATCGGGAGTAATAAAGAACATCTTTAGTTTTTCGCCGAGCACCCGGTGATCCCGCTTCTTAGCTTCCTCCAGCATCTCAAGGTGTTGACGAAGTTCCTTAGGAGTTGAAAATGCAATGCCGTACAGACGCTGCATTTGGGCGTTCTTCTCGTTACCGCGCCAGTAGGCTCCAGCAACGCGCATCAGTTTAAAAGCACCGACTTTACCAGTTGATTCAACGTGCGGCCCCCGGCACAAATCTTTAAACGGGCCGTTCTGATAAAACGACACGGTTTCTACCTTGCTGTCACCGTCGGCCTGTAAACCGAGTTCGGCAGTGTCGAGGTCTTTGGCAACGGTGGTACCTGCCCGCTTAAGGTCATTTAGTAACTCCTCTTTATAGGGCTGCCCGGCCGTCTGCGCCCAACCAATCGCCTCGTCAATGCCTTGTTCGCTACGCTCGAACACCTGATTCTCGGCAATAACTTGCTTCATCGCTGCTTCGATGCGCGGAAAATCTTCTTCGGAAATCTGCGTGTCAGCGAGGTCAATATCGTAATAAAAGCCATTCTCTACCACCGGTCCGACGCCTAGCTTAGCCTGCGGCCATAGCCCTGTCACGGCAGTCGCCATAATATGCGCTAAACTGTGGCGCATCGGTTGTAGGTTGTCTTGCTCTGCCATGATGTATCTCCTTCTGGGCTATTAATAATTAAAAAAGCACATAAAGACGGTTCGTCATTATGTGCGTCGGTCCCTGTTACGCGGCTTTCGTCAGGGAGGTTCCACCTCGGCATTTACTCTTGTAGCATTGGTTATCGTACGTCTGCTACCGCTCCAACGAAGCTCGGTGGTTAGTGAGTCCACTTCTCTGCTTACTCAATATTATACTCCGCTACCCACCAAAAACCAAAAAGCCTTGTGACCTCTCGCAAATAGTCACAAGGCTTGGTTGTTTTGCTAAACACCTAGCAAAACGCCACCTACAAGTACCATCATAGCAAGGTTAGTATTATATGGCTAGTACTTTTGTATTGTTTTAATTACATTATTACGATTATGCGCCGCGATTAACCCTCGTAACACCTTAAACAACTACTATACTAGCGTTTCATTAAGTTTTAATGAAGTCGAGGTATAGTACCGAAAGACACATACCTTGCATTGCAAAGTAAGCAAAAATGAGCTAATCTTTAGTCTGTTCCGCCCGGGCGATTAGCTCATTTGGCTAGAGCGCCACATTGACGTTGTGGAGGTGATAGGTTCGAATCCTATATCGCCCACCAAGTAAAATAGATCAGCCTCCAGCTGGTCTTTTTTAATGCCCAAACCAAACCGCTTAAGGTGTTAATTATAAGCACAAGCATTGACGTAAATAACTAGTTGTGTTACTATAATTTAGTTAAACAGGAGTTTTGGATTATCGTATGAGTACCAAAACAAGTTTCATCTTGGAGGAGTTTCATCTTTATTACGAAGATATGCGGCCTCTCATTGCAGTCGACAGTCGTAACCGATAATCGGCTTTATACCCTAAAAATTACAATTATCCACTAGCTTTTTAAACAGCGTAGTGTCAATATATAGTCATGGTATGCATATATTGTGACTCAAAAACAAAGACCGCGGTCGTTAATTCCCGCGCGTCGGCCAGCGCTCAAACCACTTGGCGCCGGCGCAATTGCAAACATTGCACTGGTGTTTTCACTACCAGAGAACATATTGAACTCGAAACCGCTTTGCGAGTGCAATCTGCAACAAACGGCCTGCAGCCGTTTTTACGCGATCGTTTATTCTTAGACGTCTACAACAGCGTTTCACACCGAAAAACCGCCCTGAGCGACTCTACAAAGCTTACAGATACAATTATTGGCGCTTTAATCAGCCTTCACACCGGTGGCATACTCAGTACCGCCCTGATTATTACAACTACCCGAGCTACCCTAAAGCGCTTCGATCCGGCCGCAGGCGTCTATTATGCCGCCCATCATTCTAATCATTAACTTCTTATGAAGAAATAGCTTTTAGTCTTTGACGACAGCTTTTTCGGTGACATCAAACTTGTCGAGGTATTTGCCACGGAATAAGCGGGTTTGCGAGTAAAGCGCGGCCATTGAGTTATAGACGATTGTTGTAATCGGCAACAGGGTCCACTGTAGAACCATCAGGATGGTGCGATGGCGCTTGTAGCGGGCTGGTTTTGGCGGCAACGACTTGAAGCTCAGGAACATCGTAATGACCAAGCCAATTAGGGCGACGCGCTGGATCAAACTAGCAACGTTCGGCAGCTGGTTAGAACCAATGTCGTCGGGATTAAAGAACACTGGTATAAACGCCGAAAAGGCTAATAACAACGGGCCACTCGCCCAGCTGACGTGATTTTCGATCAAGCGGGCCAGCCTCGGGATAGATTTTCTCTTTGGCACGTCATTAGGCTCTAAAAACGCCTTCGTCCAGACATAGGCGATATCCGAACAACCCCACGCCCAGCGGCGAATCTGGATAAACTGGGCTTTTAGCGTCCGGCGATAACCGTTAGCCAGTACCGCATCTTGGTAGATTGGCACGTAGATTGGATAAACTTCGTAATTGCCGTCATAACGGAAGAACGAGCGCCAGAACTGGTGACCGTCCTCGACAATCGTGCGTACGCTCCAAAAGTCGGTGTCGATGAGCGCCGCCATGCTTTGGGCGTGCGAGGCAAAGTTGCGAATGGCGTGCGGACGCAGGCTCAGCACCAGGTTCCAAAAGGAGTTACCGGTGGCGATCACCCGCATCAGTGCCGGAACATCCCAGATGTTATTCGTAAAAATCGGGATCGGCTGGAACGACACCGTCTTTGGCTCCGGGCACAGCGCAAAGGTGTACGTCAGCGCGCCCAGGTAGTTACGGTGCGGCCGATTATCCGAGTCGAGCGTCGTAACCAATACTCTAATCGGATCGATCTTGCGCGTCGCCAGCTCCTTTTGAAGCACACGCCCGGCAAACGTAACGTTACCGCCTTTACCAACGACTTCGTTAGGCATGCCGTCCGGATGCGCAACGGCGGTCGCGAACATAAATTTATCGCCATACTCACCAACCAAGTCGGTGGCAGTCTTCTTAATATCCGGCCCGCCCCGTTCTTCGTACGCAATCATCAAAATGACTTTTTCCATGTCGTAATTCGAGTCCAGCACCGCCTGAATAGTCGGCTCAATAATGTCACGGCTCTCGTTATAGGCCGCCACGATAATGGCGTGGATCGTTTCGCTCGGCTTGACGGCACCCGGCAACACCTCAACCCGCTCAATATTAGCGGCGTGCCACTTCGGCACCCCCTTCACCGTCGCCACGCCGTTCTCGATATCGGCTAACATCTCGCGCCACGGCAGCTTTTCGTGCAGTTTCATCGTCCGGTAGCCTTGGACTACTCGAATATTCAGCCCAACACCTCTAAAAAACCACAGCAAAATGTAAGCGATAATAAAAAAGGCCGTTAAGCGCGGGTCTATTAAACTCAAAATTAGCGGCAGCGACAGCAGCCCATAACTCAACATAGCCGGCAGCCGCTCCAACCAACGGTACGACCGGTTCTTCTCTGATTGCAGCGGAATCTCAATATTCTTCATAAATGACTAACGCAGCTGCAGCAACGAGTTACTGATAATTAAAGTGAGCACTAAAAGCAGCGTAGCCAACATCATCACACTCCAACTAACGTGCCGGCGAATACTATGAAACCGCAAGCTAATCACAAACTGCCCCACCAATACAGCCACCGCAAACACCGCAAAACTAATGATCTGCTCTACCCCGCCCGCCTGGTATTGGTTAAAGCCCAGGTTTGAACGGTACGCCTGAATGTAACTGTTACCCGTATCCCCCAGCCGCAACAAGATGATCGCCACCGCAACAAACGTCAGAAAAATATTAATAGTCAGCATTAATAACACGAACCGATCGTGAAAATATTTCTTGAGGTGTTGGCGTGAAGTTTCTGTGCTCATTGAATGTAACTATAATTATAGCGTAGTGACGCAAACTATGGAGCCACCTGCCAGGATCGAACTGGCGACCTACGCGTTACGAGTGCGTCGCTCTACCAACTGAGCTAAGGTGGCGTAATTACATACTATCAATGTTCATCAGCTCAGTTGGTAGAGCGCTGCGCGCATACATTATATTTGCAGCAAGCTGCGCAACTGAGCTGAGGTGGCGTAATAACTGCTATTTTACCCGCCCAATTATATACGACTTTTGCTATTTACCTCTGATTTTGGTATTATCCTCTCTGTTGATCAATAAAATGTACACAGTTGCATGATCACACATATGTTAGCTGGGCTCGTGGTGTAGAGGCCTAACATGCCTCCCTGTCACGGAGGAGATCGCCGGTTCGAATCCGGTCGGGCCCGCCAGAAATAAAGTTGCCACCGCATAGGTGGTTATTTTATTTCTGGACAGACTTGTCTGTGATACGAACCG
>JBPCJO010000077.1:0-2498 GCA_051005235.1 Saccharimonadales bacterium (SeqCode)
GGTGGACGAGTACGGCCACTACAAATAGACACTAAGCCAAACGATACATTTGTAACTAACGTTGATAGAGCCGTAAATAAACTGGTAATTCAAGCCGTTCGGAAGGCTTACCCGAGTCACGGAGTGATTGGCGAAGAAGAGTCGTTTATGGAGGATGCTCGCGACGTTTGGATCGTTGATCCGATTGATGGTACTGATGACTATATAGATGGTGGCATTTCAAATACGTTTGGTATTGCAAGACGGAAAGACGGTGAATTAGATGTTGGGTTGGTTTATAATCCTTTCACGCAAGAACAATACACGGCTATATCTGGACTTGGCGCATATCTAAATCAAGAACGTATTCATGTTAATGCTGCTACATTAGAAATGAAGCCTATTTATAATTACGGCTACTGGGACGGCGCAAAACCAGACTTACGAGTAATTGAGGATACTTACGGTCCCACTTCTTGCTATGGCTCTACACTTTACCAATTATGTAAGCTAGCAGAAGGTGAACTCGCTTTCACTATATTTCCAGGTAATGAATTACATGACGTGGCGGCAGGTGCCATAATTGTGCAAGAAGCTGGCGGTAAAGTCTCAGACATCCAAGGTCAACCAGTTAACTGGAGCGATTCTACTGTATATGGATTAATTGCTTCGAATCCCCTGGTGCATAGTTCTGTCGTGCAACATATAGCAACGCTGATTTAATTATTTTGATATGATAACGTTATGTCGAAGACAATAATATTAATCGGCGGAACACCAACAGTCGGTAAATCTACGACTGCTCAAGCGGTGGCCAATCATTTTAATATTCCATGGATCTCAACCGATCAAATACGTGAGATCATGCGCACTATTGCCGACAGAAAACAATACCCGAAGCTGTTTACACCTAAAGACTACACAACAGAACGGTTTCTGACGGAGTTTTCTGCTGAAGAAATTGCAAAAATGGAATACGAGCAAGGCGAAGCAGCTTGGGTAGGAATAAAAAAACTTATAAACGACGACTATACCTGGACTGACGGGTTTGTTATCGAAGGAGTTAACTTACTGCCACATCTTATTGCTAAAGATTTTAGCGACAATCCTAATATTAAAGCGGTCTTTTTAGGAGATAGCGATACAGAACGAATGCGACGCGTCATCTATACAAGGGGATTGTGGGATGACGCCAAGTCATATTCTGATGACGTCAAAGAAAAAGAAGTCGAGTGGGCGCTATTATTCAGTAAATTACTTAGAAATGATGCCACTATGCATGACTATCCATGGATTGAAATACAGAAAAATGAAAGCGACTTAGAAAAAGTATTACAAGCTTTAAATACTTGAGCGTATGTTCACCTGCACAAAACCACAAAAATCCTATACACTAATAACAATGGCTAACGCAAATGATAATCCCCTTACCTACTCCACGTCCGGCGGAGACTACAGCTCCATCGACCCGGCAAAAGTTTCGGCACAGGCCGCTGCCGCGAAAACGGCTCATAATTTGAACGCATTTAACATGACTGAGGTTACCGCCAGCCGCGGCGAGTCGGCCTACGTTTGGCGAGAAGGCGATGCTCACCGGGCATTGGTTGTCGAAGGGCTTGGCACTAAAAACTTAGTGGCTGATGCCATGCGCGCCATCGGCGGTAAAACCTATTACGAACAAATTGCCCAAGATACGGTCGCCATGATCGTAAACGATTTAATCGTCGTCGGTGCTCTGCCCAATGTTGTCAACGCCTATTTCGCAATCGGCGACTCCGCCTGGATGAACGAACAAGAGCGAACCGGCGACTTAATTCGGGGCTGGGCGGCAGCTTGCGACCTATCAGGCGCAACTTGGGGCGGCGGCGAAACGCCCGCCTTAAAAGGAATCATTAACCCCGAAACAATCGACCTGGCAGGCTCAGCCATTGGCAGTATCGCGCCTGGCCAATTAGTGCTAGGTGACGAACTTGCCGAAGGTGACGCGATTATCTTAATTGAAAGTAGCGGCATTCACGCTAATGGCCTTACCTTGGCCCGCTCCATCGCCGACCAACAACCAGACGGCTATGCTACTACGCTTCCAGACGGGCGAATGTATGGCGACGCCTTGCTAACCCCAACCCACATTTACGTATCGTTAGTCCGCGAATTATTACAGAAGAATGTAGACATTCATTATATGGTCAATATTACTGGGCATGGTTGGCGTAAACTGATGCGCGCCACCAAAGATTTTACCTATACTATGAACTTTATTCCGGAAGTTCCTGCCGAACTCACCTTTATTAAAGAGCAGGCGCATATCGATGACACCGAAATGTACGGTAACTTTAACATGGGTGCCGGGTTTGCGATTTATGTACCACAAAGTGAAGTCCCGGCCGTCCTAAAAGCAGCCAAACAAGTTAATCTTAAGGCTTGGCACGCCGGTACGGTTACCGCCGGACCTAAGAAAGTCATCATTGAACCCGCGAACATTACTTTTGACGGTGCGAGTTTAGGGGTACGATAAGTGG
>JBPCJO010000078.1:0-3257 GCA_051005235.1 Saccharimonadales bacterium (SeqCode)
AAATTCTGGATATTGAACTTTTGCAGCGCATCCGCGGCGCCATTGATTGCAACATCAGCCTGCACGGCGGCAGCGGCACGCCCGGCCATTACTTCGTCGACGCCATCAAAATCGGCGTCAGCAAAGTTAATATAAACTCCGACATGCGCTTGGCATACCGCAAAACTCTGGAGCAAGTCCTGGCCGACAACCCCACCGAATACGCCGTTATTAAACTCATGGATACGGTCATTGGCGAAGTCCAAAAAGTCGTAGAAAGCAAGCTCGACATGTTCAACGCTGCCGGGAAGGCTATGGTAAACTAAGACCATGAGCTTAACCAAAGACGACCTGCAGGCTATAAAAAAAATCATCGACATAGCGGTTGATGGGGCTGAAGATTTTAAGCTGCCCGTAGGCGCCGGATTTGCCGAAGTGCACGAGAAGTTTACTGGTGTGTACGGAGAGTTCCCTGGGTTTCGTGGAGAATTTACTGCACTTCACCAAAAAATAGATTCGGTAGTAACAGAGATCCATGAAGTCAACGATAAGGTTGATGTTAAGGACGGCAAACTCGAAAACACCGTGCAGCGAGTCGATGACCATGGTGGCCGCATAACAAAACTGGAACGCATGGCAGCATAAAACAGATTAAAATAAGAAGGGGTGGGACGTGAGTAAACCAGATATTTTAGCAATTGGGGACATCGTAACAGACGCGTTTATAAAATTAATTGATGATCAGGCGCACGAATACGAAAACGAGCAGGGTAAGTGGCTGGCAATGCCGTTTGGTACTAAATTACCGTTTGATCACGTTGATGTGATTCAAGCGGTTGGAAATGCCAGCAACGCGGCAGTGGCGTTCGCGCGCTTGGGCTTAAACACGGGCTTCGTGACCAATGTTGGCGGCGATCAAGAGGGGCGCGATATGATTCACGCGCTGGAGCATAATGATGTAGACACACGGTTTGTGCGCGTCAACCCCAAGCAGAAAAGCAATTATCACTACGTGCTTTGGTATAAAGAGGAACGGACAATTCTGATCAAACACGAGGAATACGATTATCATTGGCCTCACTTGCGGCCGCAGGAAACGCCACAGTGGGTATATTTTAGCTCGATTAGCGAGCATGCTATGGAATTTCATGACCAAGTGGCGGATTGGCTGGACGCTAATCCGGAAGTCAAGCTGGCTTTCCAGCCGGGCACCTTCCAGATGTCCGCCGGCGTGGAACGGCTGAAACGGATTTATCAACGGAGTGAGATTTTAATTCTCAACCGTGAAGAAGCGGCGTTGGTCGGCGGCGGTAATCACGACGATGTGCATGATCTGATGAACCGGCTGCACGGACTGGGGGCAAAGATTGTGGTCGTCACTGACGGTCCGGCCGGCGCCTACGCCAGTGATGGCACTAACCGGTTTCGCATGCCGCTATATCCCGACCCGGCGCCGCCGTATGACCGCACCGGAGCCGGCGATGCCTTTGCTTCGACGTTTGTCGCCGCGTTGGCCAAGGGCAATACTATCGAGGGCGCCTTGCAGTGGGCGCCGATCAACTCCATGAATGTCGTACAGAAAGTGGGCGCCCAAGCCGGACTGCTCAGCGAGCATGAGCTCGGCGAATTGCTCAAAACCGCTCCCGATTGGTACAAACCCGAACGCCTCTAGTACCCCACCAACTCTAAAACGATGGATAAAGATGCTTGAGTTTGATCCTTGCATCTTCGGTGGTGAACTGCCAATCTACCGTACTGTGTAATTCGTTCCTTCTGCCTGTCCAGGCTGCCACCTGCTTGGTTAGTTCTTGTTCGGTAGCTATTCTTCTATTCAGGCATTGGCGGCTCAGTACAGACAGCTCGCACTCGGCGATGTTGAGCCAGCTGCCGTGTTTGGGTGTGTTGTGGGGTTCGATTCGCTGCCATAGTCTCAGTGCCTCGGCTGCGGGAAACGTAGCATACAGAGCTGCTACGGTGTGGGTGTTGAGATTATCCATGACCAGTACTACTTTCTTGGCAGTTGGATAGTGATCGTCCAGCAGCTCGCGAATGAAATGAGCCCAGTCGGTCTGTTTCCTGGTTTTGGTAATTTTGGTCACCCGCTTGCCAGCCAGGGGCTCAACTGCTAGGAATATATCCCTAACTCCGTGCCGTAGATATTCATGATCGGTCTTGGCAATCTGGCCAGGTTTGGCTGACAGCGAGACGTAAGTATCCTCGAGCAGTTGTTTGTTGGATTCATCCATACAGACAACCGGATAGTCTGGGTCATACGGACGGCGGTAGACCTCCAGCACATCTTCCATGGCGGCCACAAAGGCTGGGTTGGCCGTGGGAGCCATACACCACTCTTTGACTAGCCAAGGCTTAAGTTCATTTTTTTTAACGTCCGGCGGATGCACTCATCACTGATAGTAGGGACATACTGCAGCGAGATCATCTGGTCAACCAGCAGTGACAGACTCCACCGGCCGTAACCGTCGGGTGGAGTAGAACACACCACTGCTACTAGCTTAGCCTCTAAGTCGCCGTCCATGAGTCGAGCATATATTCTAGCTCGCTTTTTAGGCAGTAGACAGGCCAGAGGGCCCTCCTCACAGATTCGGGTTCGCATACGTTCGACGGTAGCCCTACCTCGGCCCAGAGCCTCGGCCACTTCGTAGTCGTGTAGCCCCGGACCAGATGGGGCGGCTTCGGCTTTCAATATGAGCTGGGCGCGCTTGAGTTTATCTCCCTTGGATTTGCCAGACTTCACTATGGCTTGAAGTTCTATCCGCTCGTCATCAGTCAGAACGTAGGTATATATCTTTTTCATAAAACCAATCTCCTTTTCTTGTTTTTACTGTTTACGGCTCACGCCATACAGTATACATCAGATTAGGGTTGGTGGGGTACTAGGTTTTAATTATAGCACGCCTCCGCCACCCGAGCAAAACAGGTGGCCAAGCTCTCGAAACCATGCTATATTTACCCCTGTTGTATATGGCAGCGTAGCTCAGTGGTTAGAGCACAGGACTCATAAGCCTGCGGTCGCTGGTTCGAATCCAGCCGCTGCTAACAAATGAGGAGGGTTTCGTGATTCACGTTCCTGCTATATTGCCATGTATCTGTTAAATGGGTACGTATTACTTGATAAATACCCAAACGTATTAAAGCAAAAAGATCTATGGAAACTATGTCTACCCCCAACCAAGAACCACTAAATGCAGAATACTGGTCTGATATTCTTAAGCCTGTCGTTGAGGGTAAAAAAGTTATACGCGCAGGGGGGGTAGTTG
>JBPCJO010000079.1:0-9311 GCA_051005235.1 Saccharimonadales bacterium (SeqCode)
CCGTTGCCCCGGGCTACCGCGGCCACGTCGGCACTCAACAAATCGACGATTTTGCCTTTGCCTTCGTCACCGTACTGCAGCCCAACCACAAAGATCGCCTGCCCAAATGTTTTTGTCACTTTATTCATTGCCTCTGAAATACTACCATCAACTGGGGGATTTTGTTAAATTCTTGTTGCTTAGTTGTAAGTTACACTGAGCTGTACCAACGGGGTGGGATTACTCTGTATCAAATTATTGACTTTTTATAGCTCTTATGCTATTATGAGTTTATGTCAGAAAAAGGCTGCTTTATCGTAGACAGCACCGGTGAAACCGCATTCCAAGAAGCCGCGCGGAGCGATAGTCCTGTGCTACGTATGGGAAAATTTGTTATACCACTTGGTGATCAAGCACTTACCCCCGAACAAATAGGTAATTCTAAATACTTTGCAGAGCCAGGCGGTCGCATCATAGACACCGAAACAGGCGCAGCTGTTACACACGGCGATGGTAGCACCAAGATTTCATTAGAAGATATTGAAGATTACGAAGATCGTACTAAGTAGGCTCTAGCTTCGTACACTGAGCTGTACCATACTTCACTTCGACTTCATTAAAATTTAATGAAACGCAGGTATAGTAACGAAATACACATGACTAGCACCGGACTCTACGTTATTTCGCATAAGTCCTATAGACTGTAATGACGCATTATGATCGCTAATATTAATATTCACGAAAAATCGTTTGGTCCGAAGATTCTCTATCAGGATTTGACGCTGCAGCTGCAGCCAAAAGAGAAGGTGGGGCTGATTGGCCGGAACGGCACGGGCAAGAGTACGCTGTTCCACATGCTGACGGGAGCCGACAAAGACTACAGCGGCGAAATAATATTCCGCAAGAATCTTATTACCGTTTCGTCGCGCCAGGAACATCAAAGTTTTGAGGAGACGCCGGTGCTTGAATACATTCTTGATGACTTGCCGCAGTACGCTGCCCTCAAGCATATTTTAGATACCTACCCCGAGACAATGGGCGCCAGTACACATAAGATGAACCAGTACGGAGATGCCCTCGAACAATTTTCTTCGCTTGGTTACTATCAGGTAGAAAGTGAAATTACTCAGAGCCTAGAGAACTATCAATTATCTGACACGCAGATCAATGGTACTATCGGGCATCTCTCGGGCGGTCAAAAACGCTTCGTAGAGCTGGTAAAAGTGCAGCACGCCCGTGCCGAGCTGGTCTTGATAGACGAACCGACCAACCACATGGATTACGTCGCTAAAAACTCGTTCATCGAATGGTTCAAACGCGAACAAGCGGCCGTGCTGGTGATTACACACGACCGTGATGTCTTGCGCGAAGTCGACCGGGTTATCGAAATCCGTGATGGCCGAGCGATCAGCTTTACCGGCAACTACGATAACTATTTGCGCACCAATACAACCAAGATTGTCTCCGAAGTCAACGAGTATGAGGTCACCCAGAGCCGCATTACTAACCTCAAAGCAGACGTCGTACGCTTTCAGCGGCTTAAAGAACGTTCCCGCGAGCCAGGCACTATCAAACGCTTTAAAGGCCAAGAGCAGCATGCCCGTGCCCAGCTGGTAAAACTGCAACAACTCGAAAAACCTTCGTTCTGGATTGACCAGGAGTCGCTACAAGGTCTGAACGATAAGCTGACCGACTCGTATGATGCGCACAAAGCTCGCAACATCCGGGTGCGTATGCGTACTAAAGAAAGTAATAGCAACCGGCTCCTCGTTGAAGCTCATAAGCTAAGCCTTGGCTATGACGAACCATTGTTCAAAGATATGTCCTTTCAGCTGCGCGAAGGCGAGCGCCTGCGGCTGCATGGTCGCAACGGGGCAGGCAAGACCACCTTAATCCAAGCCATTCTGGCACAGGCAAGCGATACCAACACCCAGGCCACAAAATACGAAGGCCACATTGTCACCGAAAAAGAACTAAAAATCGGTGTCTACCAACAAGAGATCGACGCCGACTTACTAAAATTAGCCCTTCACGACGCGGTCGAACGGGTGTTGATTGCCAAAAATGTCCAAGCCAGCGACCAGCGTATCCGCCAGTTACTCAGCGACTACTTGTTTAACCCAATGAGTGACGCCAACCTGACGCTCGAACACTTATCGGGCGGTCAAAAGGCCCGCTATCAGCTTATCGCCATGCTTGCCAACGATCCGCAGATCCTAATTCTCGATGAGCCCACCAACCACCTTGACCTCCCAAGCATCGAAGAGCTCGAAAATGCCCTCAAGCAGTACCACGGTGCTATTATCTATGTTTCGCACGACTCGTATTTTGCCGAAAAGCTTCAAGGTACCGAGGTTAAAATCGGTTAACTATGACGGGTCTTAGCCAAGAACTGCAACTGTAGCTCCCAATACCATCAACATGGTTGCCGACAAGCGTCGTAACAGGCCTTGTTCTCTCAGAAGCGTTCCGGCAAGGATCACAGCCACTATAATACTCAAATTATTAATAGCTGAAACCGGCCCAGCAGGACCGTTGCTGAGAGCCAGCCACAAACAGGCTAAAAACAATCCGTTACAGAGGCCAATTATTAGTAATTCACGACCTCTTTTTACAAAATCTTCCCGTGTTCCCGACGTTTTAGCCAAAAAGATCGGTGTTAGTAGCAGTACAAAGATCGAAAAATTAACCGTCAAATAAAAGAATGGCGAGCTGGCTGCGACCATTCGTTCGCCTAGTGGCACCGAAATACCAAATAGCATGGTCGTAAAGATCATTAACGCGATACCCAGTTCACTTTTTTGGGTATGAAGTTGCCGCCAGTTAATCGAACGTTTTTCCTGAATAAAATAAGCACCAAGTAATATCAGTACGAATGAAAGGAGGTAAATTGGTTTTAAAGACTCACCATTAATCAAAAACGCACCGATGATAATGAAGAGCGTGCTAAACGTTGTAAAAGGTAATACTAATGACAGTGGAGTTAGTTTTATAGCGATAAAGAATGTAATACCAATAACCAACTCTAGAGGCGCAGCAATCAATAATAATTTCCAAAAATCAGACTGTACATCCGGCAATCCTTGCGACAATAGTAGGGTAGCGAAAACAGGTATCGCGAAGATGTTACGAAACCAGGCAAGTGCCCACGAATCGAAGTGGTTATAAGCCCGCTTTGTCAGATATTCGGTGACTCCCAAGGCAATCGCGCCAGCCAACCCTAACCATATCCATATCATCGTTAAAGTATAGCAGCTCCCAGTTCAACCGAGTATTGACAGTTACAGTGAGTAATACTATACTCAATCAGTATGAATACAAGCTACAGTATTACCAGTAAATACCAGGTTACTTTGCCCAAACAAATCCGCGAAAAAATCGGTATTGGCAAAGACGACCGCGTTACGTTTATAGAAGATGGCGATAGAGTATATCTGCAACGCATCGAAACAGTCGAAGAAGTTGCTGCCCGCACTCAAGAAATATTCAAAAAATCAGGCTTACAACCTGCTACTCAAAAAGATATTGATGGTGCCCGCCAAAAATTTATGAAAGAAAACATGAAGTGGTAGCAGTCGATACCAATATTTTAGTTCGAATTTATACGCGAGACGACGAACAGCTTTATCAAAAAGCCATGTCGTTACTCAGCGGCCGAGCAACAGGGTCACTCCTACTCGATCGGATTATCCTCGCCGAGTTGACCTACGTTCTAAAAAGCAACTACCACTACAAAAAGCCGATAATCGCCGATGTTTTGATGAGCTTATGTAACGACGAACGTTTTTCTATCCCCGACAGGGAACTCACGCTTACGGCCGTGGCTCTATTCGCGGCCGAGGCACCGTTATCGTTTGAAGATTGCTGGCTGCTGGCCTTGCAGCGGACAGGGCAGGTAAAGTCGGTGGCCACGTTTGATGATGCGCTCAATAAACGATTGGTTGCGTCCACCTAACAGATGTGCTACAATATTGTTCAATGATTACAACCGAGAATAAAAAGGCGATTGTCGCCGATTTGGCGAAAAACGATACCGACAGCGGCAACCCGGCCGCGCAGGTTGGTATTTTAACCGCCCGCATTAAAGAGCTCACCGAACACCTCAAGATTAACAAGAAAGACCACATGGCGCGCCGTGGTTTGTTACAGATGGTAGGCAAGCGTAAAAAACTGCTTAAATACATCGCCGACAAAGACAGCCAGGCGTACTTAACACTTATCCAAAAACTCGGCATCCGCCGCTAGTTAGCAGTTAGACAGTCGGACGCGCAGGCGTGTCCGAAATCTAGAAGCTAACACTCTAGGCTAGGCACTTTTCATCGAGGTATTTCCCGAAAAGTTCACTAAAAAGTCGTATACTTAAAATTAACCATAATTAACTCGTCGTATCGATACACAGATATGCCGCACCGGCCAACAAAATAGGCCAGCGTATACCTGAATCGAGACGATCGAGACGAAAGGAATCAAACCTATAGTGAGTACAATTAACCCCTTTGGTAAAGATATTATCAGCGTCAGCACCGAGTTCTGTGGGCGCACCTTAACCCTCGAGGTTGGCCGCGTCGGCTTCCGTAGCACCGCCAGTGTTTTGGTAAAATACGGTGACACCGTCGTGCTTGGAACAGCCATGGTTAGCCCAAAAACCCTCGATAACTTCGACTATTTCCCACTGAGTATCGACTACGAAGAAAAAATGTATGCAGCTGGCAAAATCAGCGGTAGCCGCTTTATTAAAAGGGAGGGCCGCCCGAGCGACGACGCCATTTTAATTGGCCGTTTGATCGATCGACCAATCCGCCCGTTGTGGCCTAAGGGCTATCGCCACGAAGTCCAGGGTGTTGCCACCGTACTTAGTATGGACCCTAACTTCCGCCCCGATATGATCGCCATGATCGCCATGAGCACCGCCTTTATGATGACGGGCGCACCATTTGACGGACCGGTCGCCGGTATGCGCATTGGCATCGACGAGAACGGCTCCTTCCAGGCCTTTATGAAGCCCGAAGACATCGATAAAGGTCAGCTTGACCTCGTAGTAGCCGGTACTAAAGACGGCATTATGATGGTAGAAGCCGGTGCTAGCGAAGTTACCGAAGACCAAATCGCCGATGCGCTGGGATATGCCTACGAAACGATCCAGCCAGCCATCGAATTGCAAGAAGAACTGATCTCTAAACTCAATATCGAGAAACAAGAGTATAACCTGGTACTGCCAGACAGTGCCATGCAGGTACAGGTTGACGCCTGGGTAGACGGCAAACTCGGTCGCCAACTGCATAAGCCATACCCGGAACGTAACGTTATGATCCGTGACTTGCGTGACCAGATGGAAGTCCACTTTGCCAAAGAAGTCGGCGAAGACGAATTTAAAGCCGTCCGCCGCGAATACGACGACGCTTTTACCGCCGCCTTGCATAAAGATGTGCGCAAACACATTGTTGAAGATAATGTCCGTCCGGACGGTCGCCAAACGACCGAAGTTCGGCAGCTTTCTAGCGAAATCGGATTCTTGCCACGGGTGCATGGTTCAAGCTTGTTCACTCGCGGCATGACGCAAGCCTTAAACGTCATCACGTTGGCACCTTTAAGCTATGTGCAACTGGTTGACACCATGGAGCGCGAGGCCGAGCGCCGTTACTTACACCACTACAACGCGCCGGGCTACACCGTCGGTGAAGTCAAGCGTTTGGGTAGCCCCGGCCGCCGCGAAATCGGCCATGGTTACTTGGCAGAGCGTGCCATTGAGCCCGTCTTGCCTAGTGAAGCGGACTTTCCGTATACGATCCGTTCCGTCACCGAAATTATGAGTCAAAACGGCAGCACCAGCATGGCTGCTGCTTGTTCGGCAGTACTGGCGTTAATGGACGCCGGCGTCCCCCTAAAAGCACCGGTCAGCGGTATTGCGATGGGCTTGTTTATGGACGGCACCCGCCCAATTATTTTGAGTGACATTGCCGACGCCGAAGATTTTGCCGGCGACATGGACTTTAAGGTTACCGGTACCGCCAAAGGTATTACTGCTTTGCAGATGGATATGAAAGTCCATGGTTTGCCGGTTGATGTGCTCAAACAAGCTCTTATGCAAGGCAAAGAAGGCCGTGCCCATATCCTTGAACACATGTTGACTACAATTGCCGAACCAAAGGCCGACCTAAGTCCGTTCGCGCCGCGCGTCGAAGCCATCAAGATTAACCCTGATAAGATCCGCGACGTCATTGGTAAAGGTGGGGAAATGATCAACAAAATCATTGCCGAAACCGGTGCCGAAATTGACATTAAAGATGACGGTACGGTCATGATTGCCAGCCCCGACAAGCGCAGTATCGACGGCGCCATTAAGTACATCCGCCAAATCACCGACGACCCCGAAGTTGGCTTAGTTTACGAGAACTGCCGCGTAGTGAGCGTCCTCGACTTTGGCGCTTTCGTTGAGATTATGCCCGGCAAAGAAGGCCTGGTCCACGTCAGCGAAATGAGCGAAGAGCGGGTTAATCATCCCGGTGATGTAGTCAAAGAAGGCGATAAAGTCACCGTTAAATTATTAGCAATCGATGAGCGTGGCCGCTTGCAACTGAGTATGAAAGCCGCCGCAAAGGAAAAATAGGAGTTCAAATATGAATAAACTTCACGAATTTCACAAAACCAGGCACGGGCACATAACATTTGGCGTCGCTGAACTGGTGCTGGTATACATTTTCGCCTCAATCGCGATTGATACGGCAAGTATGTGGGCCTATCTGGCAGCGATTGTCTTGTTTATCGGAGCCTGCGTGAACTTTATTAAATTTGACGAACTAAAAACTAAGCATCCAGCTAAGGCAAAAAAGGCCCATGCCCGACACTGATAACCAGGTTTTACTTGATCAGCTTAAGGCAGATATCCTCACAAAGAATATCTGTCCAGAGTTGGCCGAGTCAGCCACACAGTTAGTTGCCGGGCACGGTAACCCGCAGGCAGAAGTCGTGTTTATCGGCGAAGCGCCTGGCAAGAATGAGGATTTGCAAGGCATACCGTTCGTCGGTGCCGCCGGCAAATTTCTCGACCAAATGCTTGGCGAAGCCGGGTTGGTACGCAGCGATATTTATATCACGAACATCGTAAAGTATCGTCCGCCTGCCAATCGCGACCCAAAACCGGAAGAAAAGAGAGCTTTTTGGCCGTTTTTGGTCCGCGAACTGCAGATCATACAACCAAATATTACCGTGACGCTTGGCCGCCACAGCATGGAGTACTTTCTACCGAATGCCAAGATCAGCCAAGTCCACGGGCAACCCAAACGGGTTAGCTTTGGTGATATTAAACTAGTGGTGCTGCCCCTGTATCATCCGGCAGCAGCCCTCTATAACGGAGACCTTAAGGCTACGCTGCTCGAAGATTTTGCCAGCGTCCCAACGGTTCTCAAACTTATCAACGAATCATAAATTTAATTAATTATTTAATCAAAAGGAAATACTAATATGGTACACAACCCTAAACCCAAACCTACCGGAGACGGCGCGGATACAAACCAAGAGAGACCAGCTAACCGCTCTGGTGGCAGAGGCCAAGCATCAGGCGCAAAAGGCAGCAGCCGACCCGATGGTCCAAGCCGAGCCAGCCGCGGAGCCGCAATTCGTGCCCAAAAGCGGTCAAGCGAAGATGCCCACCGCATTGCCAGCCAATACTTAACTGCCGATAATAGCGCCAATAGTGACCAAAAGCCTCGCGCCAACTTTATCGACGACAGTCCGCGCCTTAAAATTATCGGCCTTGGCGGCCTCGATGGCGGCGGTTCTAAGAACACTATCTTAGTTGAGTACAAAAACGATGTGGTCATTATGGACTGTGGCAGTGACCTTGGTGTTGACCTGCCCGGCATCAACTATGGCATTGCCGATATGGCCTACCTTGAATCTGTTAAACACAAGCTCAAGGCTTACATTATTACGCACGGACACCTCGACCACATTGGTGGTTTGCCACACATTTTGCCGCATTATCCAGCGCCAGTTTACGGCAGCCGCTTTACGATTGGCCGTGTCGAAGAAATCTTTAGCAACTTTGGTTTACCGATGCCCGAAGGCTTTGAACTCAAAACCGTCATCATGAACGAGGACACCCACGAGCGCCTTAAAATCGGCGAATTCTTTCTTGAGTTTGTCCGTGTCACACACTCTATACCAGGCAGTACCTGTATTGTGCTCGACACACCAGTCGGTCGCATACTAAACACCGGTGACTTTCGGCTTGACCCCAACCCGCTCGACCATGAGCGCACTGACACCGATCGTTTAACCGAGCTGGGCAACCAAGGCATCTTGGCACTTCTCTCTGAGAGTACTACCACCGAACGCCCGGGCCGCACTCCGTCCGAATCAACCATCGAGCAAAGCTTTAACGACATCATGGCCCAAGCGCCAGGCCGCATTTTTATTGGCTTGTTTAGCACCAATATGAACCGCGTCCAGATGATTATTAACGCTGCCGTGCATAATGGTCGTAAGGTTGCCATGGACGGCCGCTCAATGGTCAGTACCCTCGAAATGGGCGTCCGTAATGGCTTTATGCGAATTCCAAAAGGCACCTTTGTGCCAATCGCTAGTACCAACACCATGAAAGACGAAGATTTAGTCGTGGTCTGTACCGGTTCGCAAGGCGAACCTAGTTCCGCTCTTCAGCGCATGAGTAACGGCGAACACCGCCACGTTAAACTCAAAGAACAAGACACTGTAATTCTCTCGAGCACGCCTATTCCATACTCTGGTAACGACGCCAAAGTCCGCATCATGGTAGACGACTTGTACCGCAAAGGTGTTCACGTGTTTCGCCATGAGACCCGCGAAATTGATGGTTGCGGCCCACTACACGTCTCTGGCCACGCCAGCATCGACGAGTATAAAGATATGATCAATATGACCAAACCGAAGTTCTTTATTCCGATCTACGGTGACTACACAGCCAAGCGCCAGCACATCGAAATCGCCGTCGAAGAGGGCATACCTCGCGGCAGCACCGTCAACGCCGACAACGGCGACGTCATCGCGCTTACCCCTGATAAAATGGAAATTATCGGCCAAGTACCGCATGGTACCGTCTTGGTAGACCAAACCGGCGCGACCGTCAGCAATGTTGTCGTCAAAGACCGCCTGATGCTCAGCAACGAAGGCCTCGTCGCCGTCGTGCTCACCATCGACAAAAAGACCGGCCAACTAATGACTAGCCCCGACATCATCAGCCGCGGCTTCATCTACATGAAAGGCCAAGAAGAGCTAATGAACCTGTTCCGCATCGAACTTAAGCGGGCAGTCTCGCAGCGCTTTAAACGCATTGACCTCGACCGCTTCAAGAT
>JBPCJO010000080.1:0-1547 GCA_051005235.1 Saccharimonadales bacterium (SeqCode)
GTATCGGCTTTAGAGCTAATTAACATCTATCTGTCGGCAAAACATCAGGTCTGGCACTTTCAATCTGTTTTTCGTTTCCGGTTCGTAGCTACGGCTACGACCAGAAGCCGAGAAAACAGATTGAAAATCAAACCAGCTGCTAAAGTTTCGCTACCAACAGATAGATATTAATTAGCTCTTAGTTGGTTTTGCGGGTGGCTTAAGTTCTTCGTCGTTTTCCAAGTAGTCATCTAGTAGGACTTTGATGATTCCGGCTACAGGTATTGCTAGTAGCGCGCCCAGGATTCCACCTAAGCCAACTCCAATTAGCGCGGCTATCAAAACCGTTAAAGGAGTTAGATTGTTTGTCCGAGCTTGTATGTATGGCTGGATAGTGACATTTTCTATTTGTTGGTAGACGATAAAGAATATGGCTGCCGCTATAGCCAAAGGCACAGATACCAGTAGCGTGGCTAAGACGGCAATACTGGCCCCAATTATAGTTCCAACCATAGGCAATAGCGCGAATAAACCGACAATCGCCCCAAGAGCTATGGCATTGATAGGCGCGTTAAAAATCTGGCTGAGAATATACAGAGCGAGGGCAGCGAAAGTACCGCCAATAATCGCGACTATCACCTGGCCGTTTACATAGCCTACCACAACCCGATACATTTTATATGCCAAATCTTTGACGTGCTGGCGATGTTTGCGAGCCGAGATGAGTTTAAATATCCGTTGCAACCACAGGGGGCCTTCTACTAGCATCATAAATGTTAGAACAAAAACTATGATGAGGTTAATGACTGTCGAGCCTATTGTTCCGGCTGTACTGAGCAAAGCTGGTGCCGTGTGGCTGAATTTATTCTTAAACTCGGTTGAAAACTGGCTAACTTCGTCTTCTAACTGGTAGCGTTGGATAAAATTATTTAAAGAAGAATCATCTCTTTGTAAATTAGAAATAGTCCCAGGAACCTGCTTAATAAACACCGAAGTCTGGCTTACCAAGGGTGGCACCACTAGCGAAAAAAAGCCAACCAAAAATAAAACTACTAATAAATAGGCGGCACCAGTCGCCTGGACTCGGCTACGGCTTCTTAGTTTGCCAGCTATCCACGATACAGCCGGGTTAAGCGCCATACTAAGTAAGAAGGAGATTATAATCAATATCAATACCGACGCGACAGTCTTCACGAAAGTCAAAGCTATCAAAGTTACTACGACTAGCACCAAGACACGAATAACAGTCTGCGATTCGATGTTGATGACAACTTGGTTTTTATTGTCGTTTTTACTCATACTAATTGCTTGATATTATCTGCTTTTTTTCCTATATATGCAATCGTTATATATATTTAGCAGATTTTGACCGACGACGTTGACATCAAATTGTCCAACTAATTCTTGTTGGGCTCGATATATTTTTTCACGGTAGGAGCTATCATCTATTAGCTTACATATTTTTTTGCTAAAGATTTCGGTTTGCTTGGGATTGACTAAACTCTCCGGTATCGTGCCTAGTACACTCTGGTAGCCTGGGTTATCCCCGCCTATCACCACGCTACTAT
>JBPCJO010000081.1:0-13983 GCA_051005235.1 Saccharimonadales bacterium (SeqCode)
TCGCCGTTGGCGCCCTTTTCGAGGATGGTGAGTACGGCCGAGGAGTGGTCTTCGGTATGGATCCAGTCGCGGACGTTTTCGCCGGTGCCGTAGAGTTTTGGCTTGCGACCCTCTAGAACTTCAGTGATCTGGCGCGGGATAAACTTCTCAACGTGCTGATATGGGCCGTAATTGTTAGAACAGTTTGAAATGGTCGCTTGCACGTCAAATGAGCGTACCCAGGCACGAACGAGCATGTCGGAGCCGGCTTTGGTGCTGGAGTACGGGCTTGAGGGATTGTAGGGCGTGTTCTCTTTGAATTTATTTGGATCGTTGAGCTCTAAGTCGCCGTATACTTCGTCGGTTGAGACGTGGTGCAACCGCTTGCCGTGTTTTTTAACTGCTTCAAGGATGGTGTAGGTGCCAATAATATTAGTTTCGACGAAAGGCCATGGTGAGTGCAACGAATTGTCGTTATGGGACTCGGCGGCAAAGTGCACGATGGCGTCATGCTCGGCCACCAGCTTGTTGACCAGTTCGGCGTCGCAGATGTTGCCCTCAACGAGCGTTACGCGCTGCGGATCAAGCCCCTCGAGGTTTTTTTTGTTACCGGCATAGGTGAGCGCGTCGAGTACGGTAATCTGCCAGTCGGGACGTTCGCGGTATAGGTAATGTACGAAGTTGGAGCCAATAAAACCGGCTCCGCCAGTCACGATAATTTTGTTCATAGGACTAGTATATCACTGGGAGTCTGACAAATGTCCCTTGTTAGGCCTGAAGAACGAGCAGTTGTTGGAGGTCTTTGACGGCTTGCGTACAATCTTCAAAGGCAAGTTCGGGCATATCGTTCAGACCACACCACATGTACTTGTCGTTTTCTTCCGACAGGGCGACCTCGCGGCCTATTGAATCAAATACATAACCAGTGGCTAAGGTGCGTGACCCGGTTTCGCCGTAAACCGAAGGGTAGGTGCCAAGCAACTTTGCTTCTTCGACTTCAAGCCCGGTTTCTTCACGAATTTCCCTGATCAAGGTGTCGAGTGCCGACTCACCTGGCTCGACGAAGCCACCAGGTAAGTCCCAGTAGCCTTTGCGTGGGGCATGAGAGCGTCTGATGACCAGGTATTGGTCGTCATTTCTGACAAGTGCTAACGTAGCAGCTACTGGTGTGGGATACTTTGTAAAATGACCCTCTGGGCAGGTTGGCCAACCATGTTCTTCGGGAGCAAGCTTTCCGGCGCATTCCGGACAGTAAATAAATCGAGTCATAAACAGTTATTCTACACTTTTCTACCGTAAATAGCCAGTATCAGGCTATATAGGACTTTCGCACATTTCGGCTGTCCCAGCTTCTTACTGAGCGACTACGAACATTCATCTTTCTTTCAGTGTAGCTATGGCTACCCTTCAAGAAATCTAAACGTTCTCGATACACTCAGTAAAAACCTGGCATCAGCCGAAATGTGCGAAAGTCCTATATACTTAAAATAATGATCTCCGTAATTATTGCCGGTGGTTCAGGTACTCGCCTGTGGCCGCTGTCTACATCCAGTTATCCAAAACACTTGCTGGCATTAGCAGGCGATAAAACCATGGTCCAGAATACCTATGCCCGAGCTGCCAAGATGAGTAGTGACGTCTATGTTATCTCAGAGGTTAGCCATGCTCACCATGTCAGAGAACAATTGCCAGAAGTCGACGACGAGCACTTTATGATAGAACCGGGCCGGCGCGGAACCGCCAACTGTATTCTTGCTTCGCTCACTCATATTGCCGAGCGGCATGACCCAGATGAGCCAATTGCCTTTCTGTTCGCCGATCACCACATTCGGGACTTTAAAGGTTTTATGCGATCGTTTGAAATCGCCGAAACTGTTTCGCGGCAACAGGGGCGTATTGTTTTAATTGGAGTGGAGCCAACCTATCCGGCTACTGGTTTTGGCTACATTAAACGGGGCAGAGAAATTGATCATAATATCGCTACCCACACCGTCGATAGCTTTAAAGAAAAGCCTGATTTTAAAACCGCCAAAAAATATTTGGCGAGCGGCGATTACCTCTGGAATTGTGGTTATTTTGTGGGTTCGGTTAATACATTTTTGAGCGAAATGAAGCGCAGCGCGCCAGAGCTTAAAGCAAATTACGAACAGTTGGTGGCCGCCAACGCTGCCGAATATGAAAAGACCTACCTTTCGTTTAAAAGCCAGGTCATAGACATAGCCTTAAGCGAGCAGGCGGACGATCTTATCGTTGTAACCGCCAATTTTGACTGGATGGATCTTGGTTCATTCCAAGACTTACATGGTGCCAACGACCTCAACGAGCAACACAATCATTTACGTGGGAAGGGGGTAGTAGCGCACGAAGTCGGCAATGCCTATATCCGCAACGAAGAAGATAAGCCGGTGGTAGTTATTGGGCTTGATAACATCGTAGTAGTAAATACACCCAATGGCCTGTTGGTTGTACGTAAAGACTTATCACAGAAAATCGGTGAAATCGCCAAAAAAATTGATCAATAAACGTTATACTGGAGAGATATGAAAAAACTGATCGCCTTTGACTTAGACGGGACACTTGCCCCAAGTAAATCAACCTTATCGGGCCGAATGACCGGGTTACTCAATCAGCTACTCGAACACTATGAGGTGTGTATTATCTCTGGCGGTAAATACGAGCTTTTTCAACGGCAGGTCTTAACGCAGATTACCAAAGACCCGCTGTTGCTTAAAAAATTGCACCTGATGCCAACCAGCGGTACCCGTTATCTAAGCTATGACACCACTAGCGGTGACTGGACGCAAAATTATGCCGAGAATTTTACGCCTGAGCAAAAAACTGAGATTATTACAGCCCTTCAAGAAGGGCTACAAGAGTCTGGCTACGCAGGCGCGAAAACGTATGGCGAGACTATCGAAGACCGTGACAGTCAAATTACATTGTCAATTCTTGGGCAGGAGATTGTGGCTGAGTTGGGCGAAGAAGGCGTTCGTATCAAAGAAGCCTGGGATCCGGATGGCAGCAAAAAGCTCCGTATCCGTGAAATCATCGCGCCTAAAATTCCCGACTTTGAAGTTCGTGCCGCCGGTGCGACCTCAATTGACGTTACTAAACCTGGCGTCGATAAAGCCTACGGCATGCAAAAATTGATCAGTGCCACCGGTATCCAAAAAGAAGAAATTTTGTTTTTAGGCGACAAAATCATGGAAGGCGGCAATGACTACCCCGTTCTCACTATGGGCATAGATTGTATAGCAGTAAGAAGCTGGAAAGACACCTCTTACGCCGTCGAAGCGCTCGTAAAAATTGCTTAGACTAAGCGGGGTCGGGGTAACCATCCGGATTTTTCGACTGCCAGTTCCAACTGTCGGCACAGGACTCTAAAAGGGTCTTCTCGGTTTTCCATCCAAGCATAGAGTTGGCTTTGGCGGGTTCAGCGTAGCAAGCGGCAATGTCGCCGTCGCGCCGTCCGACAATTTGGTAAGGGATTGGTTTACCAGCGGCTTCCTCGAACGTTTTTATTACCTCTAAAACCGAATAACCGGTGCCGCTGCCAAGGTTAAATGGCTCAAAATTAGCATATTCTTTGATGTGTTCAAGCGCGGCGACATGGCCACGTGCCAGGTCGCCCACATGAATATAATCGCGTACGCCGGTGCCGTCAGGCGTTAGGTAATCGCCGCCAAACACGTTAAGCTGCTCTAATTTACCAGCCGCTACTTGTGCTACGTAAGGCAGTAAGTTATTTGGAACTCCGTTCGGATCCTCGCCGATTAACCCCGAGGGGTGCGCACCAACCGGGTTAAAGTAGCGCAGGCAAGAAACGTAAAAATCCGGATTAGCCGCGCAGACGTCGCGTAACATACGCTCAATCATCAGTTTGGTTTCGCCATACGGATTGGTGGCCACCAGCGGAAACTCCTCGTTTATAGGTACGCTTGCCGGGTTGCCATAAACGGTGGCCGACGAGCTAAAGACGAGCTTGTGAACCCCGTGACGTAGCATTGTCTCTAGTAAGTTAAGCGTTGAACCTACATTGTTTTGATAGTAGCGTAGCGGGTGTTTAACAGATTCTCCAACCGCTTTTAAACCGGCAAAATGAATCACCGCGTCAATCTCGTGCGACTTAAAGACCTGCTCTAGCTTAACCGCGTCGCACAAATCAACTTCGATAAGCGGAATAGTTGCGCCGGCGCCGGTGAGCTTTTTGACCCGTTTAATTGCCTCAGGTTTGCTGTTACAGAAGTTATCGGCCACCACGACTTCATGCCCAGCCGCCATTAGTTCAATAATCGTGTGGCTGCCGATGTAGCCCGCTCCGCCGGTTACTAATATTTTACTCATAAGTTTTACTCCACAGTCACCGACTTCGCCAAGTTCCGCGGCCTATCTACATTCAGCCCCTTTTCTACCGCCACATAATACGAAAACAACTGTAGTGCCACGGCCATTAGCAGTGGTTGCAATTGCTCAATTGTTTTAGGGATACAAATTACATCTTTGGTTAGCTCGCTAACCTTTTTATCAACCCGGTCAGTAATAGCCAAGACGGGGCCTTTGCGGGCTTTAATCTCTTCGATGTTAGACAGGGTCTTATCAAGTAAAGGAGACTCGCAGGCGAGCGCCAGGGTAGCAAAATTTTCATCAACCATTGCCAGCGGGCCGTGCTTCATTTCGCCGGCGGCATAGCCTTCGGCGTGGATATATGAAATCTCTTTGAGCTTTAAGGCACCCTCGAGTGCACAGGGGTAAAGGTAGCCCCGGCCAATAAACATGACATCTCGGTAAGAGGCATATTTTTTAGCTAGCTTTTCAATTGGCGCGGTATCGCTTAAAATTGTTTCAATTTTTTCGGGCAGTGCCAACAGTTCTTTCATAACTGGTTTATACAGCGGCGTATTGCCTTGGCTCAGGTGCAGCGCAATCTCGGTTAATATGGTGACCTGAGCGATAAACGCCTTGGTGCTGGCGACTGACTGTTCGGGGCCAGCATGGCAATAGACGCCGGCGTCGGTCATGCGGGCGATGGTAGAACCGGTAGCGTTGACGATGCCGAGCTTTAACACGCCATAATTCTCAACTTTTTTAATAGCGGCAATCGTGTCGGCGGTTTCGCCCGATTGTGAAATGGCTAGCAGCGCCGTGCTGCGCGAGAACGGCTCGCTGCGATACTTAAATTCACTAGCCAGGTGGACTTCTACCGGAATGCCGGCAATTTCCTCGATTAAGTATTCGCCAACCAACCCGGCGTAGTAAGAGGTACCACAGGCGACAATTACAATTCGGTCGATGTAGCGCAGTTGCTCCTCGACAGATTCTAGGCCACCTAATTTAACTGTGCCAGACTTAGGCCGAATGCGGCCACGCGTTGCCGAACGGATTGTGTCGGGCGTTTCGTTGATCTCTTTGATCATAAAATGCGGGTAGCTGCCGAGCCCGACTTGTTCGATGTCATAGTCTAACTCTGTCGCATTGTGCTTGACCGATTTGGTGCTTTTGCTGTTTTGAACAGACACGCCCGTCGGTGTCACCTTGGCGATTTCATAATCATTTAAAAAGATTACTTTTTTGGTGTGTTCGGCAATCGCGCTGGGGTCGGAGGCAATAAAGTTTTCTTTTTCACCAACACCGATTACCAATGGGCTACTTAAGCGGGCAATGTACAGTGCGTCTGGTTCATGGGTTGTGGCCGCAGCGATAGCGTATGCTCCGTGCAGGTCCTGAATGGTGGCGGTAAAAGCTTTTTGGAAGTCCTGGTGCTGCTTGAGGTGAAAGTCGATCAGATGGGGGATTACCTCGGTATCGGTTTTAGAGACGAACATGTAGCCAGCTTTAGTGAGCATAGCCCGGATCTCGCGGTGGTTTTCGATAATACCGTTGTGCACCACGAAGATTGTTTCGTCGGTGTTAGCGTGCGGGTGGGCATTGGCGGTAGTCGGTTCGCCGTGCGTTGCCCAGCGGGTGTGACCGATGGCGGTATGGGCAGTCTTGGCTAACGCGTCTTCGGTGCTGGCGGCTTCGATGTTTTTAACGCGACCAATTTCTTTAAAGGTTTTGGCTGTCGTTTTGTCGAACAGAGTAATGCCTGCAGAGTCATAGCCTCGGTATTCTAGTGATTTAAGCCCGTTCAGCACGGGCTGGAGGGCTGCTTGTTTTCCGGTGTAACCAACGATTCCGCACATAGAAGGTACTCTCCTGTAAGATTAAAAATTTTTTGCGGGCTTTGCGGGCGGTAAAGCTTACAACTGGTTTCAAAACTCCCATCAACTACAACCTAGTCTAATGGCACACTTGAACTGTTTTTATCGTCAGGGTAGCTACAGCTACCCTTCCTCAAAAGAACAGTACAATTGCACTCATTAGCCTAGCTTTCGCTAATGATGGGAGTTTTGAAACCAGTTGTTAGTATATAACTTTTGCGACTTCGGCGGTCATGTTTTTAGCGAATACTTCTTTCGAAAAGGCCTCAGCGGCTTTCTTTATATCGCTGGACGAATATTTAGAAGCATTAAAGGATTGCAAGGCCTTAGCCAGCGAGTCTACGGTCTGTTCGTTAAAGAATAAACCGGTTGTTTTAGTGACGTAGTCTAGCGCACCACCGGCTTTATAGGCAATCACCGGCGTGCCGGCTGCCATCGCTTCAACCGGTGAGATGCCAAAGTCATCGACTCCCGGGAACAAGAAGGCTTCGGCGCTGCTAACCAACCGGGCGACTTCTTTCTCGGCCACAAAGCCGGTAAACGTAATACTAGGGCCGGCGAGCTCACGGAGCCGGTGGTTGTCTGGACCGTCACCTACGACAGTTAAGGGCAAATTAAGCTGAGTGCACGCCCGAACGGCTAAATCAACACGCTTGTAGGGCGTCTGACGGCCCGTTATAACGAAGCCAGCCCGTTTTGCCGCCGATGCGCCGTTAAAGCGCTCAATGTCGACTGGCGGGTGCACTACGGTGCTGTCACGCCCATAGTATTTTTTGACACCGGCCTGGGTGTGAGTTGAGTTAGCTAACAGATGAGTCGGGCGTTGGGCAGCTTTGTAGTCCCAGTTGCGCAGGGGTTTTATGAGCAGTTTAAGCCCCACCCGAGCGAGCGGATCGAGCCGCCCAAACCCCGGACGCTTCATATATTCGTCATAACGGCTCCAGTAGTAGTGGGTCGGCGCGTGGATATACGCTATATGTGGTGTGCTGGGCGGGACGTTAATGCCCTTTGCCTCGGCGCCAGATGTGCTGATGACCAGATCATAACGGCGCAGGTCGAGCCGCGAAAACCACCAAATACGCAAAAACGGCACAAACTTACGTAACCGCGGGAACGGCTTACGCTGCAAAAAGCCGGTAACCACTTTATTATCGAGCCGTTCGCGCCACTCTGGTGTGCAGTAAGAGGTGTAGATAGGCGCGTCGGGGAACATATGATGCAACTCAAGCACGACTCGTTCGGCGCCACCGGCGATCAGCCAGTCGTGGACGATGGCAACCTTTTTGGGCGATAGTTTTGAAGAATGCGATTCCATACGGTTACTTCATTAACGTCACATTTTTAGGTAATTGGGCTGCCAATTTTTTATCAAACGTCAGGAGCGGAATACTATTATTAAGTTCAGCGTAAACCGCCAGGCAGACATCAACAAAGGATAGGGCAGGATGGGCTATATACAGCGGAACTGCTTTTTGGAGCATTGTCCGGTTACAGTTGATTTGCGGGATATTGGTAATCTGGATAAGTAGTTCGCCAATTGTTTTTCGGTCAACGCCGAACATTGGGCCGCTCAGTATCCAGGCCGATTCAAAAAATACTATGTCGGCCACCGCCAGACTATTTGGCTTGGCGTCAGATATCATCTGTTTGACCGCAGCCGATTGTTCAGCCACATCACCCAACAAAAGCCTCAAAACTATATTTGTATCTAAGGACTTCATAGGCTTTTCAGGTAACGCTCCGTGGCAGCTGCTTCGGCTGCTTTATTAATTGCTTCGTCAAGCTTCTTGCTACTGAGTGGCTTAATACCTTGTTTTTTCAAGTGGATTTGCATCTTTCTTTGAATTTTTTCTAAGTCTGCTTGCCAAGTTTGCGCCTTTACTATGGCTTCGTTGCCCCGGAACTCAAACTGGATACTCTGGCCTGGCTTTAAACCAAGTTTTTTACGTATATCGGCAGGAATAGTTACTTGCCCCTTGCTGGTCATCGTTGTTTGATACGTCATAGTATTACTTTAGCAAATGTAATACATTTTGTCAACGTATTACTTAGCTCCGGTACCGCCCAAAATGGTGCGGATCGTCTTTAACAAAATAATGATATCGAGCCAAAAACTCCAGTTTTGGACGTAGTAGGCGTCGAGCTTGCGGCGTTCTTCATAGCTAATGTCACGGCGGCCAGACACCTGGGCCAGGCCGGTCAAACCAGACCGCACGCTAAGAATATGATACTTGTAGCGGTAGTTTTTAAGCTCTTCTGGGATAAGCGCCCGCGGGCCGATTAAGCTAATATCACCTTTTAAGACATTAAATAACTGCGGTAGCTCATCAAGGCTGGCAGCCCGCAAAAAACGTCCAAAGTTGCTAAAGCGAGGATCATTTTCGATACTGTCGCCCGAATCGCGGTAGATTTTGGCGAGCCCAGGTTTGCCCATCAATTCAAAGGCTTCCTCAGGAGTTAACCCGTTAAATTTGGTCCTCACCGTGCGGAACTTATAGACGGTGAACGGCCTGTCAAACTGGGTAAGCCGGGTTTGCCGAAATAATACCCGGCCCCGGGGCTCTTGCAGCTTAGACGCGACCGCGACCAACAACATAAGTGGGCTGAGCAGAACGATCATAACCAAACTGGTTACAACATCGAATAGTCGTTTTAAAACCCGCCCCCAGCCAATCAGCGCCGTCTGATGAACCGTAATTACCGGAGTCCCGCGAAACAACTCAACCTCGATGTTGCCGATAAACAACTCGCTGTTACCAGGAATAAAGCGGTAGGTGATGTGCTGGTTTTGGGCGTAATTCATAATCTCGTCGTTTTTTGTGCCGTCTTTATAGAGTTCGGTTTGCACGATAGTGTGGATTGGTGTGTTTTGTAGGCCGGCCAGCGCCAAGTCGAAGCTGCTAAATTGCTGGAATTTTTTGGATTCTCCGACGATGCCAACAACCCGATAGCCAGAATGTCGGGTGTTTTCTAGTTCGGCGATAATACCGCTGCGGGCACTACCCTCGCCACCAATAATTAGGACGTTGGTAATGCCGCCGCCGAAAGAAAATAAAACACTTCGCAGCAAGCGCGCCACGCTACGGAACAGTAGTAAATAGCTAAAACCGAGGAGGAGGGCATAGACGACAACTAATCGAGCCGGGAACAAGTTACCCTCGGCCACAAAGTCATAGCCGATAACCACCAAAATGCCGAGAAACGAACCAACTATCAGCTTGCCGAACTCTCGAAAACGATTTTCGTAGGTGTTGCGGTGGTACAGCCCAATTAAGGCATGGACGGTGATCCACAGTGGTAAGACGGCCAGAAAAGCCTGCAGGTAAATCTCGGCCGGGATCTGCTGGATCAGCGGACGGTCGTCTACCTTGACGCGTAAAACATAGGCACTGACAAAGGCTGCAACGAGCGCCAGAAAATCTCCAAGTATCAGAAAAAGTGAGTAAACCAGCGAGGCATTATTTTTCATGGGTTAGGTATATTGTATCACCGGCAGCTTTTTTGGCGTTTGAATCTTGCCACTAGTCTATAGTGCCGAAAAGTTATCTCGAGTGATATACTGAACCGTAGATAGTACAGAAAATACAAAATGGTCCGAAAAATAAAGAAACCTAAGAAAACCGAACTTCGCCGCTTCATTGAGTACATGATTAGCGGCGGCGCCTATTTCTGGTCGGGCTACCTGGTGTTTTTCTTTATCGACAAAGGCCTTGGCCTGGCGTTTTTTTACGCCAAGTCAATCTCGACGCTAGTCGGCTGGTCGGTCAACTACGCCCTGCAACGTTACTGGGTCTTTAAAAATCCAGAACTCGCCAAACACAAAACCGAAGTCACCACCCGCTACACTATTATCACTCTGGTTAACTTCGTGCTTGACTACCTGATCGTATTCTGGCTTAAAACTATCGGTATTACGCCATACATTGGCCAGTTTATATCCTCGGCTTTCTTTACCGTCTGGAACTACCTTTGGTACAAATTTTGGGTCTTCCCAGATAAGTTCAGTAAGAAGACTAAGCGTGTCAAGCATGGCCCAGCCCGGGTCTTGGCACACCATGCCCATGGCCACGCGGCGTACCGGATACACACGCGATGAGCGCCGTCAGTGCCAGCCCGGCCATTGTCCGTCCTACCAAAAAACAGCGCGAACTGCTGACTTTTATTGACGGATTTATCGTCCAGCACGGCTACAGCCCCAGCTACCGCGAAATCATGGCTGGCTGCAATTATACGTCGGTGGCTACGGTGTCGTTACACGTAAACAACCTGATTAAACGCGGTCATCTCCATAAGAAAGACCGCTCGGCGCGATCGTTAGAAGTCGTTCACGTCGTCGAAGAATCTCCTAAAATCCAAACCACTGCCCTTAAAGCCAGCGAAGAAAAGTGGCTCATCGAAAAAATCGACTACAAATTCCGCCAGTCCGAAGAATCTTCGATACCCAGCGAAACCGATATTGACGGATTGTATGTGTTGGTGGGCGCGTTGAAGGTTTTAGGGCTTGAAGGCGCCGCCAGCTCGTTTATGCCTCGGCTGAGCCTGTTGAAAAAACGACTAACAGGTAACAACTAGATTTAATTTTAGGTACAGTGTAGTCCTTATCTAAAATACAACTTCTTGAAAGTATGAATTCAGTGCATACTCTTTCTACTAATCAAAATATGAACAGAAGGCATACTGAGTGCATACTTTCAAAAAGTGCCATGCAGTACATGAATAACGATCCAGAATAGACTAACTCGATTGGGAGTCACATAGTCTATAATTAACCAAAATGGACATACTGCAAGCAATACTACTCGGTATTCTAGAAGGACTTACTGAATTTTTGCCTATTTCGAGTACTGGGCACCTGATTGTTGCCAGCGACTTGCTGGGCTACAAAGACACGGCTAAAATCTTTACGGTTGTTATCCAGATGGGGAGTATCGCGGCCGTGGTGTGGTACTACCGATATGATTTGATCAATAAAATAAGAGGTCTCATAAACCGCGACCCGGCTACGTTGCGCTTTTGGACAGCCTGGGTTGCCGCGACGATACCGGCAGTAATAACCGGCTTTCTACTAAAAGACGCGCTTTCGGTCTATGCGGTTTCGCTAACCGTGGCAATCATGCTGATTATCGGCGGCATTTTAATTTGGATAATCGAAACCTATAATAAGGCGCCAAAAAATACGTCAGGGAGGTCGCACTTTGAAAAATTGACGGTTCGGCAGGCAATAAAAGTTGGCTTATTCCAGATGCTGGCGCTGGTGCCGGGGGTTTCGCGGTCTGGCGCGACGATAATGGGTGGTTTGCTGGTGGGCTTAGACCGCGTGACGGCCGCCTCTTTTTCGTTTTATTTGAGCATTCCGGTTTTGATATTGGCAGGTTCGTACCAGCTGGTCAAAGGCCACGATGAGCTTAATACGGTCAGCGGTGGCGCTCCGGCGTTGTTGGTTGGAACAATCGCTGCCTTCATAACCGCGCTGTTAGTTATTAAATGGCTGCTGCGCTACATTTCAAAGCATGATTTTAAGGTGTTTGCATACTACCGGATTATCCTTGGCGTTATTATTTTGGTCGCGCTGGTCGCGTAAGGGTACGCTACAGCTGGTGTAATTTTTACGGCTAGCACGCTAGCAGTAGCGTGTTACGATAGACGTACACATAATAAAATATGCTGGAATCACGTGCAATTCGTGAACTGTGCCGCAACGGTAAAACGCGCTTCAAGCGGGTAAGTCCGATACAGCTACTAACCAGACTTCCGAGCAGAGGGAACACATGGCCGCCGCAGCCGAGACATTAGAACGAGAACATCAACCAATACCAGTCGACGAGCGGTTATTAACTGAAATCGACCATTTGGCTGCGCATCGACTCGAAAATGGTTCGTACCCTGATGATGTCTTAGCCGACGTGCTGGTTAACTTAAAAACCGCTGTACAAGAAGGCGGTATTCCGCATGCCGTATCGACCACCGAGCATGAGTATCTGCCAGCAGCTGAGCGCGGCGGAGTCTTTATGTGGATGGGGAAAACCGCCGTTCAGAATGCAATGAGTGGCTACCGATTTCATATCGATCCAGAGGCAATTAAACGGGTAGACGTAGAAATTGACGAAGCACGCCACGCTCAAGAAGATCTAGGGCCCGGTATTTTGAAAATTCTTATCTCGCCTAAAATGAGTGAAAAAGATGCCAGCCCCGAAGTTGCCCAGAAGGAACATTTGGCTGATGATGACGCAATACGAATGAGCTGGCTTACAACTGACGAAAATGGGGTCATCCAGAAACGGACACTCCAGTCTCTGCTTGTAAAAGATGTGCCGCTTGATGCCTGGGTGGCTATGCTGCAAGATCCGGACAATATATTTGGCAAATCCATCGCAGTTAAAGATCCTGATTCTGCCCTATCGGTGATGCAAGTTCATCGTGAGCTTGAAATACCAATCAGTGCAGTAAACGCAAACGTAGTCGATATTGTTGGCGCCGTAGTTCCATATATTGCCGACCAACAGATGAAAGCAAGCGTTGTTGAACAAATAAAAAAATTCAATTCAGATCAAGTTGAGCTCGATAAACGGGCTGAATATATCGCGCAGCAATGGCTCCGGTTTGAGGTGGAACTTGATAAAAGTTTTGCACAGGGCAGCGCAACCTACGAAATAGAGCGTTTTATTGTAGGCTTACAAACCAAGTGGAAGATAAGTGATGCAGAGATTATCAATAACCATTTGGTCGGTAACTCATACCTAATGACGAGGCAACTGGCTGCTATTGTCGAAAAAGCCAAGCAGAATACACTGTGGACGTCAGCAGCAGTTATGACGGGCAATGAAGCCGTTTTGAAGCAAATGGATACTAAAGTTGCCCAGCGAATTAATCATAATGCGGAACGCATGTACGTGGCGCAACAAACAGGCGTAGACACACGTGCGTACGAAGCCGAGAATAACCGGTTAATTGCCAGCCAGAATATTAACGTTGGTGGCGGCTGCGGAGGTACAAACAGTGATGCTTTTGGCAAAGATGCAGCTAATAGCCAAAATGACACTTCAAAAGAAACTTCTGATACGTCAACCACGCTTGTCTGGAAGCCTGGCATATGCAGAATAGAAGCTTGTCCCACCCGCCCCGGTATGACTGAAGTGGCGCAGTGTAGCGTTTGCCGTGGCTGCCAAGCTAAATTTGACATAGGGCAAGACCCGAGCAAGGGAGTAGCCCAGAGTAAATCAACTGACGCGGACAATGAGGAGTTGATGAAAGATATTTACGCTTTCCTAGCAAAAAGTAGTAAGAAAAAGAACTCCAGCCTGCCTAACGGCTTAACCCAGCGGCCCGCCTAAGTGCGCCTCCAAGTATGCCAGGTGCTTACGGCGGTACTTGTCGAACTCTGCTTTGTTGATGCCGGTGCGCTTAATGAAGGCGCTCATACGTTCGCTGCCGATGTGGTGCGGGATCATCACATAACTAGCGCCGGCTTCGTAAAGGGCAGTGGCTTCCCGGATATTATTAGCGTGGCAGACAATGGCGGCGTTGGGGTTTAGTTCCTCGATCAACTTTACTAAAAAGAGGTTAGTGGGGTGGTCATTGATGGTCGAAACGACGAGTTTGGATTTTTCGATACCGGCTTCGTGTAGTAACTCGAGGTCGGTCGCGTCGCCGTACAAGTAGTCGATTTTTTTATGGTCAAGCAGGTCGATAACCTCGGGGTCGTAGTCGATAACCAAAAAGCGTTTGTGCATCTCCTGGAAGGTCTTAATAAACTCGTGTCCACCGTGGTGGTAGCCAAATAGCACCATCTGATACGGGGTAGGCC
>JBPCJO010000082.1:0-1418 GCA_051005235.1 Saccharimonadales bacterium (SeqCode)
CTAAAATGGATCAGAATGACAACCGGTGAAGACGAAATCGTAATCTCGACTTCACTAGGCCAGGCTATACGGTTCCACGAACGAGACGTTAGGCCGATGGGTCGCGGTGCTCGAGGAGTTAGGGGCATAAGGCTTCGCAAAGACGACCAAGTTGTCGGCATGGACATAGTCGAAGAAGGCTCAAGTATATTCGTCATAAGCCATAGCGGCTACGGAAAACGAACTAAAGTCGCTCAGTTTACACCGCATGCGCGCGGCGGCGTTGGCATCCGCTCGGCCGTTGTCAACGACAAGACAGGAAAACTTATAGGCGTTAAAACCTTGTCCGGCGATGACACACAAGAAATCATATTGATATCTGCTTCAGGACAAACGATCCGGCTCGGACTCAAGAACATACCAGAACTAAGCCGTGTTACCCAAGGCGTAATCATCATGCGGCTGAACGGTGATGATAAAGTCGTCTCGATGGCTTTAGTCGATAAGCTGGAGGAAATTCCTGATGAGCCTGACGATGAAGCAGAAAAACCAGCCAGCTAGTTTCTGGGAAAATACTAGAACGCCAGTGGCGGTGGCCCACAGGGGCGGCAATGCCGCTGGAGCAGAAAAAGAGAACAGCTTAAAAGCCTTTCAGGCAGCCTATAAACTAGGCTATCGTTACTTTGAAACTGATGTTGTGCCAACTAAAGACAATGTGTTGTTGGCGATTCACGGCCGGGGGCTTGATAAAAATCCGAATAAAGATTTGCCTTATAGGTTTAAAATTCAGCGTATGACACATGAAGAGATAGCGCAAAGCCTAAGAATAGGCGGCGAGCAACCAATAACCTTGGCCGAGCTGTTGGATAATTTCCCTGGCGTTAAATTGTTTATTGACCCAAAAACTTTTAAGGCTGGCTCTGCTTTGGCGGAATTTTTGATTTCTCGCCCGGACGATTTAAGCAGAGTCTGCGTTGGCTCTTTCCATGGCCGCAATACCCGGCTAATAAAACAACGGGTTCGACGAGCTACAGGAGTTGAAGTCAGTTGCGCCGCAATTGGTAAATTACGCGGTTTCCCAGTGTTATCAACCGCTAAGTTTCCGCCGCTAACTGTGGCTCTAAAGCTATACGGCAGACTCTATGGCGTAGAAGTATTCCAGCTCCCCTATAAGCTGCTGATAGGTTCAGGCGGCACAAAGATCGTTGAAACCGCGCATCGAAATGGTTTTAAAATTGCCGCCTATACTCCCAACAATCGCTCTTCGATAGAGGCAGTAATCATTAGTGGAGTAGACGCGGTAATCTCCGACGAAGCTAGGATACTAAAAGAAATAATCAAGCACTAAAGTTTGATGTTACTACTACTACGATTATTACCAACTGACTCTTGACCAAGTGCTACCTAGTAAGCTATGATAGACGGAATGGCTTGACGGT
>JBPCJO010000083.1:0-9566 GCA_051005235.1 Saccharimonadales bacterium (SeqCode)
GAATAGCATGCCGTATTGCGCGCGTTCAATTTGGCTATTGAACGGTTGCAGGCGTTTGAATTGTTTGTAATGATTTTTTATCATACCCCTATTCTGAGGCCATACGAACCATATAACTATAAAAAATCTAACAATACTGCTTTCGGTAAGGATCTTTTGTGAGTCTATAGTATCTCGTTTCAATAGCATACCTACGTTTCATTAAATTTTAATGAAACGTAGGTATAGTACCAAAACACAACGTAGTAACCAGTTGTAATGACTCATTTTCTAGGAGGATAAAGCAGACAAATAAGGTTTTAGTTAGATATATTACAGCCACATAATACACCAAGTTAGACAATGATAATGCTTAGTTAAGGCTAAAAAAGGAGCAAAAATAATGGGAAAAACATATAGAAAAGATCCGATGCAAGAAAAGTACGACGCAGAGGATAAACTAATGAACCTATATGATGAACTTGCCAGCCAATGGGCACGAAAAGTCGAATCTAGCCGACGAGACAAAGCCCGCATATAAATACTGAAATTTCTGTACTTTTGACGCCCTTATCCAAGGGCGTCTTTTATTTAACGATACTGATTTTGGCTTTACTTAGTAAGCTGGCGGATATAGCTCATAGAAGATTGGGTACCTAAAATAACAAAGCTTATAAACGCTGCCCACGACAGGCCAAATAACATAGTGGTGAGCAAGGCAGACCGGTCGTAGGCTCCAAAATAACTGTGTGTTATATAGGTAATAATGATAATCCACAACATGGCGGTGGCTAACTTGCCGGTAAAAGAGGCGTGGATTATTATCTTCCGGCTTCGGCCAAATAACGACAAGCTGCTATTAAGGATTGTATGTAGACCTATAACCACTAAGAAAATGATTGGTAACAGCTGGTCTGTATACAAAATAATAATTGCTAATGCGGCGACCAACTTGTCGATACTGGTATCTACAAGTTCACCGAACGGGCTTTTTGTACCAGTCAGGTCGGCTACATATCCATCAACGGCATCGGCTGTCCGGCCAATCGTTACCATACATAAGCCAGTTAAGGTAATTTCGTCAGTAAATTTAAATAAACCGCTAATGACCAGTATTCCACCTGCAACGCTGATGATATTTGCCGGCGTTACGACTCCTTTGGTGCTGGCAGCTATGATTTGCCATCTATTCCGTTTGCTAACAGGGGTGTTCTCCCAGTCTGGGCAACCTTTTGGTATGTGAAGTGGAAGCATCATAGGCGACTCTACAGCGCGGTAATCCAGTTACGGGCAGTACGTATGAAATCTTTAGAGGTGCTACGGAGGGCGATCTCGGCTGTGCCGAGATTAACGCCCATTTTGACAAAGTTATGGCTACCGACGATAACTTCTTTTTCACTCAATAAAATTTTGGCATGAAGGTAATCGCTGTCCATATTCAGTTGGTTTTTAAAGACGCTACTCGGCAACCGTTTCTTTTTATAGGCCAGTGTGCGTTTTTGAATACCACGGATCGGTAGTCGGTGTTGATCGGGGTGGTTATAGGCCAGGTGCACTGCTACGCCGCGATCATGGGCCTTGGCAAGCTCAGCGGGCGTGCGGATATTTGGAAAGTACTGGCAGGTCATGTAGACTCGGCTGGCTGCGCTGTTAATAAGCTCAAAAGCACGTTTATAGATTAATGACTGTCGCTTAACCCCCGCGTCAATCAGCAACTCGGTTTCGTCATCAATTTTAAAGCCAACGTCCCTGTTACAGAGGGCTCGGCGGACACTTTTGCTATAAATAACATCGGCGGTAAACTCTAACATGTAGCTTGCCAGTTTCGCGTTATGCGTGCGCACCATTACATCAAGTTGCTCGGGGTGGCTCAGATTACATCCACCGATAAACACCTCTTCATTAATAACGGCGAATTTGATATGGGAACGGCCGCCGAATGGATTTTTAAGTGGTCGCTGAGGCTTATTGATTACGACGCAGTTTACGTTGTTGGCGCGTAGGCGGTGAACAGCCTCAACAACTGGTTTAAATTCACCATACCCAAGGCGTGGATCTTTCTTGCTAAAAAACAACGGCCCTAGGACGGTGCCAGGTTTGAGCATAAACGAGTAGGCATCAACCAGAAAAGTTACCTTGGCTCCATTTTGAGCCGCCTTGCACAAGGCGTCGGCGATATTATTAATAGCTGGTTGGTCAGGCCGGAACTCCATGGTAGTTAAAACGATAGTATCGCCAGGACCAGCTTTGTTAAACTCTGCAATCAGATGACTAAAATAATTCAGGCGGTTAAACAATGCGTAACTGGGCATATTACTGGAAGGTCTTTACAGTTTGCTCGGTGACTTGCTTAAATAACTGCTGCCCGGCGCCAAAGTCATAACTGTCAGTAAACGACTTAGAATAAACGACAATTACAAATGGCGCGCTACCATTATCGACAATGGCGACATCGTGGACGCGTTCGGGCAAGTAGCCGGCTTTATGGTAGAGCGCAACACCTTGCGGTATAGCTGGCGGAATAAAGCGTTCCTCGGAGGTATTTTGCATCCAGGACAGTAAGAGTTTGGTGTGTTCGTCGTTGAGCAATTCGCGTTTGTAAAACTTAGCAATCAGTAATGCCATATCGTTTGAGGTAATGGTATTTTTAGTCGCATCATAACTAGTTAAGCCTTGTTTTTTGGCGTAGACGGCCAAGCTCTCTCGATTTAAGTAATTATTGATCTGTGTCCAGGCTTCGTTGTCGCTTTTGTTGACGGCAAGCTCTAGTTGGGCACGGGCTGTTTTGCCGCCAATTTCATCATCTAGGCTGGCTTGGCCGGTTTCGACATTGTTTAAATACAGCATTGAGCTCAGCAATTTAGTGGTGCTGGCGGCGATAAACGGGTAACTGTCGCCTGTTTGAATGAGGTTACCGGAATTTAGGTCGACAACCGAAACGCTAGTGTTGTAGGGATATTTTTCAGTAATTAGCTTGAGTGCGTTCTGAAGATTCGAAGTGTTGACTTCTCGCTTGGGAGCTTTGGGCTGTACCTCTTGCGACGGTTCTTGGCCAATCGCTACAGCAGATAAAACGCTTGGGGCTGGTTCATTTGGAGCTGACGCATTGGCAGCAAAGACACTTCGGGCAACAATAAATAATAAAGCAACGCAGAGCACAATAAGCACATACTTAACATAAAAGAATTGAGCCTTATTGCGAGAATTTACATGCATATTGTTTGTTTCCACTGTTTATCCCTCTTATGATAACAAATCTTATCCTTTAGGGCTATTAATCGGTAAGGTAATCACAAACTCAGTTCCGTGGCGGTAGCGTGAGTTAACTTGAATGGTGCCCTCATGTAGGTCGATAATCTTATTGACCCAATACAGTCCGAGTCCGGTACCGCCGGCACTCATAGACAAGGCGTTTTCGATCCGTGAAAACTTTTTAAATAACTTTGGCATATCTTTTTTATATATTCCAACACCTTGATCTTTGACGCTGACAATCATCGAACCTCGCTTATGGGACAGCGTTACGGTGATGGTCTTATTAGCGGGAGTATACTTGTGGGCATTATCTATAATATTTTCGAGCACCATACGGATATGTAACGGATCTAGCGGCGCTACCTTGCCACGGCTGTTTTGGATAAATTCAATTGACTGCCCAGCTTTCTCAAATTTCTGAGCTTGTTCGTCGAGGATAGCTTGAATCACAATAGTAAGATCAGTGTCTTCAAATCTGAGTTGAATTTCGTCGGCGTCAGCTTGGGCAACCCGCAACAGGTCGTTAACGATAATTAGCTGCCGTTCATTACTTTGATAAGCAGTTTCTAGCATTTTTTGCTGCCCTTTTGTAAGTTTTCCGGCATAGCCCTCTATTAACATGCCAAGATATTGCTTTACGCCAGTAGCGGGCGTTCGTAACTGATGAGACGCGATTGATATAAACTCATCTTTGGCTTTATTGAGTGCTAGCAATTGTTTTTGTTCTGAAATATCGAGCATAAATGAAATAAAGCGGTCGGTAGAACCCGAGATCATGACGGCGCCGATAAGGACGGGGATCGTAGTGCCGTCTTTGCGAACGTATTCTCTTTCGACTGGTTCTACCTCGCCTTTTTCACGTAATTTTTGATAAATGATCGACGTAACACCTTTAGATTTAGATGGAGTGATCATATGGGAGTAAAACCCATCCGCTAGGTCTTTTTTACTGAAGCCAAACATATTCAAGAACGTCTCGTTAGCTTCGTGGATCTGGCCATCGAGGGTTGCGACGATAACACCGATAATGCTCGATTCGAACAAGGCGTCAAACGTACGCTCGGTATTTGCTAGCTCATGCTCAATTTCTTTGCGGTCGGTAATATCCACCATCACGCCAGGAAATCTAGTTGGCTCACCATTGGCATCATCTTCGACCCTTCCCCTGGCAAGTACCCACTTTACCGCTCCGTCTGGGCCGACGGTGCGGTATTCTGCTTCAAAAAGTTTCGTATCTTCGATAGCCCGCCGGATATCTCTGGTTACCCATTCGTGGTCATCGGGATGAATTGATTCGGTAAACACCGAGATTGGCAGACCATTTTTTGCTTTTTCGTAATCAACTCCTAATCGAGAGGCCAAGTTCTTATCGGCAATTACCTTATTGCTTGGAATATCCCAAAGCCAGATGCCAATCGACCCTGTCGACAAGGCGGTTTGCAGCCGTTCTTGAGCTTGCCGTTCGCGGGCTTCGAGTAAAAGCTTTCGCTTTAGGTCATAGGCGTTCCCGATGGAAAATGCGGCTAACTCGGTAATCTGTTTAAAATAACGACCGTAGGCTGTATCGTATGTTAGTCGCGGACTAATACCGCCCACAAAGACGCCGTATAACTCTTTCGTGTTAGGGCGGATAATCGGTACCAGCGCCGCACTGGTAGCCATTTCGTCCCAGACGCCACCCGGCAGTTCAAAGTGCTGGTCTAAGCCTTCGACTAATTGCGGTTTTTTACTCTCGACCACTTCCTTAAACGGTAAAATATAATTCGCCGCTTTTAAGTCGATAGCTGTATAGGCGATTGGATCATCATGATCTATCGAAGTGCAACCGACCAACCTTAACTTTTGCCTATCACGACTAATCAAATAAAGCAGGCCAAACGGTATATCTTCGGGCGCTTCAGACAAAACGTTGGCAATTAAAATACAAGCTGCCTCACCCGACTCAACAATAATTGATTTTTCCGATAGTTTTCGTAGCGTATTGTTGCGGCGTTCTGTTAGTATCCGCTCAGTTACCTCACTACCTACATTAAAAATACCGACAATTTGCTGATTTTCTCCAAAGATTGGGCTGAGAGTGTAGTCGAAGTACGATTCTTGAATGAAATTATTGCTCTTCAAGGGAGGCAATGCATTTTTATGTAAGGAGGCTTCGCCATTCTTGAGTACTCGCACCATAGCTGGTTTCATTGGACCCCAGGCTGGGCCCCATACTTTTTGGGCGGTTTGACCTAATGCGGCTGGGTGCTTATCTTTTGCAATCGGACTCCAGGCATCGTTATAGAGCAAATGCATAGCCTTGCCCCAATAAATAGCCATCGGAAATTTTGAGTACAGACAGATACTTAAAGCCGACTTAAAGCTTTGCGGCCAGTCATCGATTGGTCCGAGAGGGTGCGTGGACCAATCTTTTTTAGCAATTAGATCACCCATTTCACCACCGTTGGCTAAAAAGTCATAGTCTGCTTTTCGCTGATTCATAGGCTTACCTGTTGTCATTATGTATGAAATGTGCCAAAAGTACCACTGTTTTAATGCAAGCTACCTCATATCTACCTATATACCTCAATCAAAAAGAACGTTTTTAGTTCACTGATCCATCAGTCTGAATCGATAGGGTTTGTGTTTAGGGGACTATAGTAATCGTATATAATTCGTATGTATTCAGTATTCATTACTAACAGGGGTAGAGGGTATATACGGATTATATACGATTACTATGTTAGCTTATGTTGAGTGTACGGTCGAGTAAAAGCCCGTGAAGAAATCATTACCAAATTATTAAAACACACTAGATAGCTATAAAAAGCTGTTGGCGTTTGCTATTATAAACAGATATGAGTACCGCCACCGCCACGCTATACCGATTTACCGACACCGATTCTGTCATGGGCGAGGGTGACTCGCGTTACATACTCAAGGTTAAAGACCTACCGTCGGACGAAAAGCCCAGAGAAAAACTGGCTATTGGCGGGCCAGGCAGTTTGTCGATGGCAGAGCTGGTAGCGGTATTACTGGGCGTCGGTACAAAAAAAGAAGAGGTCATGTCGATGGCCGGCCGGATATTAAAAGAATACGGCGAACGGGCCATTGTAAACGAGACAAACCCGCAGCGTCTGGCCGATGAGCTACAGATTCCCTTGCCCAAGGCTTGCCAGTTGATTGCAAGTTTTGAACTTGGTCGCCGCTTTTATCAAGAACGGGCTGGGCGGGCAATCTTTGTCAGTACTGCCAAACAAGCTTTTGATTACTTAAAAGATATGGGCCAAATGCAAAAAGAGCAACTGCGCGGTCTGTATTTAAATAGCCGCTACCGCGTCGTCCACGAAGAAGTAATTTCGGTCGGCAGCATGACTTCTAACATCGTGCACCCGCGCGAGGTCTTTCAGCCAGCGATAGAGTACGGCGCTGTCGCCATTATTATCGCCCATAATCACCCGTCTGGGCGGCTGGAGGCTACCTACGCCGACAACGAGGTCACCGAGCGTCTACTGGTAGCCAGCAAAATCCTTGGCATTGACCTGCTCGACCACCTAATCATCGCTGGCGACAAGTACCAAAGTATTATTGAGACTCCTTAATCCGGTCTGCGAACTGCTGTCGTAACTTCTGTAGCTTAGGATTAATTATCACTTGGCAATAGCCATTACCAGGATTATTTTCGAAATAATCTTGATGTTCGGGTTCAGCCGGATAAAATTTTTCTAAGGCTGTGAGTTGGGTGACCACGGCGTCGTCCCATAACTCCTGTGCCTTTTCAATAGAGGCTTGGGCAGTATTTTTCTGTTGTTCATCGGCGTAAAAAATAACCGAACGGTATTGTGGCCCGACGTCGTTGCCTTGTTGGTTTAAGGTGGTTGGGTTATGGATTGCCCAAAAAATATCAAGCACTTCATCAAGAGAAATAACTTCGGGGTTAAAGGTAATTTCTACTACTTCGGCGTGGCCGGTGCTGCCACTACCGACTGCATAGTATTCGGCGTCGGTCGCGGCTCCACCAGCGTAACCAGAGACAACTGCTTCAATCCCGTTAATGAGCTTAAAGCTGGCTTCGAGACACCAAAAGCAACCGCCGCCTAGAACAATTTTTTGCATCGTGGTCTCCTTGTATTAATTAGCTAGCCTGCGAACCGCCAGCAGGTAGGCTGCCTCAGTAAGGCTGTCGATATTCTCGTCGCGGGCGATCTGCAATAATGCCTGCATCGCCTCGGTCATATGTGTTTCGAGGCGGCCATTTACCTTTTCTTCGGACCAGGTTTCGTTTTGTTTGTTCTGTAACCACTCAAGGTAACTGACCACCACGCCACCGGCGTTAGCAATAATATCTGGCAAGATCACCTTGCCTTGTTTTGTAAGTTCCCGGTTGGCCGTTTCGGTGATTGGTCCATTGGCTAGCTCTAACAGATATGAGGCCTGAATATCGGCAACATTCGACTCCGTCACTGAGTTGCCTAGCGCTGCCAGTACCAATATGTCTACATCAAGATGTAAAAGATCGTCGTTGCTAAGTTGTTTCACAGAAGCTTGATAGTCTTTAAAACGACCGCCGTCTTTCTTAAAATCGGCTAATTCGTGAGCGTTGAGGCCGTCGGGGTTATAAACGGCGCTGGCCGAATCGCTGGTGGCCACCAGTTTCCAGTTAGGGTGGTTGTTTGCTGCGATGGTGGCAAAATAAGAACCGACATTGCCATAGCCTTGTACGGCTACGGTGAGTGGTTTTGTAAGTTCGTCTTTACTGCGTAGTAGCTCGCGGAGCGCAATGACGCCACCTCGCCCGGTGGCGGCTTCGCGGCCGAGGCTGCCACCATTTGAAACACTTTTACCGGTAAAACTAGCTTTACTGGTGTCTCCGGTCAGTTCTTGATACTCGTCGACCATCCAGTCGATGATCTTGGCATTGGTATTAACGTCAGGAGCAGGCACATCGGCGTCAGGGCCGATGTGCGGCTCGAGGTGGCGAACGTAGGCGCGGCTTAATTCCTCGAGCTCTGTGTCGTTTAATTGGCGCGGGTCGACAACAACGCCGCCTTTGGCGCCACCAAGTGGCAAGTTAACAATGGCAGTTTTTAACGTCATAAGAGTTGCCAGTGCCCGGACTTCGTCAATATCTACCTTGGGGTGAAAGCGGATACCGCCTTTGTATGGGCCACGTTTATTGTTGTGTTGTATCCGGTAGGCTGGATAACTATTGCCGTTGCTATGTTCGATTTTGAATGAATGCTCGGCATTGATTTTAAGCACATCATCAATAGTAGCTTGTTTGAACCCAGCTTGTTCACACGCCCGGCGAATATAATTTTGAACAGTTTTTAACATTAGTTATCCTCTGGTGGCGGGTTAAGACTCCAAAAACCATCTTGCCCTACCGATTCCATAGTGGCTATGTTTTGGAGTTCTGAGCGTATATCTTCGATAGGTTTGTTCATAATCGACGCTACTTCGGCGGTAGCAAGTGGTTCGCCGGCCCATTTTAGAACGTCACGGACGTTCGAGGTGTCATCTTTACGCTGTAGTTCGGGGGCGATATTGGCGATAGCCGCTTCGTAGGTAGCAGTTGGCCAAAATCCGGGTAGTTCAAAAACAGTCTCACCGTCGATGCTAAAACGATACGAGCCAGAGCTATAGCGCTTGGTTCCTTCTGGTGTTACGCCTAACTTATGCCGAAGCGTTAAGGCGACTGCACTGGGCTCACGGGCTTCGCGCATGTCTGTTCGTAGCAAGGCTTCAACACCGGCTTGCTCGAGCCAATCGGTATAGTGCTCAAGGTTAATACCGACCGAAGTGACAACATCGGTAATTACGCTTGGTTCATCTGGTAGCTTTCCACTCATCACGGCGATTCGCAGTTTACGGAGGACGCTATCGGCCTGCTCCGGTGCGTTTAGTCTGACTGCAATGTAGGCACGGCAGGCATCAATAGTGGTGCTCAAGCGCGCCGCCGGTTCATCGTTAATCGGCATGCCGTAAAACTTTCGTAATTTGCTACGGGTTGTGGCTAACATTTCTGGGGTAATCGTCGGATCAATCGTTGTGTAGAGCACGATCATACTAGACTGCCAGCTAAGCTGGTCGCCATAGAGCCACCTGAGGCGCCACCTTGTCGGTTCAAGCGAGTATGAAAAGGGACAGGTTGGATCAGTAAAATCCCGAATGTGTACAGTCGTTGCCATATAGCTAGTATCTCATATAATGTTTGATTAGCGGTATTCTGGATTCTCAAAATCAAAACGGGCACCGGCCTCCCTTTTATTCGGCTGATTTCCATGAGCCGGAAAACCGCCCAGCTCTTTTAGTGTTCTCGCCAAATGTAAGAGGTTCCAGGTCATAAATGT
>JBPCJO010000084.1:0-33218 GCA_051005235.1 Saccharimonadales bacterium (SeqCode)
ACTTCGGACTATTTCACTATTGAAGTAGATGGAAAGCCTTTATACGGCGGTGACGACAACACCACTAGAGCGCTTTTAAAACTGATTAAAGAGGTAGATTATGAGTCCTAACCACCCCAACAGTGAAACCGCAGACAAAACAGCGAAGGCTCTGGCGAATATAAAACCTAAAGCTCGGCATTACTCACTATTAAAAAGCATAGAAAAAATAATTGAGTCACATACTAGAGGCTCACACGATGATGAATGGAGAATTATATATTGTTCCTCAAGTTGTTTGGCTAAAGATATTCACAAAATAATGCAAAATCAAATGGAGAATTACCTATGAGTAGTCAAGGCGAATATTACGGTGTAAAGAAGTTCGATAATAAGTGGGTTGCTATGTACGACACAGATCAACAATTAGCAGGAATGAGTTTTGACACAGAGCAGGAAGCATTAGATTTTGTTGCTAATGACTCAAAAGCTACCCCCAACAGTGAAACCGCAAGTGAGTTGGAGAAGATATTAGAAAGTATGGTTGAAGATACGGTGATGTTTTTAACTAACGATCTACCATCACTACTACAGCAAGACTACGTAACTAAGATCAGGCGAGTCCATAAAGATGAAATACTCAAGAACATGCCCACTGCCCTATCAGCCATACACCAACACAAGCTGGAGTGGTTAGAAAGCATTTTGCCAACCTACGCTGATTTTATAGCCGAATCAAATATTTTTAATCGTCCTGATTATTGGCAGAACGGCTATACTTGTGGCGTTGCAGAGCTAATAACTCAAATCCGCACCAATGCCGACCTAGTAGGAGCTAATGCCAAAGGAGCAAGCACTAGATGAATATTTTGAAATGGCTGCATACACGCCTAACCACCGTTGAGATTTGTGAACGCACAGAGCAAGGTTACACTTGTCGCGGTGACAAGTGTGGACATTATAGGATCTCTCGATGGTAAAACGACTAAAAACGTACCAGTATGGAGCTAACACACGCACTAGTAGAAATGAGGAAACCATCATGACCCCCAACAGTGAAACCGAACGGCCAGCCAATAATTTATTCGGCAAAACACTGAACAAACTGCGGGGGGAGCGAATGTCTGCCGTGGGTGACGCTAAAAGCAAAATGATGGCTCGACATAATATTTCCCCCCGTGACCATAACAAGTATAAAATAGTAGAGGACCGCACCGTGCGTCACCGCGATGGCCAGGAAACCATTGAGCTACGGCTGTATGAGTTGAAAGATGCGGCCGTAGTAACAATCAGTACCAGTGTTACCTCTGAATTGCAAGGTGGTATTAACAATTTAAGGGAGTTTGACGACAATGGACGATAAAAAGATTCATATTACAGTGACCGATGAAGAAACTCGAAATGCGGTCACTTACCGCTTCGATACCTGGGGTGAAACAGCTAAGTTCGCCGAAATGCAAAAGTTTATTGAAAAAGAAAAAAACAAGGAACAAAAAGATGAAATATCGCCATCAGAAGCCGCCTAAGCAGCGCCACATTTTCCGATGGACGTTCTTCCCGTTGCTTATTGTTAGTATAATAGTCTGGCTCTTTATACTCGACTATGCCAATGTAATTGATGTACCAGGAATGGACAGTCAATATGACCGAAACCCCTCTCCAAAGTAAGATAACTAAATGGCTCCGTTCCCACGACGTCTATGTTTTAACTACTCGCGTACTCCCCGGGGTGCCAGTTGGCTGCCCGGACGTCATTGGATTGTATGAGAATAAATGGCTGGCGATTGAGGTGAAAAAAGGACCGAAAGCTCCATTCCGCCCCGGCCAAAAACCAACCTTGCAACGTCTGAAAAAAGGCAACACATTCGTATACGTTGCAAACCCTGAGAATTGGGACATAATCAAAGATGAAATCGTTGCACAATTTTTATGAAAACGTTAATAGTCAGTGTTACAATACGAATGTAATTGATCTAAAAGGGGTATGAATAATGGCGGCAGTACCAAATGGAAGTTTCTGGATAGGGGCAGACGGAAATGTCTGGGTGGCCGGTTCACAAGGGGTGAACTCAGCGGGACGAGCAGACGCTAATAGTGTTAAATATTGGTCTGATCGTGGTTATGGTCTGGAAGCAGACCCTAACCCACCACAGCAATCAAGACAAGCCCCGTCTGGCGGTGGCGGTGGAGGTGGCGGTGGCGGAGAACCTCCGAAGCCTGACCGCTCAAATTCTATTGCCCTGCAAAATGCTGGGCTTGGCGCCGTCGATCAACAATTAAGTGCTGGCATTGGTTCTATTGATACAGCAGTTAATAGATTAAAAGGCCAGTACGCCGAGGAAGCTACTGCTAACGAGGGTATTTATACCGATAATTCTAATAATAACCAAAACAACTTACAACAGAATAAGCAGAGCGCCATGGTCAACGCTGCTCAGGGTCGCCAAGGTTTATTTGGTTCACTTGCCAGTATTGGCGCCCTAAACGGTTCTGGGATTGATTTAGCTAACCGTGCTGTCACTAAGGGTGCTAACGATGACCTTTCTGGGGCTGCCGACAACTATTCTGGCAACCAAACAAATCTCGATACCGCTATCGGTACATTCCGTCGTGAGGACAAGAATCGCCGTGAGAACGCTGATATGAACGCCGAAAACGCCAGGCAGAACGCCCGTGGTGATGCGGCTAAATCTCGTATGGGCTTTTACTCGCAACTATCTAATGATTATTCTGCAATGGGCGATGCCGGTAATGCTCAGAAATATACCGGTTTAGCTTCGAGCTTATACCCCGAGGTAGCGCGAACTAATGTGCCTAACGCTAATATTGCCTACTCTGGAGCTGCTTTTACTCCTGGTGCGCTATCTGAGTACATGGCTGGAGCCGACAGTACTGTCGTCAAGGCTGTTCCAACTCAACCCGGTCAAAATATCCCTGGTTTAGTAGCCCAACCAAATAAGAAAAAGCAGCTAACAGCAGCTTAGGAGTATGAATGGCGTTCTTCGACAGATTAAAGAAAGCAGTAAGTTGGATAAATCCGTTCGACAACGAGGAGGAGGAGCGCCGAAAACGGCAGCAAAACCAACCCGCTCAAACTTGGCGAGCGCCTATGAAAGCGCCCGGAAGTTCTTACGATGCGCCCCAAAACAACAACCAAAACCAGAGTTCCGACCCGTTAAACCTAGTGAGCCAACCTCTGAACAATGGAATCAATATACCGTTCCTCCAAAAGACCCAGAATTTAGGTGGTGGTTCCAGCGACGTGCTAAGGAAAGCGGAAGACCCCGCAGTAAAGAAACGCCGCGAATTAGACGAACTGACAGCGGCAAACCTAGAGGCGGCAAAAAAACAACGTGAACAGGGCGAGAGTTTTCTCGGTCGCAACCTCTTAAATAAGGGAGCTATTGAGCGTGACGCCGAAGTTATAGCCCGCTCCAGAGCGACCAGTCAATTCCAGGAGAAAAATGGTTGGAACCGGGACGCAGTTGTTCTTGATTATGGTAAAGAGACTGGCCGTAAAAGTGATGCAAGCGGTGAGATTTTGCGTAAACAAAAAGGACAAGCCGACAAGGCTCAAGAGATTGCTCAATGGATACCCGGTGTTGGCTCTGCCCTAAACCTTGGGCTAGCCAAAGCTGAAAATGACGCCCGAGCCGGGGGTAACAATAGTACCGCAGATGCCATCAAAAAACAGCGTGATAAAAACGAATTTGGCATGTCTCAAGAAGAAATGGCGGCTCTCGACCCTGATATGCGACGGAAGCTACAGAACATGCGTAATATCGGTTATGGTGCCGCCCCACTTGATTTACTGGGTATAACTGGTTTTCTCAGGTCAGGTGCTGCCAGCGGTTTGAAAAAGGCTGCAATAGAGAAAATTAAAGACGGTGCTGTTGACCAGTCTACGAAACAAGCAATCAAACAGGCTGCCAAAAAAGAAGCTATCCAGGCCGGTTTTGGTACTGGTGTTGGTGCGGGGATAGCTGGCGGCGGCCAACAATATTTGACCGGCGAATTTGACGCAGCTGGCATTGCCCATGGTGCTGCTGTCGGTACTGGTACTTCGCTATTATTTGGGAATAGTAGGCTGAAAAAAGCTCCTGACCCAGACGGCCTAGCTGGTATCAAGTCAGTTAATCCGAATCGGCAGGCTGACATTGCTAAAATCGAGGCCGAAGCTGCTGCCGAACAGGCTCGTAGGCAAGCAGCCGTAGATGCGCAGACGAATCCACGCCAAGCTGCGGTTGAACCTGGGTCAGACAAAACCCCTGCATACCAACGTCAAGCGGATGAAATTGCTCAATCTGAGGCTGAACTTCCGGCTTTACGCCAACAGGAATTAGATAACTTTGACCCGCTCGACGCTCCAGCTTACCAGCGGCAAGGCCAGGAATTGCCCGGCGAGAATCCTAGCATTGAGCAGATTAACGATGGTCTGCGAACTAACGCTGACGAGATTGTGGCTGACCCGTTAAATGCTGAAATGATTGGTGCCAGTTACCGCGAAACCGGGGCGAAGAATCCGCTCAGTCTGGTTATGCACGCCTTATCGAAAAATCCGGATAAAGCTACCGTTCGTGCGATTGTCCAGCGGCTTATTCCTGATGCTGACGGCAATGTCTTAAACCGTGCTACCAACACCATCACCGGTGCCGATGATATTTCTGATATTTCCACCGCTATTACTGAGGCTGCTTCCTCTGCGAAACGTGCGCCGTCACAGCCATTTGGGGCTGTCCAGCAGGTTGATAATCCCGTGCCGATAGACACACCGCCGGTGGCGGCTGCCATATCTGATGCACCACCACCAAATGCGCTTACGCCTGAACAAAGTCAGGTTTACGGTGATGCTGCTCAGAGTGACATTCCGGTAGTGGCTCAGACTGCCAACCAGCTTATAGATGGACCCGTATCAAATCCAACGCTACAAGCTGACTCGACCGTTCCTGCGACATTCGATAATGCCCTGACTCCAGCTAAGGCCGTTGATGGGCCTCCAGTAAAAGCTGCGCCAAAAGGGACGACAGACAACCCTTATCGCAACGTTGCTGAGGCTCAGGCCGCCAATAAAGCGGAGAGACAACAAGAATCTCTGAATAAGGCTATTAGTGGCGAGGATATGGTCGCCCCTGTAAAAGCACCAGCTAAAATTAAAGCGCCTGCAAAAACACCACAGAGAGAATTACCTGCTACTAAGATAAATGATAATGCTACCACCGGAGAAACTGGCAAATCTCAGGGTAAATATTCTAAGGGTCAGGAATATGATGTTGTCAGCCAAGAAGCTGCCGCCAAGCGCGGAGTTGATGAAGCTTCTAAAAACTCTTATAACACTGTTATGGACAAAGTTGCAGAAGATGGCTTTTTGAGCGGCCCAAATGCTGATGCTCTCAAGGCTATTCAAACAAGGTATAAACAAGGTACTCCTGAACGCCAGTTAATCAACGACTTAGTAAACAAGCGTCACACTGATGCTGCTCAAGTGCTTGCCCTTGTTGAACGCACTATTCGTAAGACTGCTACTGCCGATAAGCTAACCGACCGCTTTGTGAGTAAATTGCAGGGCAGTACTGACGATACGCTTAGGCTTACTGATACAGATTTCGATACCGTTATCGCCAAGAATGAGGCGTTTGCCAAGGCCCGCGATAATGAGAACGTTGCTGTTGAGGCATTTTATAGTGACCCGTCTGAAGCTAATGCCATCAAGGCGATAGACTCCTTTAAGGCCGCTGATAAGGCTGACCGGGCTGCGAGATTCGAGGAATACAAAGTTGGGGCTAAACTCAGTCGGAAAAGCTCTAACCCGAAAACCAAGAGTTTTGTTAAAGACCTAGAGAAAAAGGCTGGTGTTTATACGATGGACTGGGTGGACGCTGGCTTACTTTCTAGTAGCCGTGTGATGATAAATAATTTTATTAACACTGTGGGCGTTCGTGCTGAGGAGGCTGCATTCGGTAAAGCTGGCGCCGCCCTTGCCCGTAAATTTACTGGCACGACTATCGGCGGCGGGAACCGCAAAGGGGCTAAACTTGGTGTTGAGCTTGGTCAGGAAAACTGGGTTGCTAATGCTAAGTTACGTCAAGGCGCAGAAGGCAATCGTCTTGTTAAATCTATTAAGAACTTCACTACTAGCGGGAACACTATTGGCGACCGTAATATCTATGCTGCCGCTTATTCTGGCATATACGGCGAGTACCGGGTAAAACTCAAAAAAGCCGGTTACAAAGGTGATGAGTTAGACCGTCGCGCAATGGTTAATTCTCTGGCCGACCCAGACAACTTATCTTTTGGATACATGCAACAAGCACTTGCTAATAATGCTATGGGTCCAGCTGTATCAGGTGTTACTCATGGCAAGATTGAAACCTGGGTTTCCGACACCCTCTCTGCTCAGGCCGGCGGCAATGCCGTTACTAAGGTTGTAGCGAAAGCCCTTACTCGCGTTCATCTGGGCTTCCCTACAGTCATCGCTCGAAGCGCTATAAAGGGTAGCAAACGAGCTGCTGGCGGTAGTATATCAGCTCTCCAGGCTGTGAAAAATGCTCGTACAGGTGGACCACCAGAAACAACTGCGTTACATATCAAAAATGCCGTTAAAGAGGCCGGCTCTGGGGCCACTATGTATGCGGTTGGAGGTGCGCTTGGTGCAGCGGGTATAATTACTGGTGCTTATCCTACTGAAAAAGAGGAACAGGAGCGCTGGAAGCGTGAAGAGATAAGTGAACATTCGATTAAGATTGGGAAAGATTACTACACAATACCCTCTGCTTTAGGTGTTTTTGCATTGCCGTTTATGATAGGTGCCAATGGTGCTAATAACATAGCTCAAGGCAAGCCTATTACAGAGGACCTTGTGAAGGACAGTATGAAGACCCTTATCAGCGCTATGCCAATCGACAGTCTTGCGGATACGATGAAGTTTCTAACTGATGCTGAACGGGGTCGCGATGTGAGCAAATACTTAGCTAGAACTGGTGCTGGGTATACACGCGCCGTTACGCCGCTCGGTTCGCTAGTAAATCAGATTGCCAAGATGTTTGACCCGACCGCTAACGACACAACCCAAGGCGACGCTATGGCGCAATTCTTAGCCAAGGTTCAAGACGGTATCCCCGGTTTATCGAACAAGCTGCCTGACAAAGAGGTTGAGGGTAAGGTTATCAAGAATCCTAGCGCGGTGTCTAAATTCTTTGGGGCTACCAGTACCGAGCAGAAAGATGGTGTCCAAAAGACAGGCGAAATAAAACAGGCAGTAACAGAACAAACAAAAAAGCTTGGGGAAGCTGGTGTGTTCAACGACAAAATCCGCAATATTCTTGACGATGATACAAAAGTTATTTTCGACAAGGCTAAAAGTGGCAAAGAAGTCAGCGAAGACGACATGAACAAGTTAAACTCTGGTCTTACAAAAGGTATTACCGAAACTAAGGACACTCGATTCCTAGAAGACGGTGATTATGACAGCAACCTAGCTGTATTAAAAGCTAAGCGGGAAATGTTGTCTGCTGACCCAACTACTCGCAAAGACACTCTGGAAGCTTACGATGAACAGATTACGCGCGGCGAGATATATAAAGACCAGAACGTTCCTTATGACACTATCAAAAAATATAGTGAAATTGGTGTGGAGGAGTGGCGCGAGCTGGAGGATTCTGACCCAGACTTATATCAGACATTGTTTGAACTCGATGCTACCATGACCGATAAAGGTGTCAGCCGTAAATCTAGTGACAAGACCAAGCCAAAATACTATGCCAAGGAATCCAGAAAAGGCCGTGGGCGTGGCGGTGGCAGCGCACAAAATGCAGCACTCAAGCGCATACAGTCAAACACCGTTAGTTCCCCTGATAGCTTGAGTAAAATTACACTCGGTGACTTACGACCGGAAAAAGCCGGTTCGACTAAGATGCCGACTATCCAGAAATTACGGTCTAGTGATTTGATTAAAAAAAGACAAATTAGCGTCAGAAAGGCGTAGAATAGTAGCATGAGTCCAACAAAACAAATCGAAGCGTTAGCGCAAAGCGTATACCTGACTATAAAGAACAGATATTACGATGACATTGAGAGTGTAGACGGGCAGGTCTACGTTTCTCAAATCATCGACCATGCCGGCATGTATGTAGACGAACTGGAAAATATCGTCGATACGGACGGCCAGCTAGTTGACTGGTGGTTCAATCGTTCTTCTGAATATGCGCTTGGTACGGCTACCCAAGATGCTGCTAGTATTACGATACCTACTGCAATTGACCGGCTGATTACCGACGAAATGCGCTATGTCCAAGTCCAACAGGACGGCATCGTGATTTCTAATTGGGCTGTCGTGGCTCCGAGAGACATCACTAATAAAAACGACCGTATTACCGAAGACATGTGTGCTGTGGTCGGGACTAATCTACTTTTTAGTCGTCCGTTCCGCGAGACCGAAGCCAGCGGCTCAATTGTTGGAGATGTCGTATTAAAGCTGCCTCGGCTCTCTACTGTCAACGCTAAGCTGATTACACAGGTCCGCCCGAAGCAACTGCTTATCCTTGGCATCGCTAAGAACATTACACTCCCCGATATTGTCCAGGGCAAACTTAGTCCTAGTTTTATCCAGAAGTATAACGACTTATTGGCTGGTGCTATTGCACGGAGTAAAGCTAGTTCCGTTGCCAATGAAGCTGCTCGAGACAGCTTTGGCTACATCAGGGGAGTGTAGCTAAATGGTCTATAAGCCAGTACCCGTACCCGAACAAAAGATTACCTCGGTTGATGTTACTAATTTCGGTGGTGGACTATTTCTCCACGGCGACCAGAACGGGCCAGCTAATTGTTTTGTAAGTTCTAAAGATAGTGAACTTGATGTTAATGGTTTCTTGATACCACGGCGCAGGCTGGTGCCATTCCTGCCTGATACTATTGAAGTCACTTACCAGAAGTTCCCGGTACTCTGGAACAATCAGATTTATTATTTTACGCTCGACGACGGCAAGGCTAGATTTTGTTTAGAGGGAGCTACTGGTTGGACTGAGTGCAGTGGTACCTCGAACTCGTTTGTTACTCTCAACGGCGGCTTCCCTAAATTTATTCGTGTCCTTGATGCCGTACTCATTCTAAACGGTAAAAACGGCGATAAACTAGCCTATATCGACCTTAAAACGGCTGGCTTCCCAATTGTTAAATATACGCTTGTAACCAACCCCGCTGCTGCCATGACGGGCATACTGACTAATCTGGCGGCTGGCGCCTTCAAGGTGTACTACTCGTTCACCTGGTCCGGCGCTGTTGGAGAAACCGAACTAGCACCAATCTTATCTGTGTCCATAAACCGTGTTCGTGACCAGTGGCAAACCAGCACTCCGGGTTCTATCAAACTCGCTCGACCCGCCGGGGCAGCCCCCACTGGTGCTCGTTACTGGAACCTTTACATTGCGATAGCCGCTACTGCCGGTACTATCCAGCCGTCTGACATGCTCCAGCTGGCGGTTAAATTAGACCTTACTACTACCGAGTTTGTGGACGACGGTTCACTGGCCATTAACCTTGGCTCTGTGCCTCCAAGCGCCAATTCGACCGACGGGCCAAAAGTTTTGCACGGTATTGTTGAAGACGGTAACCCGATTCTATTCGGTGACGAAGACAATCCTTACAACATCTGGATTGGTGGTGGTGGTCCGAACGCACTTGACTTTTCTGTCAGTAACGGTGGTTACCGAGCTGAACCTGAAAAGGGGACTAACTTCTATCCAACTACGATTATCGGTTTCCGTACTGGTAACGGTTCGCCAGCTCTTACAATTTTGTACTCCAATACCGAGGGGCTGTCTAAGCAATCGACGCTAGTACAGCAAACAGTCTCTTACGGCGACCAGAGCTTTACTGTGTGGGGTGTTACTGAGCAGCATTACGGTGCTGCTGGAGTGGCTGCTCCAAACTCTGCTATTAACTATAATGGCAAGCTATTGTTCCTCTCGACTGATGGCTTCCTGTCTGCCCAGACGCAGCCTAGCGTCCAGAATGTGATGTCCATTCTACCGATTAGCTCTCCGATCGACCCGTATGTTCGCGCTATAAAAAACGCAGCCATGGATACTGTTGTTGGTACCGGTTGGAACAATAAGTATATGTGGCTTGTCCCTAATGCCGGGTTTGATACTCCACAACAAATTTTAATTCTTGACACCAACAGTCAGGGTTTAGACGGCAACGGTGCCTGGTACGCGCTCGATATTCCTGCCAACTGGATTGGTGTTATCAGTCCTCGAAATGACGCCGCTTTTGTTTATATTTCTCAAGGCAACAAAACCTACAAGCTCTTGGCCTCTGACTCGACCTATGACACTAAAGATGGTGTGAGGGTGCCGTTTTCTACAGGAGCAACCGGTCCATTACTTGGTATGGGTGGCAAGGCTAATAATACTTGGCAGGCCGACGTGCAGACGATGTTCTATATAATGGGCTTAGTGGGGAGTATTACTCTTGGGGTCCGCTATCGTAACCAAAACAACAAACTAAAAGTTAAAACAAGAATATATAACGGCCCCACGTTCGTCCCCTCAGCGAGCGGCGGCTACGGTGACCCTGCTTGGTCGTACTCTAATTTGCCCAGCTATGCGGACACACCCGTAATTGACAATAGTGGCGAGCTGTCCTCCCCCGTTGACGTTCGTGTTCCTGTGCAGGTAGATGACATTATGAGCGAGGGTCAATGGTTTTATTCAACCCCTATCGGCTATAATAAGTATAGAATAAAAGCCATTAGCTTTGAGGGTATTTCGCTGGGTGTGAGGCCGGATTTAAGATAATATGAATAAAGAGGAAACAATGAATAATCAATCGGCAGCAGAACTAGCAATGGGGGAACGGCCGGGTGTTATCACCAACAAGACTGGCGTTGATATGCCCAAGCTGATAGACGAGCATAAGCTCTCGAAATCGTATGTTGAGCAGTATACCCGAGACTTCTCTAGTCTCGATAATCTAGTCGATGGCATACCCATTAACCACGACAGCGACTCTCCGTTCGTGGGCGACACCACACTCTCTGGACTGGTTCGCTCCATCCCCCGAGACAGCCTCCAGCAGTTGCCAGTTTTCTCTGCTGTGGTTAATGGTAGCAAGCGCACTGTAACCTCCCTCCTCTGTTCTTATCTACTCAAGCGGTATGTTTTTAACGAGGATACATTTGGCAAAGGTTTGCTCTCTACTTTGCAACTTGGGGCAGAAGAAGCGCTTACCCATGGATACGCTCCATTTATGGTTCGTACCGGTGAGATGTATAACGACTTTGGAACAACGCTCAAATTACTCCATTATTCTGACACCAGCCCGGAACCAGGCATCCAAGACCATAACGAAACTGGTTATGATTATGTGACTGCTCATTTGACAGCCAGCCGGGTCCGCAGCATTTTGCGTCGAGCTGAGAGCGACCCTGAGACTAGCTGGAATGTCCCGGCTCTGCGTCGTGTATTAGAAGGTCAGCCCCGCGCCACCAGCTATACCCAGTATCAGAGCCAGCCGAAACAAAACAGCGCTGGCGAAAATGCCAGCCCGTCTTATGAGTTCGTTACTCGTTACCCTGTCGGCATGACTGATGAAGAAGTTATCACATTCTGCCTAGAGGTAGAGGAAGCCCCCCTGCGTACACTTAACGTTAATTCTAAGTGGGGCTATCCTCGGATTATGTACCTAGTCATTGACCCGGCCGCATTAACTCCGTTTGGTACGAGCCGTGTTCGCCTCGCTAGTCCGAACCAGAACCTGATGAACATTTACTACGGGCAGATTGCAGCCATGTTGCTGCTCAACAGTAAACCGCCAATACTAAAGCGTGGACGCTTTACTACACCCGTCCAGCTCAAACAGGGCGCCGTGTGGGAGACAATGGACCAAAATGCTAATGCCGAGCTTAAAAATCTCGACAATGGTTCTTTGCAGTTCTTTCCACAAATGGCGCAGCAGTTCGCTAGTCAAATTCAAAATATTATGGGTGGCAAAACCGCTAGTGTTTCTGGTTCTAAATCAGCCTTTGGTAAGACCGCTCCCGGCGAGAAGCGGGCGCAGCAGTTTGAAGACGCCAGTTCCAACCAGGTTACTAAGATTTTGGAAAACTTCTTACGCCAGTATGCACTAACCGGACTAGATACCTTGTTCGCCGAACAAGAGGGCGACGATACGATTATTGTAGACGATGAGACTAAAGATGCCATTAACACAGTTAAGCCTGGTTTTATCGGTGAAGATAATAAAGTAGCCATGAACTGGGAAGAAACTTATGATTCTATCGAGGAGTGGTCTGTAGAAGTTGTCGTCAGCCTCTCCAAAGATGAGCTGGACGAAAAGAAACGTGCTGACCTGCAAGACATGTTGGTTGTGTTGGCCCAAAACACCGAGGGTAACCCCGAGGCCGCCACCAAGGTCCAGGAGATTACGAATATGCTTCTACAGGATAAAGCGCCGCTTATTAAGCCTATGGCCGGTAATACCGTGCCGACAATGCCTTCTGGGCCACAACCTCCGGAGGGGGCAGTGCCGGCTCCAGCCTCAATGTAATAAAAGTGTAGGCGCTTGTTTTGCGTTCGTGATACAATAACGCTATGGCTATACGAGAGGGTAACGATAATTCACTTCCATACCGCAGTCCAGTCACTCCGGCGGCTGCGGCAACTCCTTATTTACAGGACGAGCAGGACTACAACACGCTCAAGTTTGTGCGAGATATTCTCGAGGAGGCTATTGATGGTCTCTATAAAGAGTTCAACGCTTTCGATGTTCTAAGAGACGGTACTGATACAGAGATACAAGATAAAATGGTACGGCAAATTGCCGGCAACCAGGTTGCTTATGATATTCTTTCGCCTCTTAAAGAACGGATTGATAATGCGATTGCAACCGCTGACAGTAACTTTAACCAAAGGAATCGAAAATGAGTGAACCAGCAACGCCTCCTCCTGCCCCGAATGAAGACGGAGGCGCACCAGCCGCAGACGCTCCTACACCTGAACCAGCGGCCCCAACTCCGACTCCCGACGAACAAGCCGAAGCGGCCGAAGACGCTGAATGGGACGCGGCCTCTAAAGAAGTTTTTAACAATAAGGAGGGCGACGATGAGCCAGCCAAGCCAAAAGAAGATGGCGAAAAAACGTCAGAGGGTGAAGAAAATCCAGCTGACAAAAAACCGAATGAGGAACAAGGGAATGGTGATGATGCCTCACAGAAAACACCAGACGGAGCAGCCAAAGACTCCGCCACCATCGAACGCGAAGCTCGCGCAACGGCTCGCGTCGCTGCTCAACAAGTAGAGGCCATTAAAACTGACGTTCGCGAAAAGATGTTTGCCGGTGTTCCGCGGACGTTGCAGGACGCTGACGGCGACCCGATTAACAGCATCGACGATGTGATGAAACTTATTGACCCGCGGACTGGCGAAACCTTTACTGACGAGGCAGCTGGTATGTGGCTATTGTCCGCCCAGCAGCAGTTCAATCAAAAGACTGCCGAAATGGACCGGACTATTGATACTATTTCTGAGCTTAATTTGGATATTAAAGATCAGGCCGATAGCGTTATTGCTAAATACGGTAATTGGTTAAAAGCTAACCCAGAAAAGCGCGATGAGATTTGGGCTAACTTTGAGAAAACCTTAATTAAACACCAGGAAAGCGGCCTTGTTCTCCACTCGCCTATTGGTCTTGAATGGTTTTATGACCAGGCTGTTGGCCCGGTAGCAAACGCCTCAACTCCAAGTTCTACCGCCCCAGCTATCGCCCCGCCTCCACCTCCGGTAGCGTCTTCTGACGAGTCGGCTGTATCGCCCCAAGTAGACCCCGCACAAGCCGCAGTTGATAAAGAAGCCGCCGATAAAAAGGCTGCTAAAGATGCAGAGGAAGCCAAGAAAAAGAAGCGGGCCGACCGTTCCGATATTTACGGTGGCAGCAATATGGACACCCGCGACGACGATGATAAAGAATGGGACGAGGCTACTGAGGCCGTGTTCCCAGGTTATAAGAAATAAGGAGTTAGATTATGCAAGAACAAGAAACAATCAGAATAAACGATACAATCCGTTCTATCCGCCATACGGTCAAAGTCTTAAAAGATTGGTCTACGGATAACTCAAGTGCCGACGGTAGGCATGTGGCTATGGTATTGACCAAATTAGAAGAAGCGGAACTGTTAGCACAGCGCATAGTAATGCCGCATATAATTAAAGGGAAGTCAAAATAATGGCTATAAAGTGGTTCAACATTAGAAGTAAAGAAGTTCGGGTAGCGGAAAGTGAGCCACAGATTTCGGCTATGTGGGCTTCCAGCGACCACAGTCCGAACATCACCCAAGGTCAAGACTTTGGCTGGCGTTTAGCTCCAGAAGTGGTTGTTGATATGAAGCGTATCAAGCAGGACCAGAACTTGCTTCTGGATATTGCAAAACGCTACCAAATAATGTCTGAGGACTTGGACGAAAAAGTAATTTTGCAATATATCTCTGACAAAACACCTATTGATAGTGCGCCGATTGCAGGCGAAGGTGACTACCAGGACGAGTATGACGCTGAAGTCCGACGTCTTAGTCAGCAGGCTGCCGAGAATACCGTTACCAGCCAGACCGCAACCACTACGACTACCGAGAGCTTAGCTGACATGGAAAAGCGGGCTGAGCTGGCCGAGCGTATTGCGAAAGCTAACAAGGCTGGTAAAATGCCTACCACTGTTAAACCAAGGAACACCACTACACTGCCAAATGATAGTTAGCTATATCACTTACTGTTCTTTAGCAAAAATGTATAATAGTTATGTAAATTACTAATTTTAGGGAGAACTAATTATGAAACAAGGTAATACCGTTACCCAGAACCCAAGACAGCAAAACACCAACACGACTACTCAACCAGATGAGAATACTACCACTTCGACTACTGAAAAGGTCAAGGTTGATGAGCGTCCAACAGGCGACCGCGCTTCTGTCAATTATCCAGGTGGCGACGCTTCACCGTCAGCTACTCGCCAAGGCGAAGTTTCTATTGATAAGGGTGCCGATACGCCTATCGTTGGCGGAGACCAAGGTACACCACAAGACGACGCTAAAAACAGTGCTGAGAATATAGAAAACGCCAAGCAAGAAGCTTTGCGTAATGCGAATGATGAGCAAAAGCGGCAGTCACCAAGCGATTCTAACAAGAAATCCTAACCGCGATATTGGCCGGGCATAGAGATTAAATCGCTCTCATAAGTTTGCTGAGTGCTACCAGGGGAGTATAAAAACTCCCCTGTTTCTTTGTTAAAATCTTGTTCAATAGCGGCGAACATGTAGCGGGTACTGTCGGCCGCGTGGCTCTCCGTCTTGTGTTCCGGCCCGAGGTAGTCGCCAGTATAGGGGTTGAACTTACGCTTATATAGAGTAAGCTTACGACGCTGTTCCTCGGTGCGAATTTCGTCCATATATGTGTGCGGTAGTTGTTCGACGGTACGCTTGATACCGTCATCAACCGGCTCACGCATTAGTAAGCTGGAATTAACTAACCCGTAATCACGGATTTTTTCGATGCGTTGGATAGCGTCGCTGTCCCGTACCGCGCCGTCGTGCGGGAAGAAGTGCCACATGTAATTGTATGGCTTGCTCTGGACGAACTTAACGATTGGTTCGTTGCCGATGTCATGTGTTTCATAGTAGTCAATAACGTAAATCTTTTTTTCGTAATATTGGAAAAAGCTTATGGCTGTAGAGTCAGACATGCCCAGGTCCCAAGCGGTGTAGACGGGGTACTTCGGGTTGTATGGAAACGAACCAATTTGACCTTTATCAAGTAGCCCTTGCAGTACCGCGCCGTAGTAGGACGTCGAACTGGCTTGTCCCCAGTCACACATAAATTCTTGTAAGAAAAAGAAATCGTTGCCGTACTTGCGAATAGCTTTCTGGCGCAGGCGTTCCAGGGACTCCTCGGATAAGTATTCATTAGCTGTAATAAGGCTGGCGTACTCCCGTGGGTTGTCTGGGTTGGTAGCCATTTCCCTCTGAGCATCGTCGAACATCATCTTAAATGTACCACCGGAAATGCCGTCGATTTTAGGTGTGGATTGAATAATAATTTGACCACCATTTACCTCGACAACCGGGACAACCACCTCGTAAGCAGCGCTGTCGATGTCCACAAACTCCGAAAAAATATAGAGCTTGGCGTTGGCACCACGCAACGCGTCCGGGTCAGTGGCACCCATGATTTGAAAGGTCGACCCGTTCTTGAGAGTAATACGCATATTACTGTTGTCTTTACGGGCAATCAGGGCGGCCGGTATGTGTTCGATAGTCTTAAAGCCGTCGTTTTCGACGTTTTCCCAGAACGAGTTTTTACCCTGCTCCTTAGTCGGGAACACCAACACTACATTCATTGGTGTTTCGACCATCTTTTTCACAGCATAACCAAAAGCGGTAAAGTCTTTGCCGCCACGTCGCGCCCAACACCAGACCGCTAATTTTACACCATTGTCTAAAGCCGCGAGAGCGGCAGCTTGGTACCAACGGGGGTCAAAATTGATAGGCACGCGCATGACATTTATTATACGCTGAAACAGAGTATAAATGGTATTGCTTTGGTGTTACATTTCGTAATACACTTAGGGTGTCTACAGGCGACCCAGTAAATTAAAAAAGAATTAAACAAGGATATTCACAATGGCCTACGCTACCAAAACCCATAACATTATGGACGTTCCTCTTTCTATTGCTTCCATTTTTACTCCTTATGTGGGTGATAATGGTCACAAAATGGAAGGCTTGAACTCTGTTCGTGTTCTTTCAATTGCTAACGGTTCATTATCTAACTACGACGAGACAAGTGCAACCGCACCCTTTGGTGTACCTAGCTTAGTCATTCCAGTCGAGCAAGTGCTGACACTGGCTTACAACAAGTCAATGTTGCTCCGTATACAGCGCACACAAATTCAGGATATTCCTGTCAGCTCATTCAGTAAACAGGTTGCATTGCAGCAAGCCGAGCAGGTATTCGTACCGGCTCACGACGCCTACTCTTTGGCTAAAATTTTTGCAGCTCGTCCAGTAGCCAATGTGGTTGCTCGAAATACAGCTCGTAATGACTTTGGTTTGAAGACTATGCTCGATAAGGCTCGGACTAATGGAGCTGTTCTAACGAATATGGTTGTTTGGATTACCTATACACTAGCTTCTGAAATCCAAGATAAGATCAACTACACCGGTTCTGACGCAGGATTTACTTCTGGTAAGAATGGTTATCTTGGTAAGATCGCTGGCGTAAATGCCGTCGAAACTCCTGACAGTTATTTCTTCGCTGGTGTCCACGCTATTGCCGCTGCTAAAAGCGCCATAGTAAACATCACACCAAAAATGGACCCTAAGCAGGGTGGTATGACTGTTATTGACCCAGTTCCACAGTTCTCCGGTGTTGAAATTCAGCTTCGAGATCGTGCCGACACTTTCGTCTTAAACAAAAAAGCCAACACTGTCGCTACTCTTGAAACAGCAGCATCAACAACCACAACTACCTAGTCTGACTGGTAACTAATGTGAAATTGATATTGGCGCAGCCAGCTATACCAAGATTTTCTTGGGAATTGCAAGTTTTATTAGCCAACATCAGACAGTTCACAGACATGGACGTGGTGATGCTTTTTACCGAGCATGATTTCACCGTACCCGCACACTTTCGTAGTGTCCCCGGGTGCGGTGTTTTTACTTATACCGACAAGCGCGATGACACCAGCTACATTCCCAGCGTTCGACCATACCTGCTCTGGCAGTACTTCATGGAAGACCCGAGCCGGTGCGACGAGACTTACTTTTACATAGACAGCGATGTCATCTTTAGGGAGTGGATAGATTTTACGACGTTACCTATTTCTGATAATGCGGTAGTTGGGTCGGACTGTAGTGGCTATATGGACTATAATTACATAGCCAGCCGCAAAAACGCTGACCAAATCCTCGATGCCATGACAGAAATTTGTGGTATCAGCCGTGAACAAATGCAAGGCGTTCCCGGCATCGGCGCACATTTAATTCTCCAAAACTTTTCACCCGAATTTTGGAAACGTTGTTATTTTGACAGCAATAGGCTGCATCACGCCTTTGAGTCGATTGATACAGATTTACAGAAATGGACGGCCGAAATGTGGGCGCAACTCTGGGGCTGGGTACGCGAGGGTAAGACGCTCATAGCTGACCGACAGCTTGATTTTTGCCTGCCTACTGACGACATAGCCTACTGGGACAGAGTAAAGATTTTACACAACTCCGGCATACTTGCTGATAAGTCATTTGAGTATTTTTTTAAAGGCCAATATGTCAATTATTCGCCCATCGGCAAGGATTTTAGTCGCATACGGCGGGACAAGTGTACATTCAAATATGTTCAGGCAATACAGAACGTAGTACAATGAAATTAACATAAAGGAAAAAAATGGATTACGACTACTTACCAGTAAGTGATGGAACCGGCGATGCGCCACTGATGACTATTACGGCGGTCCGCCTTATTGGTGCTACCACCATCAGCATCGATACCGTCGCCCGTGTTCCGGCAAAATTCATAGGTACTTACGGCACCCTACTGCCTACCAACCTTATAGACCCTGCTACCAAGTGTGATTTTAGGGGGCGTGTCAGCGGAACTAGCCTTGTGATTGACGGATTTGAGCCAGGTAGCGTTGATGCCGGTAACGTAGAGGGTCAAGTAGTTATTATAAAGCCGAATAGTGGCTGGTCGGACAGAGTGGCTCAAGCTGTCCAGTCTGTCCACCCAGTAGGTTCTATTTATATCGAGACAACGGGAGTGAACCCCGGGACAACGTTTGGCTTTGGAACTTGGACAGCTTTCGGTACTGGTCGCGTTTTGGTTGGTCTTGACGCCGGGCAAACTGAGTTTGACACTATCGAAGAAACTGGTGGTGCTAAAACACATACATTGACAACAGCTGAAATTCCAGCTCATCAACACCAACAGACTGCAGCAGGAAGTTCTGGCGGTTCAGGATTAGGAGTTGATGGTACAACTCCCAGAACAGGACAAAATGGTCTTTATCTTAATACAAGTAATACTGGTGGTGGTGGTGCTCACAATAACTTACAGCCATACATAACGGTTCATATGTGGAAACGAACGGCCTGAAATTTGTAACCGTGCGAACTAACTTACATACAGTTGGCTATATTCTCTGTAGCATTATACCTGTATAATGAGGAGCATAAATGTTATCAGGAAGTTGGGGAATAGGAGTGCTTGATTCAGCAGTCATAATCGCAATAGTTGGAGTACTGTCAGCAACGGTAGGTGCTTTAATTTGGATTATTAAATATCTTTTTTCTGAATTTAAGCCTGCGTTAGACAGCTTAGTTAAATCTACCGATCAAAACACAATAGCTACTAAATCAGCTGATGTTTATTTGCGTGATCGTAATGGCCGCGATAACGAGTTTCATGGTGAGGTTATGGCTAGCCTTAAAGACATTCCTATTCAGGCCAACATACAGGCTGAAATGGTAGCTGTTGAGCTTAAAAAAGCGGGTTCAGCTACCGCAGCTCAGATAGAATCGGCTTCTACTGCTAACTTTAAAGCTTTAGCTAAAACCATAAAAGAGATAAACCAACAGGTTAACGAACAGCACGTTGAACACCAGGTTATTCAAAACATAGAAAAAGGTACCGAACTTCCAAAGTAAGAGTTATACTAAACTTATGGAATTTGCGCGTGGAGACGGAACTACTAAAGGTTTTTGGATACCGGCAACTGCTTGGACCGCTGGCGGAACATTGTTTTTCGCCGCAAAAGCTCTTATTGATGATGATAATACCGATGCGCTGGCACTCATATCTGGCAATTGGAGTGATGCAGATGTCACCGACGAAACGCGCGGCGGCGTAGCGTATAAGCGTTACGGCTGTTATTTTCCGCCCAGTGCAACCAGCAGCATAGTTAGCGACGGAGCTGAGAGCTTAGAATTATTGGGTGAATTCCAGTTTGTACCTGCTGGCGGCGCTCCTATTACGTTCCCTCCAACTGATGCGAAAATTGCTGTTACTGTCTGGTTTGATGTTAAAAGAAAAACAATAGTGTAATGGCCCAAGAAATTATTGTCTCAGATGCAAACAGCCAAGAAGTTGTTGTTGAAAATACTGTAGAGCAGGAAATTTTTGTTGATGGGGCGCTTCGTGGAGAGCCTGGGGCCGATGGTGCTGGCGGCGGCGTAAACTCAGTCAATACTCGAACAGGCGCAGTAATTGGTTTAGCTGAACAGACCAGTCTTGATACCCACGTTTCAAATATCGCTAATCCTCACAGTGTCACCAAGTCTCAAGTTGGTTTGGCTGACGTACCCAATACCGACTTTACTACTCCAGTAGCCACTAACACCGCCAAGAACTCATACCCAAGCGCTGACGCGACAAAGCTGGCTGGAGTTGAAACAGGCGCCCAAGTTAATACGGTTACGCCCACCAATATAGTTACGCTTACCAATAAAACTCTGACCAGCCCTGTCGTAAATACTCCAACTGGTATAGTCAAGGGGGACGTAGGGCTACCTAATGTCGATAACACTTCTGACGTCAACAAGCCAGCATCTACCGCTACCCTAGCCCTTATAAATAGATTCAATGTAATCACCTACGGGGCGGTTGGAGACGGAGTCACCAATGATACTACCGCTATCCAAAGCGCTATCACAGCCATGCAAACCTCTGGTGGAGGCACTCTTTACTTCCCGTCAGGTTACACCTATAGAATAACTACGGGACTAACCTTTAGCCCAACGAACCTTACACGCCTCTGCCGGATTGAAGCCTATGGCTGTACTATCGACTACACCGGTAGTGCTGATGCGATTACCATTAACTCTAATATTACGGCTGTTAGCGACCAAGATGCAGAAAAATCTTTCCACTTTAACGGATTACATATTAAAGGTACTTCCTCGGCTAGTTCTGCTGTTCGCCTGAAAGCTACGGGTTGTAGTTTTAAAAACACAGTTCTCGAAAACTTTACGGCAGTAACTTCTCAGAAAGCAGCCATTATATTAGACGCTTTATTCCTGTTCTGGGTAGAGGAGAACCACTTTGATACCCTAGATATTAAGAACTGTGGTAACGGAATATGTTTTATTTCCCGCGATGAGTCTGGTGGAGCTTCAGCTTCTGTGATGAATAACTACTTTACCAACGTCCATATCTGGGTAAAAGTGGCTGCCGGAAAAGGTTTCTATGGAGTTGGTTTGGGTGCATCTACGGTAGTCAACATGTCTCGCAACATCTTCCACGGTATCGTAGTCCACCCATTTGAGGTAGCTAATGTGGTCGCTTTCGATTTTACCAACTGTTATATCGAGGGGACCGTTTTAACCGCCCCTAGTGTTGATGCCTACGGAACCTGCACTAACCTGACGGCTTTTAGTTATAACTACTCAGACGTTCTGACAATTATTGGTCCTACGGGGTTCCCTCTAGCCGAAGTGGACACCTACTTCGCTGGTGGAGGTAAACTTAATGTTATCGCTGGTAACTTCGGTGGTAAAACATTCTTAGACCGCTACATTGATGTATTAGACGAAGACACTATGACCTCTAATTCAGACACAAAAGTTCCTACACAGCAAAGCGTTAAAGCCTATGTTGACGCTTCTGGTGGTGGCTCCGTCCCTAGTGATGTCGCTTACGATGCAACCACTTGGGACGCAGTAACCTCTATTGCTCCTAGCAAAAACGCAGTCCGCGATAAGATTGTAACGATGGACTCGGCTATCGCATTGAATACAGCCAAGACCAGCAACGCCACTCATACTGGTGACGCTACTGGAGCTACAGCCCTGACTATCGCTAACAATGCGGTGACAAACGCCAAAGCTGCACAAATGGCTACCAAAACATATAAAGGTAGGACTACCGCTGGAACTGGTAATGCTGAAGATGTAGCAGTTGCCACGCTTAAAACTGATTTAGTTCTAGTTAAGGCTGACGTTGGATTAGGAAATGTAGATAATACGTCAGACGCTACTGAAAGAGCAGCAGTAGCAACCTTAACTAACAAGACACTAACCGCTCCGAAAATAGCCAGTGGTGACTTCATTTATGACCAGAACAGCAACGAAATGGTCAGATTCTACGGCGGTGCTTCTGTAGTTAATAACTTAGTGATACAAGCCTCTAATACAGGTACAGGAATATCAGTTTATCCAGAGGGTACTGATACTAATGTTAGTATGGAGCTTTATGCCAAAGGTTCAGGTACCGTAAATGTCAATAACGCTAGAATAGTTACTATATCTGAAACTCAAACTCTTACCAATAAACGAGTCACCCAACGCTCGAACACAATAACTTCATCAGCCACGCCAACACCAGCAGGTAACGACACAGATTTGTTCACCGTTACCGCCCTAGCCGCAGCAGCGACATTCGCAGCCCCGACAGGCACACCGACTAATGGTCAGAAATTGATGATACGAATTAAAGATAATGCTACTGCTAGAACACTGGCTTGGAACGCAATCTACGTCTCAACCAGTAACGGCACCCTGCCTACCACTACCACTATCAGCAAAGAGTTATATGTCGGATTCATCTATGATAGCACCGCAGTTAAATGGCATTGTATGGGTGTCACACAGGTAGTCTAGTATGGCGTTTCCTGTATTCGGTACCCAAGTAGACACCGACTTTGCCGCATCAGTAACATCTATGGCGGTCAGTCTTCCTGCTTCTATATCTAGTGGCGACTTATTATTGGCTTTTTCTGAGGTTCGTAATGCTGGAACCTGGACTGAACCTAGTGGCTGGACGGAACTTGATGCTCAATTAGGTGGTTCGTCTGTCGGCGAGTTGACGGTACATTATAAAATTGCCGATGGTACAGAGGGTACAACGGCAACGTGGACGGCTAGCGCCGGAACAACCGCTGCTTGGCACACCGTAAAAATAACTGGCTGGCATGGCACGACAGTACCAGAGGTTACGAAATCATCGGGCGACTTTTCTACACAACCAAACCCCCCGTCTCTAACTCCCTCTTGGGGTTCAGCCGACACCCTATGGGTTGAGGTCGCAGGAAACACCGCTACCGCCAACTTAACTACTGGCGGTTCAACAGGTTACTCGGGGTATGCACTTAATATAGCCTCCTCTGGTGGCGCACAATGTAACTTAGCTAGTGCCTATAGGCAAGTTGCTGCTGCTACCGAAGACCCAGGTGAGATGGCGAACGCAGGTAGTATTCGTTATTGGGCTGCTATGACTATTGGTGTACGACCGAGTGCTGGCGGTGGGGGTAGTCCACCCGCAAACAGCGGATTGCTGAGTATGTTTTAATGCTATAATGCAAAGTATGACCGTAGGAGGTTTAACTCAATGAGAATACCAGGTATCCCGTTCTACTCAGCGCACTCCAGCAATTTTACCGCTGGGCGTGGCAAACCGATTAGAAAACTAACTATACATCACACGGCGGCGCTTAACGATACTTTACGATACCTCTGGGGGGATGCGACTAGAAACGGCTCAAGTACTTTCTTTTGTCGAGATACCGGCTCTGAGCAGTACGTCGATACCGACGACACCCCGTGGACGAACAGCAACTTCGCTTCTAATCAGGAAAGCATAACGATTGAAGTTAATGGTGACTGGCGCAACGGCTACTACAATCAAGCCACGCTCAATCAGCTAGAGCTGTTGTGCACCAAAATCCTCGGCTTCTACCCCAACCTGATTATCGAATACCACATGGATGTTTCTACCAAAGTTACGCTATGCCCTGCTGACCTCAAGCATAAAGGCTGGGCGGCGCAAGTCTTCAGTAACGCTAAGAAACGACTGGCTCCCATCTCCACACCAGCCACGCCAGTACCCCCTCAGTCTAAGATTACCTATGCCAAACTCACTCCGAAGCGTGTCCAGCTTATCCGCCCGACTCGCCTATGGGATTTCAACTTTACCGACTACTCCAAGGCTCAGGCTATCGGTGAAGTCTACCCAGCAGGCTGGACGGTAGACGTTGTAGCGCAGGCAACTAATCAGCTAGGAAGTAAATACCTGATGACCGCCTACTCCTACGACGGCGGAAAAATCCGCTACACCAGAGGCTTTAATGTTGTCGATACCAAAGACTATGTGGAGGTTATCGCCCCACCTAAGCCACCACCTACCCCTGTCGAGCCTAAACCTACCACCCCACCTATCGCCCCACCGATTGATACCGACCCTGGAACTGTAGGGAACTCTGATATAGAAAAACGGTTGTCCGCTATCGAAGCGTTCATTGATTCATTTAAGAAATTATTTATAGGAGGCAACTAATGTACATTGGCATCGGCACTATCATTTTAATTGTTATACTGTTAGTAATATTCACATAAAGGAGAATAGATATGGTTGAAGCAGAAATTTTTGTTCCATTGCTTATTATAGCGGTGACACAAATGTTAAAGATGGCGTTGCCACAAATTAGCGGGTTTGTCACAATTTTGGTAGCCTTTGTTATAGGTATCCTAGTTGCTGTACTAGATAACGCAATAGGTGTTACGGACATCACAATCGCCGAAGGGATAGTGTACGCGCTCGGAGCCGTTGGTATTACTGCTCTTGCATCCAAAGCCGGTGGCGGTGCTAAGGGTGACGACGGGACACCAGCCAGATAGTTTTAACGCCTGTAGACGTAAATCAGCCACTAATGCCTGTGTTAGTGGCTGTTTTATTTGGCAACAAAAAATCAGCCGATTAAAGCTGATTTCTTGCCTAAACCACACCCCACATTTAGTTGTTGGCGACGTTTTTAAACTACATTAGACGGAGCCATTGAACGTCAATTTACCGATGAGGGCGACGTTGCCGCCAACACTTTTATTATACTCTGTCCTTAGACTCCCAGCCTAGAATCATCATTATTATAAAAAAAAGTAGGAGTATAACATCTTGGTCGCTCACTAGTATAACCTCTTTTGGGCTTTGCTCTGGAAGTTATAAACATTTTCTATGCTCCGTAAGCAGCCTCTGATTGAGGCTGTTGCCTCGAACAATTCCCTGGCAGCCTCCCTATCGAGTTTCTGGACAAATAATTCATAGTCAAATGGGTCGGCTCCCTTGCCGGTCTTATCCTCAAATAACTGCAACAGAGCATTTGACATTGGCGTGGCCATAGTCATACCGGTTTTCTGAGCTATTGTATTTAATTTATCTAAATTCTCGCGGGCGCGATCAGCGTTCTTGACTTGGAACTCGCCGCGTCTAAAATCTACGTCAAGCTGGTGGCGTTGTCCGCCCGCAAGGTATGTTCGTAAAATGCCTGGGGCAATTTTTGGATATTGCTTTACGAAATGCAGAAACGTTGTATAGTCCTTATGACCAGTTTCAGCATAACTACGGGCAAAATCAAGCAACTGCCAACGACGCTGGGTGACGTTTAAGCTGCGTGTCTCATCTAACTTAATACCTGGCGTAATTATGTAGCAAACAGGTATATTAAGCTCCTGTGCGGCCTGACGTCGGTGTTGGCCGTCAATGATATACATATTCTCATTAACTGAAATTGGGTTGCTCGCAAATAAATGCGGGTTGGCCTGCATTTCTCGCTTGAGCCGTTTGACATGGTTGTAGTCAACCGCGCGGTTCCCGGCCATTAATTTGAATATTGCGTACTCTTTAGTTGTTTGTATTTGTGGGATTTCTGGCGCCTGTGTAGCCATAATATCGTTCTCCTATTATTAGATTAACTTAGTCTGGTCTTCATCAACAGTGGTAGTTGTTGTATTGTCGGGGGTTTCATTCTCATTTGGCAATTCTGGGTTGCCAAGGTCTGGCACTTCTTCGCCAGTCGGTTCTTCTTTGAACTGTTTACTACCCCACATCTGCTCACCAAATTCATAGAGTGAGTAAAATGTGTAGGTACTTTTAGTGTCTTTGGGGTCGGTCAGTTTGTAAGTAGCAAGCATTTTAGAATTAACCAGTTGGTTAAGCGCAATCATTACGTCTTGAGCAGGATAACCCAACGTCCAGTTAGACACATAGTTTTCTTCTAAGTCCTGCTCTTTTTTGGCCAACTGGATAAATGCGTAATGTATCATTGCCATTAAATCATCTATGTCTTCGCCAAATTGCCACGTCTTGGGCGCTTTCGAGCCAAGCTGCACTTTTTGAGTCTTCGGGTCGACCTCGGTAATAAAATCGAGTTCGGTGGCCGCCCAAATAGCAGTATTGATTTCAACACTTGGCATGGTGAGCAAACCAATAATTTGCGTCAACGTGTGTTCTGGATACTGATTAACCAGAAACGCTACTTTGTTAGCATTGTTTAATATTTTATCTGTAATCATTTTAATTACTCCAATCGTTATTGCTTATGTTACTGTCGCTACGATCAATCTGAGCGCCACCCAGGCCATCACTACCCTCTGGCAGTCCACCCAATATGTCATAGACGTTATCAAGCGTAAAGGGTTCAGTTACTAACTTCTCTTGGACTGATAGCTCCAGGTATTCGTGAAACTCTGGGTCTGGTTCTACGCGGATTATTACGACTTTCTTGGTATTAAAGTTGGCAGCTACATAATCAACATAGTCCCATTTAGCAGCCCAAAGTTGCCCTTGTATTTGCTGCCAATGTTTTTCTGGCACACCAGACATAAGCACTTCCGTAAAGCTGTTGTCTTTTAGGATTTTAACCTCTATACCACCGGCGACTCCAACAATTTTTCGGTCAGGACTGGCCGCGAAGTAGTCGTTGTAAAAACAACCAACCTCAAGTAATTTAACATTCTTGATTTTGGCATATTGGTTGGCCGCCCAGTCCTCAAAGTCGATGCCCTCTTGCATCGCACTGTTGACCCAAATTTGAAAACTAGCATTAAATTGTCGCTCGAACAATAGCTCTTTTTCATAGTCCAGTCGCCCCTTTAATGGCTTACCCATAGTGGCCTTGGCCTTGCTAACTGATAGCCAGCGCCAGAGGCTTGAGGCACCGATTTTACCTCGTTTAATGTCCAGCCACTCCGGGCTGCGTTGTGGTGCGTCGCTATATTGGAATCTCAGTTTTGCCTGTGTATCACTCATTATTTTGCCCAATCCCCGTCAGACGGTACAGTACTACTGGCGTCAACTTTTTCGTTACCTGGGAATACTTTATCAACATTCTCTTTAGGAGTATTCATTAGTTCTAGTTTTTCTTTAGGTTCATAGCCATAAACGCTCTTGTTAATTGACTGGCGCGTTTCGCCGGACTGGTTCTGGTAGGTGCGCTTTGGGTCAAAATATTTACTGAACCATAACTTACCACTAGCGCAAACATCATTCAGCACATCGACAAGCTCTTGGCTGTCGGCTACGGCTTCAATGCGGTCGCGAATATCAGCTTTTTCTTTGTCGTCCTTACCCTGGTGTACGGCAATCGCATGAGCGGTGTTAAAACTAATACCACTAGCCCCGCCAACGAACCATAGCCGGGCGCTGTCTTCGATACCATCTTTAGTAACTACGCCGATTTCGATGAAATCTTTACCGGCGTCAGTTTCACCAGCATCAGCTCCGGTAAATTGGACTTCATGCACGCCAAACGGTATGCTTTCCGTAAATTCGCGCACTTCTTTATCCTCGTCTGAAAATTTAAATGCCATTATTATTGTCCTTTCCGGGCTGACCCGACTTTAGTTTTTCTTGCTGGTAAGCTCCAACCGGCAGCTTTCAAAAATGGTTCTATCGAGCCATATTGAACTTCGCCGCTCATAACTGTTCTCTTACTCACTACCTGAGCGCGATATTTCTCACCATCGTAGCTAGTCAGTATAATGCCATCGCTGAACCGCGTAAATTGGCGAATACTTTTAAGCTCCGAGGCTAAAATAATGCTGCCAGATAAATCGTCCATCTGGCGCTTAGTATAAGTAAGTATCATTACACTTTTAGGTATTATCCATAGTGTCTCTGCAAATGCGGCCATACGGCGATTGAACTGGCCGGTAAGCTTGCCGTAAGGTACATCGTTCAAACTGGTAATAGATTGGCCGGTTTCCTGTTGGTAGCTATCAATTACAGTTTTCTCGAATAGATCAGCTATGCCCTCAACCGTATCAATGACCAACGTGTCATATTCTTCGCTGTTTACGAAATAGTCGATAGCGAGCTTAACCGTTTTTAGACTATCTGCATTTACGGCGTCCAGCCCGGCCTTAGCCGCGTTACCGTCGGTACTGATAAACAGTGGTTTCGGTGCTTTCGCGGCCAAAGTAGTCTTACCTGACATCGGCTCACCCATAATTATGAACTTCGACGGTGGTGCTGGTTGACCTTTTTTAATAAGATTTTGTATGCCTGTGTCGCTCATATTAAAAATCCTTGTATTCTGCGTTAGCTTGCTTAGCGTGCCGTTTAGCTGCGCGTCGAGCATTACCTTTTAGGAGTACTTTGGTCATCTTACTCTCCTGGCTTAGTTAATGTTGTCGGGTCTGGTGTCGGCTCTTTCAACGGATGATTGAGCATATATTCATTTACTGATTTGCGGACTAATGCGCCCATTGTCAGGTCGTCGGAGGCGCCTAGATATTCGTTGACTTTTACCTCGGTCGGGGCGTCTACACGCGCGCCTAGCCACTTGTCCTTGACAATCTTCTCTCTTTTGTTCATAATATCCTTTCTGGTTAATCCCATGTGTTTCACTGTAACACATTGTTAGGCGTAGTGCAATAGGTTTATCCATTACATACCTCGCACAGCCCACCCGGGCTACATTGATTATCCATTAGTAAACTCCGTTTTCTTTATCGAGTATAATTTTAATTCTGTTTTGAACGGCCATTAACTCAAGTTTAGATAAGTCAAGAGATTCAAGTAATCGCATTGCCCTTGCCACGTTTTTCATTTCATCACCCATAATCTTTTCGCTAATAGTGGGTTAATGCAATTTTCAATCATGCAATGATCTTTCATGGTCTTCATTATACCACTCTTGTTTTGACAGCCATTGAGTCCGCTGGAAGTCGCTTTTGCTTCGCAGGGCAGCCCAAATTTCTCTTTCTACTGTAGCAACTGCGCACAATAAATACAGCGTCATTTTGTGGGTTTGTCCGTGGCGGTTGATACGTCCGATACTTTGTTCGTAATTTGAATACGAGTAGGTTGGACTAAAATAGACGGTGGTAGCTGCGTAAGTGAGTTCAATACCTGTACTACCTGACTGGTATTGAGCGAGTGTAATTGTACGTTTAAGAGTGGCCCAATTATCTTTATTTGGTACTTCATGTTTCTCTCCGTCCTGCCTAATTACTAGGCGCTTATTATGGTTCTTCTTAATCATGGCCAGTATCTTGTCGCGCTCCGACTTGTAGTTATAAAATACAACCACGTTATCGCTCACGCCCTCTAAAAATTCATCCAGCCATTTTATTTTTGGCTCGGTTATGCTTTGGCGCAAGGCGTGTAGTAAAGCACTAGGATTATCTAAAAATTTATCCTCGAATATTCGGGCTTTCATTACTTTGGCATATTCGCTGCCCGGCGGCAGACTGACAGGTACGGCCACTAACGCCGGCAGGTCAAGCGCTTGGTCTTTATTGAGTGGTTTGGCCATATTGTTCCAGTTCCGCTGCAATTCGTCTTCTCGGTAGTAGCCAATTATTTCCGGGAACCCCTTAAAATTTTGTTCATTCACATAGCGAGTTTTGAACGCGGTTTTATTTTTTGTTAGATTAAACATTTTAAAATAGTTGGCCACATCTATCCATCCGTTAGGCGCTGGTGTGGCCGATAGCCCAATAAAAGTGTTGGCGCTCTGGGACACCTCGAAAACTGCTTTGCCCATTCTGGACTGGGGGTTTTTTGCCTTATGCACCTCGTCAGCAATTATTGCGAAGTCGCCGGGGTGTTTGGTCAGCCAATCACGCAACTTGCCACGGTCGCCAGTTTTCTTGTATTGAGCAACGCTTGGCACTCGGCTGAATTTCTCGTAACTATATATCTCATATTCCGGCACAATCCGGCCAGCGAAATAGTGTTTAATATCACGTTCCCAGTCGCCGGTATTAACCTTGCTGGCCGGGGCAATAACTAGCAACGGCTTCAAATAGGCTTTGGCGTCATAATGCGCCAATGCCATAAACGACTTGCCTGTGCCAGTGTCGGCCGCGAATATATATTTACTCGGCAGCCCGCGTAAGTATTGTTTTTGAAATTCGTATAGTACAACGGGTGGTTGACCACTAGCAGTATTGTGCGCTTCTATATCCACCTGTGGCCTATAATTAGCGCAATGACTCCACGGCTTATGCTTGCAGCCGCGGTTGTATGTCTCGGCGGCAATAGGTAGCTTGTTGACATGAACGCTTTCAGCGTGGCCGCAACTATTACATTTGCCAGTGTATGCGGGGTTACTCATATAGGATATACCCCCCGCGCCCGCTTAACTTGGTTAGGCCTCCGGACTATCACCACCCGGCCCGTTGATAACCCTAATTGCTTAACGGGTATTTTTGTTACGGGTTTTTCTTTTTTATATGGGTAGCGTTTCAGCTGACTATACATTATGGGTGTAATTCTCATGCCGTAACCTCCTCGAAGTCTATTTCCCATAAGTCTGCTATAAACTCAAGAGTAAACATTTTCCAAGGCAGCGGATTTTCAGGGTCTTCCAGATTGTTTTTGTAGTCACCCCAACGTATCTGGCGTATTTCTAGCGCGGTCAGTGGCTTGTCATAGCTGTAATCCATAAAATTACAGCCCTGGTTATCGATTACTCTATAGTATCTCATTCGTCTGCCTCCTTAAATTCCGGCACTCCGGCCGCCTCTAACAATTCCACATCGCCCGGCTCGATATATTCGGCTAGACTTTCCAGCTCGAATATCTCGCCCCAACTTAGGCGTTCAGCGCGCAGCTCGCCGCGCAGGTATTCCAGGCGGGTTTTGATTTCTCTGTATGTCATGGTTATTGCTCCGTGTATCCGTCAAACCAGTGTTTTTGCTTCTCATTCCAACGCTCGATACATTTCTCATCATCGCCGCAGCCGTTAGGCTTCCGGGCTGTCTTGCTCGATGTCTCGTCATCATTGCACCATTTTTGGGCTTGATCGAGTGTCAAGTTTTTGGCTTGCACTTTCGACCGGCGCCCATTTTGATAGAATCTAACTACTTTATATGTCTTATCCATCTTAAACCTCCATTCCGTCTTTAATTTCTTGGTCATCTAGTCCCGGGATATGCACATACATTACCCAATTCTTGCGATAAACATACCAGCTGCCCGGCAGCGCCTCAGTCATGCGCTTGCTAGTCGTCATAGTATTCCAGCCGCCGGTGTTTAGCGTGTAATGAGGCTGCTTATCGGGGTCATACGTCACAACATCCGTGGCGTGGTATTGTACGCGCCAGCCCCCGCCCGGTAGCTCGTACCGCTTGGTTTTATGACCTATAGTTTTGCCTCGTAGTGGCCTGGCCTCCGGGTCGCGCACTATCACGCTATAGGCCGTGCTGAATACATTCGATGTCGGCGCGAATATTGCCCAGATGTCGCCGTGTTCGGCCTCCAACTGTTTAATTTTAGCCTCTACTTCGCTCGAACTGTTACCGCTCGGCGCATCGTCCCAGTCACCCGTTAACCAGTCGGCCTCAATCTCTTTGAAGCCCTGGACCGGCACGATTTCGGTGTACCCGCGCCAGCCGTCAGTACTGACCCACTTGCTAGTCGCAATTAACGTTGACTTGTGGTAAAACGCGTCAGGTGTGGCCGTGTTGTTATTCACGGCGTCGATTGCGCTTGTGTTTTGATATATCATTAGTAAGCACCCCCCGCCCGTGTCTGTTGCTCAAGGTAACTATCACTAGCTGCCCATTCGTCCCAGTCTTGCACAAGTTCATTAGTTATATTGTAATAGTATTGTTTCAAAGCTTCGGCTAATCCCTCGGCCTGCGCGTGTTTCTTAGCACTAGCGGCCACTGTGAAATTTCGGCTCGACTGAACACTGCCAGTCATACCGCCGCCCAGATAATTCTGGTACGCCGTCATTTTAGCGCCTGGCAATTTCAGATACCCGCTCGCGTCAATCTCAATCCCGCCGCCCCGGTGTGAGGCCTCTAAGCGAAGCGTGTTAGCCTCGATATACTCGAATAAGTTAGTTGTCGTCATTTTGATTGATCTCCTCAATTTTACAGTTATAAAAGTACGATTCTGAATCGTCTGGCGCCATTTTGTTGGCCGTATCGACCATATAATCTTGCAACTCATACCAGGTATCGAACTCGATGGTCCGTAATTCAAGCGCGCTAATATACTCATGTAATAAGTAGCGCATATCAAATGAACTCCACGTTAGCCGGCGGCAACTGCTCGAGGATCACCTCAAGCTGTTTGAATTGCCTCTTAATAGCCAGCGCAAATTCCCGCGCAGTCTCCGGCGCTATATCAAATAGCGTCAACGCGTGAGATGGTTCAACGGTTTTCAAGTAATACCCCGTAGAATCCGCCAGGTTAAATCCGGCCACCTGTAAACTATCCGCTATGCCGCCCAAAGCCTGTACCAGCTCCGGCTTCCGGGTATACGTCTTTGTAGCGTTAACGTAAGTGCTAAATGTTATTTTATAATTCATTACAGCTGGTATCCCTCAGCAATTAGCACAAGTGCTATGGCTTCTGTTAGTTTATTTATATTGTTATCCATTGCGTTTGCCTCCTAAGCTATTAGCGTTATTTTGTATGGCTTAATTGCCATGTAAAGACAATAGCACACGTTGTAGCACGTTGCAACACGTTTATTTAAATAACTGTACACAAGGTATTGTGTAACATCGTGAAACATGAGTATATTTTACAACAAAGGGGGTTTTTAGGGTTTGTGTACAGTTTTTTAATAATTTTCTAACAGGGGTTGTGTACACTATGTACAGTTAGCTACCTTTAGAATGTTTTTAAGCCTATAAATACAAAAACTAATTAAAGAATACTAAGTGTCCACATGTACACAGCCATAAGCGGTATAGCCTAAAATGGCCTAAATAGTGGCCTAAATAGTGGCCTAAATATAGCCTATATGTATGGCCCATATGCCCCACCCCTGTTACGGTACGTCGTACAATGTGTATTGTACGACGTTACCACCTTACACACGCACAGCACACCATATATATGTATGGATGGCTAGTGCTTATGTATAACACCCCCCGGCGGCGGCCGGCAGGGCGGCGAGGCGCAGCGGTAGGCCCGAACAAAAAGCGAACGGGGGGGGGCACCCCGGTGGGGGTGCGTCCGGGTGGTGTGTATA
>JBPCJO010000085.1:0-20630 GCA_051005235.1 Saccharimonadales bacterium (SeqCode)
GTATATGGGTCTCCAGCGGCTTTAACTAAACCTTCTTTGATACCGTCCTCTAGCTTAGCCGTATCAAGTTGGCCATCGAAGCTATCTTTAAGGTCGTTATGGAGCTCTTCGACGCCGTCTAAACTCAACTCACCATTAGTACGTTGAATAGAATCTCTAAACGGCGCATCTGGACCAAACGTGACCGTACCATTGCCAATACCGATACCTAAAAACAGTACGCCGCCCAACACTATAATAGCAGCGCCCGTACGGACCACACTTTTAACTTTGGGGTTTTGACGCCGATTATTATTTGTTTCTGGTTGTATTTCAGACTGATTCAACTGGCTCAAAAGAACTCCCTCGGTTACTATATTTGGTTACTACTAACTATTATATAGGATTTTCGCACTTTTATGATGGTGGCAGGTTTTTGCTGAGATCAGCGAGTAAATTAGAAGTGAATAAACTTTAAGCCCGAAGCAGAAATCGTCATTTCACTATACTGGCCGGGGCCACCAAAGTTAAACTGGCTGACGCGGATCTTTCCGCCCCCGAGAATTTGTTCGACGTACATCACATGTCCAACTGAGCCATAGAAGCCACCGGCTTCGGCAACGGCGACATCACCTACGCGCGGGTTGCCGTCGACTACATAGCCATCGCGAATTGCCCGATTATCCCAATTGTTAGCATTTCCGTAACCATATGGCATATGTCGGCCACTTTGATGGACCTTCCAGGCTGCGTAGCTGACGCATTCGCGGTTATACATGCCCCAGTTATCGATTGTATTATCCAAAGCGTAATTACATCCCCACGACCCGCCCCATGGGCTCGCCGCGCTTGCCGGGTAACCACCGCCACAACTTCCGCTGGAAGTGATGGTTACTTTTCCGCTACTAATAGCCCGCTTGTTGGCAGCGATCTGCTCTGCCCGAAGGCCAGCGATTTTGGCTTGGTTAGCTTTAATCTGGGCGTCAACTTCGGACTGTTGGCTTTGATTGAGCGACAATAAACGATTGTTTTCGGCTTTCTGGGTTGCCAGTTGAGCCTGAAGATTTTTTTGCTCAACAAGAATCTTTTCAACGGTCTCTTTTTGGGTATTGAGCTCGAGTTTTAATTTCGTAATCTTATCTAAGGTACTCTTTATTTTAGAGTTTACACTTTCGCGGTATTGTTGCTTATCGAAGTAATCACTCAGGTCTTTACTGGTAGCGAGCATCTCGACCGTAGTAATTTCTCCTTCGAGGTACATCGCCCGAATAGTTTGGCCGAGTAAGTTGCGTTGGCGAAGGAGCTCAGCTTCGGCAGCGACAATTTGCGCCTTGAGCTCCATCATTTTAGCTTCGTTTTCGTTAATACGGTTTTGGGCGGCATTGATTTCAGAATGCAACTTATTGATCGTTTCACTAAAACTAGCTGCTTCGGCGCCTAACTGCCCTTGCACTTCCTTCTTTTGGCCATTTTCGGCATCAAGCGCGTTTATCTGATCCTGAAACCGATCGGCGTACACAAAAGGAGCAGAAATAGCCGTCATCAAAAAGAGGCCGGCAATCGCTAAGACCGCGACCGATTGGCGCTTTTTAAGATTATAAAACTTACTTTGAGATTTTAATGATTGCATTTTGTTTTGATTTTGTTTATTTTTTGTAGTTTTTAGCCTTTTAATAATAGCATACGTAAGCACTATAAGCAACCCTCCCCACTTGTCTTGTTGAAATGTTTTTAATGTTTAAATATCTGATTTTCGGTTCGGGTTTGTAAGCGCTCTCTTTTGTATGGACACTAATCTGAAAGTGACTTGCGCTTATGTAAGAACTCTAACACTGCACCCGCAGCCTGTAAACTTTGCAATTTCTTGGTGATACTGTTGTTTTAGTTATATTTTGCCACTCTCGAGATTCCAGCAATAGCGCTACAGACACTACGCAATGTGAACCGTTATGGACACACCGGTTCACATTGCGTAGTGTCCTAAATGGTATGCAGATGCATGTTTAAAATCGGCGGCGCGCAGGCTTGACCTTAAGATAGCGGGCGGTAGCAATCAGCGCCGAGACGGCACCGATGACAATACCGGCAACCAGCTGCATCCCTAGGAAGAGCAAGAAGTTGTCACTAAAGTACTGGTTGGCGAATTTAATATCAAGTAAGCCGAGGCTGCTGGCGTCAAAGGCCTGGGCCTGTACCACAAACAGCGCGTTACACAAACTCAGTGAAATAACTGCCGATACAATACCATACAGCATCGTTTCAACGATGAATGGGCCTTTAATGTACCAGTTGCTGGCACCCAGCAAACGCATAATGGTCAGTTCGTCACGACGGTTAAAAATTGCCATCTGTATGGTGTTAAAGATGATGAGCATGGAGATGATCGCAAAGACGACAATGCCCACGATTACCGCTTTGGTAAAAAATGCGGTGGCTTTGGTAATTTTATCGATGGCTTCTTTGCGGTCTCCGGAGTACGAAGTTTCGTTGGATTGTAATGCTTTAACATCTGGGGTTTCGATAACGCTGCGGATTTCATCAATCCGAATTGGGTCTTTTGGTTTAACCTGAATGGTGGCGGGCAACGGATTATCGGTTTGCGAGATGGCCAGTAGTAGTTCTAGATTGTCTTGGTTGTCTCGTTGGTAGTTTTCGAGTGCTTCGTCTTTTGATACATAGGTAACTTCGCGGACATTTTCGAGTTCATTGAGTTGTTTGATTAAACCGATCCGTTGGTCCTCGCTAACGTCATCTTTTAGATAAACCGAGATGTCGATGCGATCAGTGATCTTGGAAATGGTGTTATTAAAGGTTGCGTTGGCGATCACCGAAAAAAGCACGATGGTGAGCGTAACCACCATGACCGCCGTGGCAGCTACACTGAGTGAAATATTACGGATAAAGTTAACCGCTCCGGTTGTGATGATGCGTTCAAGCGTAATAACTTTGCGTTTAAAAGGTTCGTCGCGCATGTTACTGATCGTACCCCGAGTTAGCCTTGTCGCTGACAATTTGGCCGTCTTTAATGGTTACAACGCGGCGTTTGAGCTTATTAACAATGTCTTGGTTGTGGGTGGTAAGCAGTACCGTTGTACCATATTTATTGATCTTTTCGAGCACTTTAATGACGTCCCAGGCGTGTTTTGGGTCTAGGTTACCGGTCGGCTCGTCGGCAATGAGGATTTTTGGTTGACGAATAACGGCGCGAGCGATAGCGACGCGCTGGCGTTCGCCGCCAGACAACTCGCGCGGATAACTCTTTTCTTTGCCTTTGAGCCCGACAATATTGAGCACTTTTGGTACGGTGTGTTTAATTTCGCGGTTACTCATACCGACGATTTCGAGCGCAAAAGCGACGTTTTCGAAGACGGTTTTATTGGGCAACAGCTTAAAGTCTTGAAAAACCACGCCAATGCGGCGGCGCAGCCGCGGAACGTCGCGGTCTTTGAGACGTTCGTAGTCGATGCCACCAATAATAATTTTACCGCTGGTTGGCTTTTCTTCTCTGGTAAGCAACTTTAATAAGGTTGATTTACCGGCGCCACTTGGCCCCACCACGATGACGAACTCCTTTGGTTCAACATGGAGGCTGATGCGCTGTAATGCGGCATCGGAGCGACGACCGTACGTCTTAGTTACCCTATCTAGCAAGATCATGTCTAAGCATTATAGCAAAGACTGTTAATCAGAGGTAGCCATATCAAGATAAGCGTCTATAAAACTGTTCAAATCACCGTCTAACACGGCTTGGGCTTGGGTAGTTTCGTGGCGAGTACGCAGGTCCTTGACCATAGTGTACGGGTGCAGGACGTAACTACGGATCTGATTACCCCAGGCAGCTTGTTCATTTGGTCCTTTTAATTCAGAAATCTTTGAAGCATGTTGCTCAAGCTGCAAGGCAGCTAGCTTGGAGCGCAGAATAGTCAGTGCTGTTTCGCGGTTTTGGAGCTGGGACCGTTCGTTTTGGATACTCACGACAATGCCGGTTGGGAGGTGGGTAATCCGCACCGCCGAATCAGTTGTATTAACACTTTGGCCGCCGTGGCCGCCGGCCCGATAAACATCAATTTTTAAGTCTTTTTCGTCGATCGGGACTACCTCGGGTTCGTTGATTTCAGGTAGAATTTCGACTTTGGCGAAGCTGGTTTGGCGCAAATTGTTGGCATTAAACGGGCTGAGCCGTACCAGGCGATGGACGCCCTGCTCCCCTTTTAACTTGCCGTAGACGAAGTTACCGCTCATTTGTATACTGACACTTTTGAGTCCGGCTTCTTCGCCAGCTGATTCGTCTAAGGCGTTCACCGTAATCTTGTTGGCTTCGGCCCAGCGGGTATACATGCGCAGTAACATTTGGGTCCAATCCTGGGCGTCGGTGCCGCCAGCCCCGGCGTGAATGCTTAAAACTGCGTTGTAGCCGTCGTAGCGGCCGCTAAAACGCATTTCTTTTTTAAGGCCGTCATAGACAGCGCTTAGCTGTCGAAGTTGTTCGGTTATTTCTACGGCCAGGCTTTGGTCGTTCATGTCTGCTAAATTGTGCAGTTCCTGGACATTTTTTTGGAGCTGCAGCCAAGGTTCGGTTTGCTCAGTAAGCTTGGTAATGCGCTGCATGACCTTTGAGGCAGCCTGGTTGTCTGCCCAAAAATCAGCTTCGAGCGACTGTTTTTTTAGCGTTTCAAGCTCACTTGCAAGTTTGGCAATCGATAACCGGGTCAACGCCTGGTCAACTTCGTTATTAAGCTCTTCTACTTTTGCCATAGCTTATCGAGCTTGGTGGTAAGAACATCAAGCTCGTCTCGGGCTGGATTGCCAAGCACGCCCAGACCCCAAACGCCCTCTTTAAACAAATCTTTGGCACCGTCGACAATTTGACGTTTGGTAATAGCTTTAATGCGGCCAGGAATAGCGTAGTAGTCCTCGATAAAGTCGTCGAAGAAGTAACGTCCGGCGTAACTGCCGCCAATGCCGGCAACGGTTTGGGCACCTCGTTGATAGCGGCCGAGGCGGTATTGTTTGGCGGCATCAATCTCTTCCCGCGTCAGTTTACCTTCAAAAATAGCTTTGAGCTCGGTGATCATAATATCGAATAAGGCCTCGGCGTTGTCGGGGCGCACTTGGGCGCCGAACCACCAATTTGTGCTATGTAACTCGGCGTTAATGCCAGAACTCATACTATAAACCAGTCCCCGTTCACGGGCGCTACCCAAAATTCGTGAGTAAAGCGTTTCGGTCAGCATACTGTTTAGCAAGCTCATGGCCGCCAGTTCATGGTCTTCCATGCGGCGCTTTAAAAATGTATCAAAGTAAAAGTAATAATTATCAACGGTCGTGTTCTTAATATTCAGTGTTTTATGGAGTGAGACCGGCACTTCTTTTGGTAGTGCCGGGCGACCCCTCCCTTTGGCAAGGGCGGTTGTGCTAAATAATTTTTTTACGTAATCGCGGCGGGTCTTGGTAATATTACCAGCGATAACAAAGCGCATATTAGATGTGACATGGGTTGCCCGGTAATGCTGGCGGACGTCTTCGAGGCTGACGTTCTTCATGAGTTTAAGGCGCTCTTGGTCGGTCACCGCAAAAAAGCCAAAGTTCTCGCGCAGGCTTAAGCTCAAGTGGCGAAAGTGATTGTTCGACCGCGCCGTCAATTCTTCGCGGACGTTGCCAAACTCGGCTTTAAATTCATCTTCTAAAAAGAGCGGTTCGGTAATGGCAACGACTAGCCAATCTAAAATACGTTGCCATTCAAAGTCAGCGCATTCTGATTCGTAAATAATGTCGTAGGTACCGGTGCTGGCGTTGCAGTAAGCGCCGTTTTTTTCGAACTCGGCCTGAAAGGCGCGGGCTTTGGGAATGTGTTTGTTGGCACCAAGCAACATGTGCTCCATAATGTGCGGCGTTTCCCACTTTTCGCGGTCGACCAGGTATTCGCCGGCGCGAAAATTAATTTGGAACGACATAACGGTTGCTTCGGGCACATGGACTAACAGCCCGCGCGCGCCATTGTCTAAAACCAACTCAGAAGTAACATGCTTCATTTAGGTAGAACCTATTTACGCTTCTTATTCTTAGCTTTTTTCTTGTTTTGGCGTTGTGCTTTGCGAGCTTTCTTGCGCTTTTCGACAGCTTTACCGGCTTCTGCTTTTTCGACGATGTCTGTTTTTACCTTAAAATCTTCTTCGTTAAAATCGGCAGCATCGATAATCTTATCGGCGTTGCTGACCGAACTGCGGGCAGCTCGGGTAAGCTCAGTTTCGACAGCTTGATGTAAGTGCGATTCATCGATTGGACGGGCATGGAACAAAGATTTAACGACTTCGTGGCGTAAGGAACGTTGCATGTCTTCGAATATACGCTGCGATTGCCGGCGGTACTCTACTAACGGATCGCGCTGGCCAACACCAACCCAACGGATACCTTCACGTAAGTGGTCCATGGTTTCGAGGTGTTGCATCCAATAATTATCGAGTGTTTGCATGTAAATATCGCGTTCGATTTTGCGCAGTACTTCGGAGCCGAACCGTTGTTCTTGTTCTTTGTATAATTCTTCGGCGGCTTTGACTAATTCTTTCTCAAAACTATGAGTCGGCGAGTCAAATAACTTGTCGAGGGTTTTGTCGTCAAACGGAAAAACGTGCTTGAGCATATCTTCGTACTTTTCGGTGGTGGCGTGTGGTGAGTGAGCCAGATCTTTTGCCTCGGAACGAATAAATTCGCTGACGCGCTTGCTAATATCGGCTTGGCGTAAGATTTCGTTACGCATACTATAGGTGGCCTTACGATGACGGTTCATAACATCGTCGTACTTAACGACGTCTTTACGGGCGTCATAGTTAAAGCCTTCGACCTTCTTTTGGGAGCCTTCCAGGTTTTTACTGATGAAACGGTTTTCGATTGGCGTTTCGTCGTCGACTTTAAGCCGGTCCATCACCTTGATGATGCGGTCACCACCGAAAATACGCATCAGGTCATCTTCGCAACTGACAAAAAACTGAGTTTGACCGGGGTCGCCTTGGCGTCCGGCACGGCCACGCAGCTGATTGTCTATACGGCGGCTTTCGTGGCGTTCGCTGCCCAAAACGAACAACCCGCCGGCTTTTTTAGCAGCCGCGTCGAGCACAATGTCGGTACCACGACCAGCGATGTTCGTCGCCAACGTTACAGCACCTTTGTGGCCGGCTTTGGCAATAATAGCGGCCTCTTTTTCGTTGTTTTTAGCATTCAAAATCTGGTGAGGAATACCGGCTTTCTTAAGGGCAGCGCCCAACCGCTCGTTCTTAGCGATTGATACACTACCGATTAGTATTGGTTGCCCTTTTTTGTTTAAAATTTTAACTTCTTTAATAATGGCTGCAAACTTGCCCTTTTCGGTTTTATAAATGCGGTCCGAACGGTCAACGCGGGCCAAAACACGGTTTGGCGGAATCTCGATGACATCGAGCTTATAAACCTGGTGGAACTCCTCGGCCTCCGTCGTTGCCGTTCCGGTCATGCCCGACAATTTGTTATACAAGCGAAAGTAGTTCTGAAAGCTAATCGTTGCCAATGTCATCGACTCATCTTGAATTTCGACAGCTTCTTTAGCTTCGATAGCTTGGTGCAGCCCTTCGTTATAGCGACGCCCTTTAAGCAGACGGCCGGTAAACTCATCGACAATCACTACTTCGCCGTCTTTGGTAACCACATAGTCTTTGTCGCGCTTAAATAAGGCCTGGGCCTTTAGTGCTTGCTCGAGGTGATATAGCGTCCGGATATTGTCTGAGGCGTATAAATTGGTAATCCCAAGAATTTTCTCGATCTCGTCGATGCCGGGCTCGGTTAGTGTGGCTGCTTTACGCTTTTCGTCAACTTCAAAATGCTCGTCTTTTTTTAGTTGGCGAACGACTTTAGCGAACTGCAAATAAGCAGTCCCGCTGGCAGTCGAAGGAGCCGAAATAATCAGTGGCGTGCGGGCTTCGTCGACCAAAATAGAATCAACCTCGTCAACGATAGCAAAGTTGAGTTCGCGCTGGCGTAACTGCTCTGTCTCGCGGACCATGTTGTCACGCAAGTAATCGAAGCCGAACTCGTTGTTGGTACCGTAGGTAATGTCGGAATTGTAAGCTTCTTGGCGGGTACAGGGCTTAAGACGCTTCATACGGGGATCTTCGTGGTCATCATTTTTATAGTTTGGATCAAATATAAATGACTGGTCGCCAATAATAACCCCAGTACTCAAGCCAAGCCAGTGATAAACCTCGCCCATCCAGCTGGCATCACGCTGCGCCAGGTAGTCGTTGACGGTCACCACATGAACACCTTTGCCGCTCAGCGCATTAAGGTACACCGGCGCGGTTGCCACCAGCGTCTTACCTTCACCGGTCTTCATTTCGGCAATAGAACCATCGTGCAGCGCCATACCCCCGATTAACTGCACGTCGAAGTGACGCATTTTAAGCGTGCGGCTCGAGGCTTCGCGCACAATAGCAAAGGCATCAGGCAAAATCTTATCGAGTGACTCTTTTTTAAGTCGTTCTTTGAGCACTTCGGTTTGTTCTTTAAGCTGGACGTCCGACATCTTCTTATATTTGTCGGCCAACTTATTAATAGCACCGACGCGTTTTGTTAACTTCTTAAGGGTGCGCATCTGAGGATCACCAAGTACACGTTTGACTACTTTATTGTTCACATTCATACAAAAATCGGATTCCTCAAGCTAGCTAGTTTTTGATAGTAACTATTGTACGACAAATTCTCAGATATTGTAAGGTGTAACGCATAAAGTACGCACTACCAACTCGTCGCAAACTCCCCCAGCTCAATACATACCTTTACTAGTACTATACCTCGGGTTCATGATAATTTAATGAAACGCAGGTATAGTACTAGTAAAGTATGGTTGGTTTGCGGGAGGTAGTCTGGCCGGAGGGAGTTTTGAGACGCAGACCTATAGACTAGTAATGTCTGGAGTCGGCGTCGCTACGGCTTTGCGGCGAAAACGAGCAATCACGTGACGCTGTAAATGCGACGGGTCGTGGGTATTTTTGTAACGCTTTAGCTGATTTTTTAAGTTATCTTCTACTTCGTCGATGGCGGCCAGCATACTAGAAGATTTGCGATGGGCCGTAATACGCGACTTTGGGAGTTTCATGATGACTTCACATTCGTATTGGCGCTTGTCTTTTGACTTAGCCTCTTTGAGTTTAATATCTACCTGAGCCGATTCACGACTAGCGCGCGGCAAGTATTTATGCAGCCCGCCGATCTTTTTGTCGACGTATATGTGCATGTCGTCGGTGACTTTGGTATGGATACCACTGATACGTAAATTGTTAATCATGAAAGAACTCCTTATGTTTAAGCTCTGCTGCAGGACTTTCGCACTTTTGTGCAGGTTTCAGAGTTTATCTGAGATGAGCGCGAGAGCTTTTAAAGTCTGGGACTGTAGAAAAGTGCGAAAGTCCTGCTTCTATTATACTCCTATTTTTGTGGTTGTGCGGCCGTTTTGCTCTAAGGCCACCAATCGATCGTAAATTTCTTTGATATCGCTTTCTATGCCGAGCACCCGACTATAGGTGTGTTTTGATAATTTGCTGGTTTCTCGCTGCTCGTGCCGTAACTCGTAAACTTCGTGCTTTAGTTCTTTAAGATGTATTTCGATCATTGCAAACCTTGTATTTACCTGCCCGAATTGAGTATCGACTTGCTCAAAGCGAACGCCGATCTGCTCAAATTGAATGTCTATCTCTTTAAACCGCTCGTTTATCTGCACAAACCGCTTGTCGATCTGTGCAAAACGTTCATCGATTTTTACAAAGTGTTCATTTATATTCGCAAACCGATTATCAATTACTACAAAATGTTTATCGATATCTGCAAACCGGCTAATACACAGGCCGTGCAAACCCTTGATTGAGCGGTTAATATCCTTAAGCGTAAGTTCTTTTGTTACCATCGTGCATAGTACTATGACAACCAATTATTAAATTTTGATTAAAAAATGTTGTAGTTTTAGACCGCATTGCCTGCGCGCGCAGTGACTAAGAGCCTGACCAGGCTCTTAAATGCGGTCGCGACCGCCTAAGTACGGTCGTAGCACCTCGGGAACAATAACGTCCCCTTCGGCAGTCTGAAAATTCTCAATAATGGCAATTAGTGGACGCTGCGAAAAAGCTGTCGCGTCGTTGGTATGCGCCAACTCAACCTGGCCATTAAGACGACGGACACGGGTTTGCATCGAACGGGTTTGAAAGTCTGATATATAATCGGCGGTGTGGGTTTCGCGGTAGGCGTCTTGGCCGGGCAGCCACACATCAATATCAACGCCCTTAGCGTTGGGGCGACCAATATCGGCAGTACACTTCTCGAGTACCCGGTAAGGCAAACCAAGTTGCTGCATTAAGTACTCTTGGATAGCGATCATGAACAGATGTTCGTCAAGCGAGACATCACCGGTGGTAAAACTTTCCATTTCGAGTTTATTAAACTGGTGCAATCTAAAGAAACCCTCGCTGTCTTTGCCGTAAGTACCGGCTTCGCGGCGAAAGGCAGTCGTATAGCCGATGTAGCGCTGTGGCAGATCTTTTTCGTCAAGAATTTCTTTGTAGTACATCGGTGCCATGGTGTGCTCGGCACTGGCGTTGAGCCATAAATCTTCGTCTTCGAGTTTATAAGTTTGCTCTTGTCGGTTCAATCGGCCGGTGGCTTCAAAAATTTCTTGCTTGGCGACCGCTGGCGGTAGCAACGGCACAAACGGTTTTGAAGAAACTTTTAGGTCATTATCAGCAATGATCTGCTTAAGTGTGTCTTCGTTACCGACGACATCCATACCAAATTGCCAGAGCGCAAATTCCAAACGCACCAGGTCGCCTTTTAGGTACACAAAACGGGCGCCAGCGATTTTGGCACCGCGGTCTTTGTCGAGCCAGCCTTTGGCCTCGGCAATCTCGGCATGATTCTTAATTTCAAACCCAAATTCCGGCTTGTCGCCGACCGTTTTAATGACTACATTCTGGTCTTCTGTCTCGCCCACCGGCACCATGTCGAGCGGCATATTCGGCACGGTCTTCAACAGTGCCAGCCATTCTGTTTCGACACTCGTTAAATATTCCTCGCGCTCAGCCAACTCAACTTTAACTTGTTTACCTTCTTCGATGGCGGCGTGGTCTGGCTTGCCACCAGAGGCTTTCATAGTTTCGGAGATAACGTTACGTCGCTGCCGCAATTCTTCGACCGTGTGCAGTAAATCTTTACGCTCAGTATCAAGCTGTAGCAAGTGTTGTACATTAATGTCATAGCCTTTTTGCTTGGCTTTTTCTTGGACAAGCATGGGGTTGTCGCGGACGAGTTGGATATCTATCATAGGTAACAGTATAACCTACGGTCTTTATTTTTTCTGGATATGTTTGAGTGTCAGCTCGGTGCGCGACCGGGCGTAACTGCAAAATTCGCAATCGCCGCCCATTATAGCCACGCCCGTCGCTGGCATTACATCACTGTCCATACACGCCTTCATTGCCAAAATAGTCGGCTCAATCCAATCGTCTGAACCGGTATATGAAATCACTTTGGTCCGAAACTCAACTCGGTCATTAAAGCCGTCTAGGTCGAGCCGTCCGTTGGTATATACAAAGTAGCCAGTATCGCTGACGACAAAGCCATTTTGGCGCAGGAGCCATTGATAGACTTCCATCTGGCGCTTGTAGGTAATTTGCCAGTCGGCGTCTAGCGAGACTTCGGCGGCTTTAGCGGTAGCCTTATAGTCAACCACGATCAACTCTCCTGACGGATTAACCCAAATGTCGTCCACCGCGCCGAAGATATGCAGATTAGTAGGTTTATGTAGCGCTGTTACACCGGTAAAATTATGACGCCACTCATCGAGTTGCTCATGGACATACGGAATCGCATCAATTTTGTGTGCACTCATTAGCGGGTGTGGCTGCGCTTTGGAGCGATAGGTGTCGAACTCTTTTTTAAATAGTTCATCAATTGCCTTATTGATCTGGAACGGCGGGCCGTTTGGGCGGGTGATCTTTAGCCGCGCGTCAAGCCAAAAACAGCGTTGGCACTGAGTAAACAGTTCTATCTTGCTACGACTCAGTTTAAACGCCGTCTTCTGCCCTGGTTTATAGGGTTGTGAGCGCTCCCGCCAATAATTATTCACCATTATTACTATTGTAACAGTCTGTTACGCCGTGACTAAGCGATTGTCTATTTTTGATTCTAGAGTAAGTAATCTTCGACCTAATGACTTAACGGTGGCAGCTAACTCTTCCGCAGGAATACTGTCGGGGTCATGTAATTCGTCAGCTGCTGCTTCGCCTAGAAGTTCGGCAAGTTGGTTCACTTCACTTGTCATATCCATATAAGTATCCTTTAGACGGTCTGACGTTAAGTATTGGGGGATAATGTGTCCATTACTATCTTCTATTTTTTCTACTTTAGCGGCAATCGGCAAAAGGCCTTGCACATCTAGCGGGTATTTCTCATCTACCAATTTTAAAATTTTTGAGCCATAGGCTGTTAATCGTGCATTAGCAATCACCGTGTCGAACCCGGTCCATTTCTGAGTTTCAATAAGTTCTCGTTTATCACATGACCGTAGATGTTTTATAACAACAGAATCACTACAGCCGAGTCGGTGCGACATATAGTTTTTGAGAACATTATTGGCGCCTTCAAATACCCAGCCATCTCGACCGGCCTCATTATCAACAAACTGTAATGTCCGGTATATTGGCAGAGGTCTAGCGCTCTCCACCTCATGTTCAACAATCAAATATGGCGAGTAGGCCGCCTCAAGAACTTGGCTGCCTAAACTTGTAACAGCAAAGTTTTCCTCGATCAATTCTCTCGCTAACAAAGAGCCAATGTGTTTACTAGTAAAGGATCTATCATAAAAATACGCTTGGTAAAAATTTTGTAAATGTAACGGTTCTGGCAAGGCCGCCCATTGCAAAGCCGCCACGTCAACGCTGTTAAACTCAGGGATTTCACTCTCGGGTAATCGTGCAGTCATCTGCGCCTATCATAAATGTTTTTAAGGCATTTGAAAATCGTTTCTGCTTTTTTATAGGAGTTTGGCGCTCGCCACAATCGCAGCCGTCTCTGCCCGCAGCGTAAAGTCATTAATGTGTAAATGGGCGAGTTTCTCTGATTGAAACAATTGTTTTTCGGCATCACTCCAGCCGCCTTCTGGCCCAATAAAAATACCGTAACGTTCATGCTTTTGTAATTTTGTTGGCGCCTCAGACCCCTGTTCACAAATAAAAAATTTTACTTTATCTTTATATTCGCGCAGAGCAGTCTGTACATGCATTGGCTCCCGGACGGCCGGAATATTGGAACGCCCGCATTGTTCACTGGCCTCCTGTACGATCTTTCGTGCCCGGTCAATGTTAAAATTATCCCTAATCGACCGCTCCGTTAGCAACGGCACAAAGTTAGAAACCCCCAACTCCGTACATTTTTGCAAAATAAAGTCATTGTTATCTTTTTTGAGCAAACTCCAAAATAAGTACACATGCCTCACCGGTAATCGCCGTTCTAGCTCGGTGACCATCGTGAGGTGAGCTTCGGTTTTTTTTAGTTCAAGAATCCGATACAGCCGGTCAGTTTGCTCCCCGTCAAACAAGATAACCTCTTGCCCCTCGCGAAAGCGCAGCACCTTGCTCCACTGCCACAACAGCGCCTCATCGTGCACCCAAAAATCTTTCTTAAGCTGGACTGCTTGGCCCGTATAAAATCTGTGAACACGCATATGGTTTGATTATAGCCCATTTAGTGCCGGCAGCCGCACCGACCGATAGCCAGACTTTGTGCAGTGCTCTTTTGTCTCTTTTTGAAAGTATGCATTCAGTATGCCTTACGTTCACACTTTGATTAGTTGAAAGTATGAACTCAGTGCATACTTTCAGAAATAGGCGTATTACATACGTTCGGTGCTTCTTTAGGTCTTTTCAAACCTACCTATTTAATACGTACACAATACACCCTGTCCTATTACTGATACTTTGCTAATATAACAACGTGGAGAGATGCAAGAGTGGTTGAATTGGCTTGTCTCGAAAACAAGTGTGCCAGCAATGGTACCCAGGGTTCGAATCCCTGTCTCTCCGCCAATATAAAAGACCGGCGTCAGTCGGTCTTTTATATTGGCCAGAGGGATACGAACCCTCGGGTTCGGCGGACGAGGAGCGGAGATATAACTATATTTATATAGTTATATTGAGCACCGCAGGAAGGAGTGCGGCGCTAGCCGCGCGATATCCCTGTCTCTCCGCCAAATTTATTTCATACTGCCGGAGTCGTCGCCACCTTTGCCTGGGAACTGCACCTCCGGAGGACTGACAAGCAAGCCATCGACTAAGTCGCGAGATGTGCCTGGCAGAGCAACGCTGTAGGTACAGATCGTCGAAAAAGAACTCAAGTCTACGTTGAGACGCTGTTGATAGATCGCCCGCCACCGTTCGTTATTGCTAATTTCATTGGTTACGTCCCCGCGTTGTTCAGAAAAGTCTGTTTTATTATCTATATCCGGCGGATCCCAAATGCTATTAAGGCGTTTTGACAATGGGCCCGACACATAGGTAGCGTTGCCAGCTGTCGCGCTATATGACGAGCCGCTGGCACCGTAGTTACACGTGTCCTGATCAATCCGCTTTGGCTTAATACCAACTACGTCAGCATACTCAGTGCCGCCATTCTTGTGCTGAAAACGAAGTCGGCCGACGTATCTGCCAATCCCAGCAAGTTGTCGGTCGCCGTTAGCTACTGGAACTCCAAAAAGAGCGACCTTTTGCCCGGGTGCCGGGCGCGCGACAGCCTTTTTTTGCTCTAGGGCGAGCGGCTGCGCGGTTATTTGGTCAAAACTTCGAAAGTTAGCAGTGTTAGCGCTAACCTCAGTCGGATGTACGCTTAATAAAGCTCTGTCCTGCGTACGATTACTTATGGAGATACCGTCAATAATAGCCAGAGGCTGACGTAAGCCTTTAGGTAACCTAGGATCAAATACAGCGAAATCATAGAAATCTGCCGTTCGGCTTATAATATTAAAAGCCTTTGGCTGATCCGACGGCCCATCTAACAATCCTTCCGTGTCGGCGCCGGTAAATTCTTTAAAACAATGTGCTGCTGTCGATACATAGTTATCCGCTCCAGTTGTGACCTTCACACCGGTACAATGTTGCTCCCAGCGATCACTTCCCTTGTAGCGCTTGGCTATTTTTAGGGTCGAATCGGTCAGGCTTTGACGGGCTTCTGGGTTTAACGGACGCTCGTAACCTCGCAATGAGCTAGGCTTTTTTGGGAGTTCATAGCCCTGAGTTTCTGGTGTGTTACTGTTTTGTTCGTGATTCGCCGCGGCGGTTGCTATGGCCGGGCTTGCGCCGACTAAGGCCAGGGCGGTTCCCATGGCACCGAGGGCATGGCGCACTATAGTGCTAGAAGGCTGTCGATGCTGATTTAATTGTTCCATATGTTTATAGGTTTATTTTTATTTTGATTAATAATGAGTAGATTATAGCATAGCTATGTAATTAAATCAAGTAGATTTTATAGTGAGCACGGCCAGCGCCTCAATGTGCGGCGTCCGCGGGAAGAAGTTGTAGCCATTGAGCGACTTGATCGTGTAGCTGGTTTGCAGCAACTGCAGGTCGCGCGCAAAGGTAGCCGGATTGCAACTAAGGTAGATGATCTTTGGTGGTTTAACTTCTGTAATATGGTTGATCAGCTTGTGATGGAGGCCGGCCCGTGGTGGGTCGACGATGAGGGTGTGTTTGTCGTCGATGTGGTCGAGGGCGCGTTCGCTGCTGGCATGGACTACCGTCGCGGTCCACGGGGTGCCGGTGTTCTTTTTGGCCCAGACGACGTTGGCGGCTTCGCTTTCGACGAGTATGTCGGTTTGCGGTAGCGACAAGCCAATCGAACCGACGCCGCTATACATGTCGATTACAGGGGTGTCGCCGGCTGCTGCCTGTATCTCTTTTAGGGCGGTTCTAAAAATTCCTAAATTACCCTGGAAGAATGAAAATACGTCATATCGGATAGCTGCTTCAAGTAACATGTCGCTGAGCGAAATATCGCCAAATTTGTATAAGTCTTGGGTGCGGACGCTGGCCGGGCTTTTTGGGTCAGAATAAACTACCACAATGCCACGGCACAGGCCTTCGAGCTCTTTTACGACTTGGAACTTCTGGTCGCGCGTAAACAAGGCGGCGACGCACTCGCCTGCTTCGTTGCAGCGGACAATAAGGCTTTTTAAGTCACCGGCGCGGACGTTGGCGGCCCGCAGTACGTCGCGGATCGCTTGTGCCGTGGCGTCGACTTCTGGGCGGGCAATGCTGCTGCCGGTGACCTGCCGTTTACCATGTGTTCCCCTGTTAAATAATGCTAAATGCAGGCCGTCGTCATCACCGTAAAGTGAATATTCCATTTTATTACGGTAGTGCCACGGGTCTTTTGGCGCGGTAAATCCCGGTTCGGCGGCATAAGTTACGCCGGCGCGGGCTATGGTTTCGGCTAAAATCTCTTGCTTATAGCGGTTCTCTGCGGCATACGTCATCATTTGCCAGGGGCTAGTGCTTAAGTATAGTTCGTCGCGCGGCACTTCCCTTTCGGTCGATGGTTTTAGAATTTCTTCAGCGATACCCTCTACATATGAACTTTTGGCTTTACGAGTGGTAAACCGGACGTGTTCACCGGGCAGAACGTTCCAGACGAGCGCTTTCTTACCGTCAGTTTTGCCATCCGCTGTGCCGTCAGTCAGCGTGCCAACACCTTGGCCGCCGTGAATCAGTTTATCAATAGTAACTTCGTAGGTTTGCGGCTTAAAACGGGATCGGGACATTTTTACTTGAGCGCAAGTAAGACGATTACTACGACCGCGAACTTCGTAAACATATCAATCCGCAGATACTTTTCTTCAACTGACAGATAATCTTTTCGAGTGCCCGACTTAAGATGCGCATACTGGTTGAGGGCAAAACCGGTGAAACCGAGTAGTAAAACTGCGACAACCGCGTAAACATGCCAGCCAAAGCGTTCCATGCCATACACACTGGTACCGATTAAGCTGCCAAATAGTGGCAACCACGCCAACACGCCGGTAAGTAAACTCAAGCTGTAGGCCAACCATTTTGGGCGCGCCAGGCTAACGTTTTCGCGCTCGGCCATGAAGCTGAGCATGGTGGTCATAAAGATCAGGAACCCAGATAGTTTAAGCGTGGTCGCATCGGTTACGCCAGCCAGTAAGTTCGCGAATGTAATGAGTAAGCCGGCGGTAATACCAAGTGCTACCCAGCGCATGCCTGAGGTGCGGTTTACCAGTGTGCTTTCGTAACGGGCGCGCAGTTTGCTAGCCAGTAGCAGCGAGAATAAACCGCTCAAAATTAAGGCAGCCGCCAATACGTACTCCGGCTTAATGTTATAGAGTACCTCGCTGGCGGGGCCAAGCACGACGTTATTATTACTTGCGAACTGATCACGAGCTTGCAAGCCTAACGTTACGGCTACAGCCGCGGTTGATGCAAAGCCGATAATTAACCCGGCAAATACGAAGTTAGCAAACGCTGAGCTAACGTGCAGACTGCGGATTCGGTCTAAGGGCGTAAGTGGGTCTCTAGTTTTACTCTTACTGGTTACGGTTGTTTTTGTGATTATCTTAGTATTATTAACATTTGTTTTTTTTGTCGCCTTTGCGGGCTTTTTGGTAGTTGTTCGTGTCGATTTCGACTTAGTAGTTGTTGCCATAGCCCACACTATACCACATCTGGCATACAGCTCCCTAAGAGCCTGACAAAATCAATCAGTTGAAAAGAGGGTGGACAGATACAGATATTAGTAAGATATTTGACAAATATACAATTTATTGCTATCATACTGGCATAAACTATTAAAACAAAATTTATAAAGGAATATTATTATGACAAGAAGCATCGAGATATACCAGCCGCCAACACAAGATTTTAACGTCACCGTCGACCGCGTCGCAGAAGCAGAGTTAAATGGCGGAAGCACCGATTTTAACCTTATAGAGTCTGCGCCCGAAGCACAACATCCCGCCAGCTACGTTGATTCTACAGTTACCGAACTTGGCACTGAGCTAGCACAAGTTACTGCCGCGGTTGAAAAATTTGGTCGCGACCTACCGCCCACCCACCGACAACTGGATGCTGGTTCAAAAAAGGCACCCAACTTTGTAAAACGACGCGTAATGACTGGCGCAGCTCTGGCTGCGACTGCTTTGACCATTGCTGGCGGCGGCCTGGCGGCAACCGGTAATTTAGAGAAGGTTGCCGGAGCACTCGTTGAGTCCCCTGCCGACCTCAAAAAAGATGCCGCAACCGATGCGAAAATCTTAAAAACGTTGCATGACCGAGGTTTAGTTAAACCTAACTAGTCTGCGCGATATCTTTCACCGCCAGAGCCGGGACGTACAACATGTGGCCGGGCTTTACTTTCTCGAAATATGGTAAAACCAACGCCTCGTCGAATGTTAAGCATAGGGCTCGTACCGAATCGAACTTTTGGGATACTCTACCGACCTTAATAATGGCAAAGGTGCAAAAGTTACCTTCGAGCGTTATGTCACCATTCAGTTTAAAATATCTGGTTTCTAGTTCCCGATCGTCTTCGGACTCATATGGAGAGATAATCCCCAACCCGGTTGAAGTAAAAAACGTTTCCCCGAGCATCCTCATAGAATCGGCAGCACGGTTTAGCTCGCCGAGAGTAAATTCTTCCAGTTCTGAGCGTTTGAATTCATCAAAACCCTGATACCGAGATAGTTGCTCGGCGTACGGACCGGCCAGCTCTACTGGATCTCTTGGCCTCAGTAATTCTAGATTTGGCATGATTACACAGTATTGTACACCTGTCCCACGTATTTACAACCGCCATAGCAATATTAAGTCGGAGGGTCTTCTTTTAAGCTTTTACGAATGCTGACCATCATTTTGTTACGTTTATACTGTTCAAAATCTTTTTCTTGGATATCCAATTTTGAAGCTTTATAGGACTGGGGTGCCAAATAGAATCGTAGCTGGTCATTTATGACGGTTCGATAGATTACACGCGTAAAATCTTGAATCGAGTTAAAGCCCTGCTGGCGGGCATACTCATCTACCTGATCACGCAGTTCTTTGGAGATTGGTACCTGTACTTTTACGTATATACCATTTTGTGGTGCGTTCATGACATATTTATACCTCGTTTTAGTATAGTATTGAATTGGTATGTACTTAGAACCTACCAACTTCATTATTTATATATGGCAGAAATGAAGAAAAGATTAAATCGGCGCGGATTATTGGTTTTGGATGTAATTAACGAGCTGCGTAAAGTAATATTCACCCTGAGGTACCAGGTTATGAGCTGCGGGGTCTTTTGCCATGGCTTCGAAGTCCGTAAGCGCGTACCAGTGGACGGATTGGACTTCTCCGTCGTTAAAAGCAAACGTTTGAGCAGGATCATATTCGTATGCATACACATGGTCAATTTCGTTGCGGTTGGTGGCGGCACGACAGGCGAATAGCCAGATCAACTTACCTGGGTCGAGGTGGTAGTTAATTTCTTCGACTGATTCGCGCAGGGCGGCTTGTAGCGGCGACTCGTTTACGTCAACGTGCCCAGCAGTGGTAATGTCGAGGTAGCCACCCCAGGTTGTTTTATCGGCAGCTCGTTTTTGGAGAGCTACCTCTTTTGTACCGTCGGGAGCAGTCTGCCACATCCAGACATGAGCGGCGGCCATAACTTTACAGGGATCGTTTTCGAAGTCGTCGGGACCGCCGCCGACCATAGCCAGCGGATCACCGTTCTGTGAGTAAACTTGCCAGGGGTTCATAGGTTCAGTTCTGGGTAAATTTTACGGGTCGTTTCGTCGATTTCGTTGCGGAGTTGCGGGAACGGGACGCCTTCGCGGGCGGTGACGCCTTCGAGCATCCAGAAGATGCGTTCGCTGTGGCCGTAACCGCACGCCGGCGGCATACCGTATTCGAGCATCTCGACAAAGTCGATGTCAAGCATCATGGCCTCTTGGTCGCCGGCGTCACGCATCTGTTGTTGCTCGGTAAATCGGGCAAGTTGGTCGACAGGGTCGTTTAGCTCACTGTAGGCTTTGCAGGCTTCGGTGCCGCCGAGCAAGAGGTTAAACTGTTCGCTCAGGCGCGGATCGGCAGCCTGGGTTTTAGCGAGCGGTTGCAAAAAGATCGGTACGTCAACCAAGAAAGCCGGTCCGGTGATCTCTACCCGAATTTTCTTCCACAGTTTGTCGATGCAACGGTTGATGTTGTCGGCTTTTTCGACCTCGATGCCGTGGCTCCGGACGGCCGCCAGGACTTCTTCGAGCGAAGTGTTAAAAACATCGATATCGTAACGGTCTTTAATAATGCCGATAAAGCTGACCTCGGGCCAGGTTTGGTCGTCAGGCCCTAAGTCGACCGTTTGGCCGTTCATGAGCGTAAATTGGCGGGTTCCCCAGGTTTGGTCGGCAATTGAGCGGATAAAACGCTGCGTAAGCTGCATGCCGTCGCGCCAGTCGGCGTAGGCCCAGTACCACTCCAAAGCAATGTGCTCGGGCAAATGTGCGTCCGAATAATGTTCGTTGCGGAAGCGCGGGCCAATATCGAACACTTTTTCGTAGCCGCCGCCCAGCAAACGCTTTAATGGCAGTTCGTGGC
>JBPCJO010000086.1:0-5875 GCA_051005235.1 Saccharimonadales bacterium (SeqCode)
CCAAGCTCAGCCAACCACGCTCAGATCGCGCGCGATAGCGGCATTAGCCCGTTCGTGATCCAAAAAAGCCAACGCATCGCCCGTAACATGGGCCGTGCCAAAATCCGAGAGTTTACAACGCTCCTCCGCGACATCGATTACCGGGGAAAACACGAGATACTCGACTACGACGAAGCACTACGTTACGCCATTATCAGCCTGGCGTACTAGCAACTGGTTTAAGGGGAAAACTATTTTTTGCTAGTTTTTGGTGCTGCTTTTTTAGCAGCTGGCTTCTTGGCTGGTGCCTTCTTTGCGGCTGGCTTAGAAGCTACCGGCGTTTTTTTAGTCGCAGGTTTTTTAGCTACCGACTTTTTAGCTGGTGCAGCCTTCTTAGTGGGGGCAGGGGTGGCAGTCTTCTTCTTTGATGCCTTTGAAGCGGAGGCTGCCTTGGCAGCACCGGCGACAACGGTTACGCCGGCGGCGATTTTAGCGGCGCGGGCAAGCTGGGACTTTTTGCGAGCGGCTTTATTTTTGTGGATGACGTTTTTCTTGGTGGCTTGGTCTATGGCGCTCTGAGCTTTTTTAAAGGCTTCACCGGCTTTTTTGTCGCCACCTTTTAGGGCACCATGCAGGGCTTTGACGGCGGTTTTAAGATTACGCTTGGTTTTGACGTTCCGGCTAGTTGCTTTCTTGGCGGTTCGAACACGTTTTTGCGCTGATTTAATAATTGGCATACGGTAATTAGTTCCTTGTTATGGTTTTAAAGTGTTAATTCGACTTTAAATTATAACCTAGAGCTCACTTTTTGTAAATATTGCGCTATCTATATAGCTTATGGTATATTTACTTACAAAAGTAACAGAAACAAAAAATCATGTCATCGAACACCAGTAATAACTCAGAACAGTTGTCGCAAATCGTAGAAAGTTTGGACAAAGCTAATAACGTGCTCGTCACGGTTAGCAATAGCCCATCTGTTGACCAACTGGCCGCGTGTATTGGCTTAACGCTTGCTCTCAGCAAGCAAGGCAAGCATGCTACCGCGGTGTTTAGCGGTAAAATTCCATCGACACTTGGATTCCTGCAACCCGAGAATACAATAGAGAAAAACACCAATTCACTGCGTGATTTTATAATTTCTCTCGACAAGTCCAAGGCCGACAAACTACGCTACAAAGTAGAAGATGATTTTGTAAAAATTTTCATTACTCCCTATCGGGTCAGTATCGACGAGAAAGACCTCGCGTTTAGCGAAGGTGACTTTAATATAGATCTGATTATTACGCTCGGTGTGCACGAGCGCGGACATCTTGATGACGCGATTATCGCCCACGGCCGCATTTTGCACGATGCTACCGTTGTCTCTTTGAATACAGACTCAGCCAGCGACATTGGTTCCATTAGCTGGGTCAACACCGGTGCCAGCAGCCTATGTGAAATGACCAGTGACCTCGTAATTAAGCTAGATAAAGAATTGCTCGACGAGCAAATTGCCACCGCCCTGCTAACCGGCATGGTGTCCGAGACAAACCGCTTTGGCAACGAAAAAGCCCACCCCAACACCATGGCAGTCTCTGGTATTCTTATGGCCGCCGGGGCCAGCCCACAGCTCATTTCTGGCGAGTTGCACGTCGACGACCCAGACAACGAACCAGCCCAAGAAATACCAGAGGTTGTCGAAGAAGAGGAGCCAGCCGAACCCGAACCGCCACGTGCAGACGACGGCATGATCTCGATCGACCATAACCCAGATGATAGTAAGGTAGAGGAGGATCAGCCAACTCCAACTCCAAATCCAAATCCAGAACCAGAACCAGAACCAGTCGAAGAACCCAGTGAAGAACCATTCGAAAAACCCAGCGAAGAACCCAGCGAAGAATCATCGCCATTCCCTGAGAGTCCGGAACCATCTAAAGTCCAGCGCGAAGCTAGTCGTCCGTACCTCTCCGAAGGTTCCAAAATAATGACTGAACCACCTAAAAATGACGCTCCATTCTCTGCTGGCGGCATACCAGGCCAAGGTGAAGAGCCAGCCAACTATGACCCTATGATGCAAGCCCCGTCTCCGACGCCGTTACTTGAGCGAACACAGCAATCAAGCCAAGCGGCGCCAGCTGATGTAACACCTCCTCAAGCAGACCCGTCGTCCGAGCAAACATTAGCTGATTTAGAATATGCAGTTGGCAGCTTACACGTGTCGCACTCTGACGAGCCGAATAAACAGTCTCCGGCAGTCGAAACGCCTCCACCTATGCTCCTTGATGATGCCCGTTCAGCGGTTGAGCATGTCGTTGACTCAACCGATAGCTATCGCCCCGACCCAATTAACGCGCTAAACGCCGCTACGCTCGACCTAGAGCTTGGCCATGATCCGGTTCCGACCGATTCGCCCGCTCCGACTGACACACCACCAAGCTCCGGCACCACACCGCCGCCTGTGCCGCCACCGATGATCCCGCCCGGCGTATAATTATCTTTATGGATGCGCATGGGATACTACTTGTCGACAAACCTTACGGTTGGTCTTCGTTTGATATAGTTGCCAAAGTACGAGGTACGCTCACCCGCGCATTGGGTAAAAAAGTAAAAGTCGGTCATACCGGCACGCTTGACCCGTTGGCTACCGGCTTAATGATCGTGGTAGTGGGTAGTTATTGCAAACGCGCCCAAGAGTTCAGCAAACTCGACAAAACCTACGAAGTTACCATGAAGTTAGGCCAAACCAGCACCACTGGCGACAATGAGGGAGAAAAAACAGATGTATCGGCCACCCAGCCAAGCCAAGAACAGCTAAAGACGGCTCTTGCCGCCTTTGTGGGTGACAGCATGCAAACCCCGCCCGCTCATTCGGCTATCAAGATCAACGGCAAGCGGGCCTATAAGCTCGCCCGTGAGGGCAAGATGGTTGTAATTGAACCCCGCCAAGTTCATATAAGTGATATAACGTTCACTGACTACAATTATCCGCATGTAAACTTTACCACCGACGTTAGTAGTGGCACTTACGTTCGCAGTTTGGTACAAGATATCGGTGAGACGCTGCAAACAGGGGCCTATATGTCTGATTTGCGGCGTAGCAAAGTAGGGGAGTTTAGTCTCACTGATAGTCCGCTCGATCCGCAAAATATTTCTTATGAATCAATTGAAATGTCGCTGAGAGGCTAATGACCACTGGTAGCAGTTACCTATATATGGTATGGTTGTTAGAACTTTCGTAGGACTTTCACAAAACGGCACATTTCGGCCAAAAAACTCCGCTCCGATGCTCAAGGTACTGATAGTACCTTTCCGCTTCGGTGCTCGTTTTTCAACCAAACTGCACTGTTTTGTGAAAGTCCTATTGGTAGGAGGGAACAGGCGTGAACTCACATAAAAAAGCATTCTTTGCAAAAATGAACGAGAACTTTGTGGCGCTTACCTACGATGATGTCCGCCTTCGCACCGCTCGCAGCGACTATTCTACCTCCCAAGTCTCTACCGACAGTAAATTCTCACGCAATGTGCCGCTTAAGGTGCCGATTGTTAGTGCGCCCATGGATACAGTTACTACCTCCGACATGGCAATAACGATGGCCAAGCATGGTGGTCTTGGTATTATTCATGCCGGTTTATCGATAAAAGAGCAGCTGCACGAGGTAAAACGCGTTAAATTACACCTCAACGGCTTAATTGCTAGCCCAATCTGCGTAGACGATACCCAGACGGTGCGCGATGTCCTCAAAATGTGCGAAGAAAAAAAGTATGAATTTAGGACGTTTCCTATCGTAAATGCTGATAAAAAACTGGTTGGCTTGCTAACCCAAAATGATATTAAGCACTGCAAAGATAAAACCGATACGGTAACCAGCGCCATGACGCCACTATCGCAAATTAAGAGCGGTCGGCCCGATGTTGACGTTAATCGTGCCTATAATTTAATGAGTGAACACAAAAAGAACACACTACCGTTACTCAACCCGGACGGTACGGTGGCAGGGTTGTACATTTGGTCTGACGTACAGCGTATTCTCGAGGGAAATGCCGGCCTGTATAACGTTGATAAAAACGGCCGTCTACTGGTTGGCGCGGCAGTTCCCACCAACGATAGCGCGCTGGAGCGCATCGCCGCCATGATTGATTATCTGGACGTTGTCGTGCTCGACACGGCCGACGGAGATTCAAAATACGCCTTTAAATACGCCAAGAAAATTAAACAAGAATTCCCAGGGCTGGACTTGGTAGTAGGGAACATAACCGAACGTAACTCTGCCCGGGATCTCGCAATTCTTGGGGTAGACGGTTTACGGGTCGGGCAAGGCCCGAGTGCTATTTGCACGACGCGTCCCGAAATTGGCATTGGTTGCCCGCAGGTAACGGCGATTAACGAAACGGTAGAGGGCGTCGAAGAAGCCGCCAAAACAGATAAGAAGTACCGGATTCCAGTCTGTGCCGACGGCGGCATCAATAACAGGGGAGATATATCGATCGCCATCGCCGCCCGCGCAAACAGCGTCATGATCGGCACCAAACTAGCCGGCACCGACGAATCACCCGGTGAAATTATTGAACATTATGATGGCCGCAAGGTTAAGAAACACCGTGGCATGGGTTCCCCGGGCGCCCTTAAAGACAGCTCGGCCGCCCGCGAACGTTATGGCGGCATGGTCGACGACGACGAGCTCCCGCTCGCCGAAGGCATCGAAACCGAAGTTCCGTACCAAGGTTCGGCCGCCCGCGTCTTAAAAGACTACACCAAAGCCCTCCGCAAAAGCATGTCCTACGTCGGCTCAAAAGATATCGAAACCCACCGCCAAGAAACACGTTTCTGGCGTATTACCAACGCTGGGCTGCGTGAGTCACACACGCGAGTCTAGCGCAGAATAACCTGGTCGCGTCCCGGCCCGTTACCGACAATACTCACCGGTGTCCCAAGGTAATCTTCGATAAACGCCAAGTAGTCTTGTGCCTCACTCGATGCGTCATCTTCCCAGGTAGGGAAGGTTTTATAAACAGGTTGGCACTGAGCCAGATCATCATCGCTATTCGGGGGCACTAATAATTCTTGCCCATCGCACTGGTAGGCTACAGCTATTTTTGTGCTCGGTCCGTGCCGCTTAATACAATCGAACTTAGTAAGGGCGATATCGTCGACGCCGTTGATTTGGATCGCTCGTTTGAGCTGCACTAGGTCGAGGTAGCCGACTTCGCGCTGACGGCCGGTCGTGGCGCCGTATTCTCCGTCAACTTCACCCTTTTTGCCACGGGTTGTCTCGGCTACGGCGTCATCTTCGATCTTTGAGACGAATGAACCGCCACCGACTTTCGACGGCGTAGCTTTAACGACACCTACCACGCGGCCAGCTCGTTTCGGGTTAATACCGGTGCCTTCAATTAAAGCCGGAACGGTTGTACCGGTTGAGGTAGTGTATGGATATTTACCATGATTAATATCCAACCCAAACGCCTGTGCGCCTTCAACGAGTACGTTTTTTCCGTCATCAAGCAAGTTGTTAAGAATAGCGGGAGTATCTTGGATATACGGCTGCAGTTGGACGGCTGCATCGGCAAACTTAGCGGCTCGCTGCTCGGCGTTGTCGCTGATCAGTCCGGCTACAGCAATCTGATGCAACTCCTCTTTTGTCTTGGTACGTATAGCGTCAACACGAACGCCAATCCGTAAACTTTTGTCACTGGCGGCATAGGCAATACCGGCTTTGGTGCTGCCTTGGGCTTTGTTTGTTAGTTCGCGGGCGGTGTCTTGGGATTTATGCTTCGGCAGCACGATGTGCGCCATGTCGCTGATCACCAAGTTCGTTGGGCTGACGTGCAAACCTTTACTGCGGGCATCTTTTATTTCTCTAACTAAACGAACTGGGTCGAGTAGCACGCCGTGCGCGATTACATTCAGCTTATC
>JBPCJO010000087.1:0-7598 GCA_051005235.1 Saccharimonadales bacterium (SeqCode)
CAAAAATATCGCATTACTCGTGGCGTGTTGCATGTCAATAACAACAAAGCCACCATTTTTTTAGATGTCTAAAAAATAAATTCCAAAGTTCAAATTACAAAAACCAAACAAATCGCAAATACCAAAATAAAAAAACAGACTTCCGCTTGCATTTTACGATATGTAATTCATTTGGAATTCGGTGCTTGATATTTGGGGTTTGTGATTGACTAGTCAATCACAATGTAGTCGAAGGCGAAGCTTTTGCCACCGCCGGCACTGTTGGCGACGCAGATAGAGAATTCGCCGGAGCTGCGATTGACGTAATAGTTTAAAGTCCCGGCGGCGCTGCCGACTGGAGTTATTACTACGTGCGGCGTAGCATTAAATTTTTGCGCGAAGCGCACGGTAACGTAGCAGCCAGCTCCCGAGCCGCTGCCGGTGCTGATATTGACAGTGCCAGCCGTATCTGTGCCGCTAACGGAGGAAGTTCCGCCGCTGCCTAGGGCGCTGCCATTGGAGCGTCCCGGAGTGCCACCACCAGCATCAATATGCCGGTTCAGTCGTATATCTCCATTCAAATCCAATCCATTCGAAGTTAGCTGGGACGCTGATAAATTACCGGAAATACTAAGGTTGCCGCCAACTGTCAGGCTTTGCTTGACAGACAACTGCCCCTGAATATTGGTGTTGCCGGAGACATCGAGATTCTTAGCGGTAATTTGGTCAAAAGTGCTGGCGCCGGAGACATTTAAGCCGGGCAGATTCAGCGGGCCGCCAATTTTTAGCGTGCCGGCAACTTCCAAGCTATCGCGAATTAGCACTTTGCCGCTAAAAATCGCGTTAGACTCAACGCTCAATATTTGCTTGGGGTCGCCGACCCGGACATCGCTTTGTTTTAGCTGGTCCAGCGTCTCCTGGCTAAGCGGCTCGGTCAAAACCGCATCCTTTTTAGCCCCTTCCGTTTTATTGCGCTGGTAGCTAACAAAGGCGACTATTCCGAACAATAACAAAATTAGAAAAAATAGTAATAAATAGATATTTACTTTTGTGACTCTAGAAATACCCTTTAGAACCTGGTTCTTTGGCTTGATTTCAACTCCGTGGGTGGTGTCAGTAACGCCATCTTTCGAAATTTGAGAATCGTCCGATTCGGATTGTTGCTCGTCAACAGTCGACGTTGTTTCTAAAGAAATTGGCTCAGCCGGGGTTTTATTTTCTTCAGATGCCTCCGGAGGCTTTCCGCCAGAATCATCAGTTTTGTTTTCGGGTGTTTGTTCTTCCATTATAATAAGCTACCTAGGCTAGGGATCATTAGTATAAGCATAAACGATTTATAACTTATTTCAAAACTAGTTAGCTGGCGTAAAATGATCGGTTCTGACACAATATAAACTTAGGACATATAGATTTTGGCAATAGTTGGGTATAAAAATGAAGTATGACTACCAAATCAGTACGCGGAAAAAAAGGAAATTTTTTAAAAAAGTTTATATATTAGTTATCAGCTTGTTCGTAATAGCTTTGTTAGTTGCTGGCATGATAAGGTTTGATTCATATTTACTGAGCAGGCAAAATACTCCCGACCAAACAACTACCGAAAAAACCAATTCTTATTTCGCGCCAACAACTAAAATCTTTCGAACCAAGTATTTCCAATTTCAAACAGAGAATGACTGGACGGAAATCTCGTCCGAGACAACCGAAAATAAATTTGTTTATCGGGGCCAGAACAAAGCCATTATCGAGCAGGAACTTACGATTTATGTCGGCAATATCCCCGATGACCTGGCGGCTACCAGGATTTTGCCTATTAAGCTAAAAGACAATAATCAGCTAGCACCTACTGCCATAACCGGCCATTGCAATGAAACAGTTGGCGGATTCAAAACCAATAATCAGCGAGTTACCTTCAAGGGTGTAACCCTCGACTGCGATATAGACAACACCCAGTACAATGTTTTGGTCGGGCAGATCGGTGGTACGACTAAACTGACGCTAACCCGTCCAGATGGCACAGATATTGCCTACAGCCTCTACTATAGAAATGTTAAGGCCGTGCCGAATGCAAATGAGCTTGTAACCATCGTTAGTTCATTCCAGACCCGCTAGAGTCACATGGTATAATAGCTAGATAAAATGATAAAAAATAAAAAAACAATAATAACTTCTTTAGTCGCGGCTGCTACGCTGTTATTTAGTTTTCCGATGGCTGTGTTTGCCCAGTCTTCTTCTAATAGCTATAAAATCGAAGAATACTATTTTGGCACAGGCGGCGAGGTCGATGCCAGTTCGACCAACTACCGGTCCAGACAGTCTACTGGTGGATTAGGAGTCGGCAATGCCTCCAGTGATAATTTTGACGTTAATGCCGGTTTTAACACTCAATCAGAAGAATTTTTGGAATTCGTGGTTGAGAACACAAGCGTCAATTTTGGTACCCTGGACAGCGGCACGGTGTCCTACGGAGCTGCCCAAGCCGGCGGGTGTAACTGCTCTTTCTATGTCAAAACTTATCTTTCCAGCTCGTATAGTGTGGTCACCATTAGCCAGCCGCCTACCAGCGAAAATGGTGATGTTTTTACAGCTATGACTGGTGGTGCTCCAGTAACGCCGGATAACATAGAAGAATTCGGCATGAATCTGGTGGCCAATACCAATCCAGCGGCATTTGGTGCTAATCGGGTTAATCAACCAGACGATTCTTTTGCCGACGGCCAAGCCGCACCTGGCTACGACACAACCGATAGCTACAAATACAGCCCAGGCGACGAAATAGCCCGGTCTCAGGCAACACCAGGCAACCCGGCCATAGGACTAACCGAATATACAATCAGTTATGTCATGAAACCAAGCATCAATACCCCGGCTAGTTTCTACCAAATGGATCAAATTTTAGTAGCCATTCCAACGTTCTGATCGTAGGGGGCTGTGGATAAGTACTTGCAATGGTTGATACGCTTATGGTATAAACAGTGGCGAGCATCAAGCTAAAACAAAAAACAAAAAATAAAACAGGAGAAACAAAAATGCTTAATCTATTAAACTTTAATACGGACTCGCTGAAGAGCGTCTATGAGAGGTTTCAATATCTTTTCATAGCTACGTTATTCGGCCTAGCAGGATTGATGCCAATCATACTGCAAAGCCAAGCAGCAGCTGGCACGATCGCTAACAGAAAATTAACTATAGGTTCGTCGGTGGCCAATGCCAATACGTCCTATAACTTTAACTTCGACCTATCCTCAACATTTTCAGGCAATGTTGGTTCGGTTGATATAACCTTTTGTACGACAGCTCTTGGAACATGTACGACTCCAACAGGAATTCAGACATCTGGCGCGGTACTAGGTACTCAAACTATTAACGCGGTGGCGGCTGGCTTTACAGTTGCTGGTACTACAACGGGCAATGTGATCCAGATAACACGTACTCCAGCAGCAGCTGCAGCCAATAACCCTGTTGTACTTAACTTCACCGGAATTGTTAATCCGAACTTGGTAGGAAATTCAACAAGCTACTACGGCAGAATAACTGTTTTCTCAGACGCTGCCTACACCACGGCAGTTGATAGCGGTAACGTCGCAGCAGCAATTGTTCGCCAGATTACCGTTAACGGACGGGTTGCTGAGCGCCTAGACTTCTGCGTCGGAGCCGTAACCGACGGTGATGCGGGAGCTGCCGATACCACAGAGGACGCCTCTATAACTGGTCTAAACGATAATGCTATCTGCACTGGAACATTTCCATCGACCAGCACAGTAGACATTGGTGTACTTGACGATACAGCGGTTTACTTCTCTCCGGTCAACACTACGCCTACTAACGGGTCTTTGGACAACTACGGGCTAGCCGCAGTTAAAACCAATGCTTCTAACGGAGTGAATGTATCATTCTATGTCGAAGATGCAACGGCCGTAACCGCTAGTGACGGTGACCACCTAAAAGCCTTCCGTGTCGTACCTACTGACTGTCAAGCCGTTCAGACTTCAGGGCTTGGCCTAACTGACCAGTGTTTTAAATCATCTGTCGCGACTGGCGAAGCAATCGTAGCTGGTACGGAACAGTTTGGAATGAAAGTATCTTGCTTCTACCAAAACGCTACATTTAGCACCACAACCGGCCTAACCGCCGATGCTAACTATGCCGATGCGGCCACTGCTAGAGTAGCAGACTGTGAGAACGATATAGACAACGCCAACTATGCTTGGAATGAAACTGGCATAGCCGATACTATCTCTTCATCAACCGGTGTGGTTGACGACGAGCTTATCAAGTTCGCCTTCGGTGCAACTACTAGTTCTACCACCCCAACCGGTAACTACACAGTAGTCAGCACATACATCGCAACACCTACATTCTAAGTAAGAATAAGCGGTTTATCTTCGCGAGTTTTGGGAGATTGGTTTACAATCTAATACATGAGGAAACGACTAGGTAAACTACCAGTCATAATGCTGGCGTTACTAATAACAGTAACGCCAGCTTGGCATTTTACAGGCAAAGCCTTGGCTGATCGGCTAGCTAGCAGATCAATAACTATTGGCTCATCCCAACCCGGTGCAGCGACTAGCCATAACTTTGCCTTCACCATACCGAACGCTAATACCATAGGTTCAATCGAGTTCGAGTACTGCGCCAACACACCGTTTATCGGCACTGCTTGCACAGCACCGAATGGCTTGGACGTATCAGGAGTCTCACTGGACGCCCAAACCGGTGCCACTGGCTTTTTGGTCAACAACGGCCTAACAAACGCCAATAGAATACTTATAACTAGAGTTCCCTCAGCTAACTTAGCCACTCAAGCGGCAACCTACGATTTTTCAAACGCTATCAATATGACTGATGAAACAACGACGTTCGTCAGGATTAGTTTGTTCGCTTCAATTGATGGAACTGGTCCCACGAGTGACAGCGGCGCGGTGGCTTTCGCAACCATAAAAAAAATTGCCGTAGAAGCCTACGTGCCGCCATATTTAACTTTTTGTGTTGGAATAACGGTGGCAAACAAATGCTTGGCTTCAGCCGGTAGTCTTATCAGTTTGGGCGAGCTTTCCAAGACCAGCGCCAATTACTCTACATCTCAGTTCGCCGGCGCGACAAATGATTATGGCGGTTACTCGGTTTATATGTCCGGCGGTACCATGACTTCTGGATCAAAGACGATCCCCGCTCTAGCCGCTCCTGGCAGTAACAAGCCTGGAACCAGTCAGTTCGGTATCAATATGGTGGCAAATTCTAACCCAGGTGTCGGTCAAAATCCGATTGGTTCAGGCACACTGGGCCTGTCTTCTGGCTATGGTACGGCAAATTCATTCAAGTTTGTTAACCAAGTAATAGCTGCGTCATCTTATGCTACTAATTACAATACTATCACCGTAAGCTACCTCGTAAATGTCTCGAATTCACAGGCTCCGGGAGTTTACGCGACAACCATAACCTACATTGCCACGGCGGCATTTTGACAAATTTTTTCATTCCACTTATACTTTCTAATAATTAAACAAACGGAGGAGACAAAAACGTGTCAATAAGAAAACTAACAGCTCTTTTTAGCGGTATGGCAATTGCCTTTTTGGCATTATTTTCGTTGGCTACGGCCCAAGATAGCGGACAAACTAACCAAGGTGGAGGCAATGGTCTGCAAATATCACCGACAAGAACCGAGGTTAGTATAAATCCAGGCGAGTCAAAGCCGTATACTTTCATAGTCAAGAATATTACTAGCGGGCCTTTGGACGCGAACTTCACAATCAACGATTTTGAGTCAGACGGAGTTACAGGTAACCCGAAAATTATTGTCGATGACAGCGAGCGGACACCGACTACTATAAGCAATTTTCTAACAGGCCTGGGTAACTTTTCTCTAAAACCTGGTGAATCCAAAGAAGTTAAATTCAACGTTAGTGTTCCAGAAGATGCCGTACCAGGCGCATATTATGGAATAGTCCGCTACGCGGCTATACCTAAAAGCGGAGTATTGAATGATGAAGCCGAGAGACAACTTGCTCTAACTGCCAGCCTGGGACACTTAGTTCTAGTAGAAATCTCCGGCGACATAAATGAACAGATCCAGCTTGATAGCTTAAAATTTGGCAAGGATAACAAAGGGGACAATAGTGATATCAGTACCAGCTCTATATTTTTCAAAGCACCAGACAGAGCGTTACTAGCAATCAACAACCTCGGCAATGGATTTTCACGGCCTTTTGGCTCGGTAACAATAAACGACTTTAAGAATACCGAAGTCCAACGCTACGAAGTAAATGATGTAACTCCAAAGGGCATTGTTCTGCCTAAATCTTCCAGAACTTTCATCAACGATCTACAAAACATCAAAACACCTGGCCGCTATACGGCTACAGCTTCTGTAGCTTACGGTAACGGCGGGGAAGTTATAACTTACAAATCCAGCTTCTGGTATCTGCCTGTTTGGTTCTTGCTAGCTATACTGTTCGTAATCGCAATAATTGGCGGCGGCGGATACTACTTCTACAAGAAGAGATACGCTCCAACCAAATCTTCCAAGCGAAAATCTCGCAGATAGTTTCTATATACTATCTGTTGTCAAACCGCTTGTGGTAATATTGATCTGATAAAGACTAACAATGACTGCCATAAAAAAACACTGGTTACGAATATTTATAGTGATAGGCCTGGTATTCCTGCTGATAATTCAGGCTAATTCCGCTCGAGCGGCCGAGGAAAGCGGCTCTATCGGCCTAGAAGGCAAGATCAGCGCGCCACCACCAACGCAAGCCGCCACCATTGCTTTCCCTCGCAATGGCGCGGTTATCGGCGAAGGTCAAGTCACTGTTACCGGCCTTTGCCCGGCGGGCGTAATTGTAAAAATCTTTAAAAACAATGTTTTCGCTGGTGCCGCACCGTGTGTTAATGGCAGTTATTCGATCCTGATTGATTTATTTGGTGGCACAAACGAGATAATCGCCCGAGTCTTTGATGACTTGGATCAACAAGGACCGGACTCCAACAAAGTCACGGTAACGTATCCTATAAGTCAGTTTGAAGCTGGCCAGCGGGTGACGCTTACCTCGACTTTCGCTAAAAAAGGAGCTAATCCAGGTGCAACCTTAACCTGGCCGATAATTTTGAGCGGCGGCACAGGACCTTACGCGGTAACGGTTGACTGGGGCGACGGCAAAATCCCGGACGTTTTGAGCCAGGAATTCGCCGGTACATTTAACATCGAGCACATCTATGATTCGCCCGGCGTTTATACCATCATAGTTCGGGTGGCTGACAAAAACGGTAGCGTTGCATTCTTGCAGCTAATCGGTATCGCCAATGGCCAAGTAGCGCAAGATAATGGAGGCCAGAACGGTAACGGAGAACCTGAAGCCAAGCCCAAGACAAAAATCCTTTGGACACCGTTATTGGCTGCAATCCCTTTGATGGCTGCCAGTTTTTGGCTTGGCCGCCGCCACGAACTTCAGGTGCTGAGAAAACGTTTAGAACGCAAATAAAATTTAGCACATTTCGGCGAAATGCAGGATAATATTATTTCTATGAACAAAAAAATTTTCGTGGGGATGAGTGGTGGAGTTGATTCTTCGGTTACGGCGGCGCTTTTGAAAGACCAAGGCTACGAAGTTATC
>JBPCJO010000088.1:0-14766 GCA_051005235.1 Saccharimonadales bacterium (SeqCode)
CCATACCCACGGATGTGCCTCACGCAAAGAAGAACTTTTTTAACGCGCTGATCCACCAGCCTAAATTGGTAGGGTTTTTTTTTAGGGGGCTCACTGCGGAAACCAGTATTTAAGCATGCTGGGGTGAGCTATTTTGGTGCCATTATATTCTTTAAGTTTGAGCAGTCCACGATCGGCCGTAATAATAAGCTCAGCTTTTGCCGCCATTGCACACTCTAGAACTTTTGCAATTCGTTGTGTAGGCTGTACCAGTTTGACATACAGCATCACCATATCAATAAATTTAGCAGACTCAACTACAGAGAATCCAAACTTTACTTCTAACTTATCCCTGATTTCTAACAATATTTCGGGAGATAAAAATAACTGGTACGGCCCATTGGGCTGGGATCGCTTGAGTTGGATATGAGCGTAACTATCCGGCTTGAGGGCTGCGAGGTAGACGTTGCTGTCGAAGACGACTTTTATAGGTTTCATCACTCTCCAAAAAGTCATATAGCTCTTGTTCGCTGGTAACGCCAAGTTCCGCAAGCTTAGACTCGGTTATGCTAGTAAATTGATCAAGCTGGTCGTTAAAACGATACACCGTTGCCATATCCCGAAATAGATCACTCTTGGATTTTTTAGCGCGTTTGGCCCAGGCGGCTACCTCGCGCTTAATTTCGTCTTCAACCGAAAAACTTATGGTACTCATAGGCTTATTGTATCTATCGAGTAACTATTCGTCAATAATTTTTTATTGAACCTAGATAGGTCTAGGAGTTATGCACTAAGTCGTTTTTTTATCAACGTCTGGACCACTCCCGGGTTAGCCTTACCCTTAGACGCTTTCATAACTTGGCCGACCAAAAAGCCGATTGCCTTCATTTCGCCATTGCGGACATCTTCGGCCGCTTTTTGATTGTCGGCTAGAGTTTGCTCAACAATTGTTTCGAGTTCGGCACTATCTGATACCTGGAGCACGTCTAGCTCTTTGGCGATAGATTCTGGGTCACCACCACCTTGAATCAGTTTCATTAAAATGCTTTTTGCAGCCGTAGAGCTTACTTTTGCTTGGCCAGTTAATTGACTGAGCTTACACAAGGCAGAAGTATCAAGTCTTAAGTTCTCCCATAGAAGTTCGTCTGCGGCTATAAAGCCTTGTATGTCACCAGCCAGCCATAGCGCGATCCGGCGAATATCTTCTTGAGGAGCACCGGCGTCCATAAGACTCAGCATGGTTTTGGCAGCTACCAGCTCGTCGATAATGGTTTCGGTAGCCGACTCATCAATCTTGAGTTCACGGAGTTTAGCCCGAACTTCGGACGGCATAACTGGCATAGCCTGCCGGGCGGCCTCAATACGAGACTGTTCGAGTACAATTGGCGGAATATCTGGATCGGGAAAGTAACGATAATCGTGTGCGTCTTCTTTGGTGCGTTGGCTGAAGGTTTTTTGTTTGGCGTCGTCCCAGCCTCGGGTTTCCTGAACGATTTCACCACCACTTTCGAGCACTTCGATCTGGCGTTTAATTTCATACTCGACGCTTTTTTCGACCGACCGGAAGCTGTTAAGATTTTTTGTCTCACTACGGGTGCCAAGCACGTTTGGGTCTTTGCTGACACTGACGTTTACATCAAATCGCATGTTGCCGTAGTATAAATTAGCGTCACTCACCTTGGCATAGCGCATTAATAAATAGAGTTCGTGGGCATAGGCTTTGGCTTCGACGGCACTTTTAATGTCAGGCTCACTGACGATTTCGAGGAGTGGCGTACCGGCTCGATTTAAATCGATTAAACTGTAGTTTTTTCCAGTTGGGTGGGTGCTTTTACCGGCGTCTTCTTCCATGTGGGCCCGGGTAACTCCAATCCGTTTTGGTTGGCCGTCTACCTCAATATCGACGTAGCCACCTAAGATAATTGGCTGGTAAAGTTGGGAAATCTGATAACCCTTAGGTAAGTCAGGATAAAAATAATGTTTACGGTCGAAAGTGCTAAATAGCTGCGGTTCGGTGCCCAGGGCAAAAGCGGCGGTTATTGCCAAATCAACGGCGGCACCATTAAGCACCGGCAAAGCGCCTGGCATGCCCAGGCAAATATGGCTAATTAACGTGTTAGGTGGCGCTTCGCGGGCATCATTGGCAACCGCCGCAAACAATTTGGTGTTGGTTTTGAGCTGGACGTGGCACTCAATGCCTATAGTGGGTAAATAATCGCTCATTTATAATGCCCCAATATCTTTTAAGCCCTGGCGTAAGCCGATAAGTGCTTTTTGGACGTCATTTTTGGTTAACTTTAAAGCCGGGTTGGCGTCTAATTTAGTACGAAGTTTGTGCCCAAACCAAACCGCGTCGTTGTTGGTAAATGTTTTTTGGGCTTTTACTAAACGTTCACCGGCGCTTTTACCCTTAAAACGCTTTTTCTTTAGCGCTTCGTCGAGTAGGTTGTCGGCTTCTATGATTGCCAGTACCCACTGCGACTCATCAGAGCATCGATCTTGCAAGCGCTTCCATCGATTGGCGAAATACTGGCGGCGCAGTCGTTTTGGAGCGAATTTAAAAATAGTAAAGGCGATAATAAGGCTGGCAACTACCGCGACAGCCAATGCGACATATCTCTCTGGACTCATCGGATAACCTCCTCAATATGTTTAGCTACCGATAATAGTTCTCGGTCTTTGTGCTGATCAGCAATTAATTGCAAACCAACTGGTAGCCCATTACTTAGCCCTGCGGGAATACTAATAGCCGGAACTCCTGCCAAGTTAACGGCGACCGTCATAATATCGGTCAGATACATTTCGAGCGGATCGCTCGTATGCTCACCTATTTTAAAGGCAGTGGTGGGAGATGTAGGGCCTATTAAAATATCAAACGTCTTAAAGGCATCTTTAAATTCATTAACAAGTTTAGTACGCACCAACTGGGCTTTTTGATAGTAGGCGTCGTAGTAGCCACTACTCAAAACATACGTCCCGATCATAATGCGGCGCTTTGCCTCGTCACCAAAGCCAGTTGAGCGGCTGCCCGTATAACTGTGGTCAAGATCTTTGGCCGAGTCATCTGAAAAGCCATACCGCTGGCCGTCGTAACGACTAAGGTTACTGCTTACCTCCGCAGGGCAAATGACGTAGTAACAGGCCAGTGCTAACGGCAACGACGGCATACTGATTTCTTCGACCTGGCCGCCTGCCTCTTTAATCGCCGTAATGGCTGCCTCGATAGCCACTTTTACATCTGATTGCAAGCCTTCTTCGAAGTATTCTTTAATTAAGCCAATTTTTAATTTAGATAAATCGATTGCGGGTAAATCAGCGTACGAGGCGTCAGATCGAGGTATAGTGGTGCCGTCGAGTTCGTCTTGCCCAGCCATGCACTCTAAAACGAGGGCCGTGTCTTCGACGGTTTTAGTAAGTGGTCCAATTACATCGGTGCTACTGGCCATTGCCACCACACCGCTGCGCGAAACCAGGCCATAAGTTGGCTTATAACCAACAATACCGCAAAAGCTGGCGGGCAGACGAATAGAGCCACCCGTATCGGTGCCGAGGGCAAACGGCGCCAGGTCGAGAGCCACACTGGCAGCCGAACCACCCGAACTACCGCCAGGCACCCGAGTTTTATCATACGGGTTAAGCGTTGTCATAACGTCGCTGTTTTCGGTACTACTGCCGTGCGCGAAAGCATCAAGATTCGCTTTGGCCACACAAATGGCACCCTCTGCTTCTAACTTTTCGATCGCCGTCGATTGGTACGGGGCTTCAAAGCCTTTGAGGATATTGCTGGCAGCTGTTGTCTCGGCGCCAAACACTAAAAAGTTATCTTTAGCGATAAACGGAACGCCTGCCAAACGCCCGACAGAATCACCAGCCTGGATTCGACTATCAATTTCGGTCGCTCTGGCGCGGGCGCGTTCAGCAGTCGGAGCAATAATTGCCTGGTATTCTTGCTTTTCTTCAACTAATTTTAAAGATTTTTCGACTAATTCAATCGCGGTAGTAGTGCCGCTTTGCACGTCAGCAACGATTTGGGAGATTGGTTTCCATGTAGCCATAGTTATGCAAGCATCCGTTTCACTTTAATCTGGCCATTTTCTTGGTCGGGTAAATTTTTTAAGAGTTCAGCCTGATTAGCATATTCAATGATTTCATCGGGACGAGTTACATTAGTAAGCCCCGTTACCTGGTTGGTTGGCTTTAGCCCTGTGACATCTATGGATTGGAGTTGTTCTACATAACCGACAATGGCTTGTAATTCATCACGAAAGCGAACTACTTGCTCATCGCTTAAATCAAGTTTACTGAGTCGAGCCAATTTTAATATATCGTCACGTGTAAGGTCTGCCATGTCCAGTAATTATAACAGAGTGACCTAGGTGCGTTACAATAGTTAATAGTGTTAAGAATTTAACAGACATAATTCTTTACATTTAACCTTAAGTAGAGTACAATTTGCTAAAAGACGTTAAATATCGAATAATAATTATGCTGTACTGTAATCAACACTTCTTACACCATCAAGAAATAGCGATATTTTAATGATGAGAAAATTACCGGATTTTACACATTCTCGCGAACAGCAACCCGATTTACGTTTAATTGAGGCGGATCAACGCAATGATGAGCATGATGGTGGCATCTACTTACCCAATCCAGAATATAAAGATCTGGCAATACCAACCACTGTCTACCGTGGCCAAGAAATTATTGGTGGCGCATCGGTAAAATTCAGTGTGGAAGTTCCAGATGAGATTATAGATACAGTTCCCGTTGTGTATGCTCATGGCTACTGTGCAAAAGAAGCTTATCCTAAACTTAGGAACGCTACTGCCCGCAATGGTAAAACTGCCATAACTTTTGATACTCCGAGAGTCCAAAAGAATCTTGCAGGACTTCATCGAAAACATATTTTGAGTCCTGAGCGTCTGCTTGCGCAAGCAGTCTACGGAGCCATGCGTGGAGCAAGCCGTATTGCCGATGAGACAGAAATTGATACTTCCGTATTTGACTTATCTGGCCACTCAATGGGTGGTAGAAGCGCCACACTTGCTGCCCTTCAACATCCTAATCGTGTGCGAACAGTCATATTAAATCAATCTGCCGGTTTATACGATCATAGTTTTGGAGATCTTGTTCAGCGTATACCGGCATTTGGGAAAGATGATCTTATTCCAGCCATGCGCTCCGGTGAGCTAGCTGATCTTTACGAATTCGGCGGACTCGCTCTCAATGGCTTGTACTATATTGTGCGAAATCCCCTTAAAACTGCAGTCGAAGGCATTTCAATCAGTAATAGTGATATTCGTCCCGACGTTAAGCGACTGAGGGATATTGGTATTAAAACTGCAATCATGATTGGTGAAGCTGATAACTATATTTCTGGAAAGAAAACTCGAGAAGAGAGTGCAGGCTTGGCTGATGTATTTGTAATTTTTTCGGATCCAAAGGCTAATCATCTTGCACCTCAAAAAATGCCCCTGATGGTAGCCGCAGCACATGCACAAGTCCTCAAGAGACTCCACGAAAAAACCTCATTGTCGCTTGTGAGCGATGTTGCTTAAAGCTTTGCTTTTATTTCTTCAATGGTGTCGCGCAGTTCGGCAGCTCGTTCAAACTGCAAGTTAGCCGAGGCCATCTCCATTTGGGAAGACAGGTCACGTATTAAGTGCTTGTATTCATCTTTTGGTATTTTTTTAAGGTCGACGGCTGGCTTTACAGTCTTCGCCAGCTCGGCTTGCATGCCTTTGTCGATGCTCTTTTGAATCCCTTCTGGGGTGATACCGTGTTCAATATTGTGAGCTTCTTGGATTTTACGGCGGCGATCGGTTTCGTCAATGGTACGCTGCATACTGCCGGTAACCCGGTCGGCGTACATAATCACTCGCCCCTCAACGTGGCGGGCAGCCCGGCCAACGGTTTGAATAAGGGCTTGTTCGCTGCGCAAGAAACCCTCTTTGTCGGCGTCAAGAATTGCCACTAAGCTCACCTCGGGCAGGTCAAGCCCTTCGCGCAGCAAGTTAATGCCGACGACCACATCGTAAACACCAAGTCGTAAATCGCGCAGTATATCGGTGCGCTCCAGCGTGTCAACTTCGCTGTGCAAGTAGGTAACTTTGATGTTAATTTCTTTGAGATACTCCGTCAGGTCTTCGGACATGCGCTTGGTGAGAGTAGTCACGAGAACGCGCTGACTTTTCTCGGTGGTGGCCCGGATTTCGGCGATTAAGTCATCTACCTGCCCTCCAACGGGACGAATTTCAATCGGCGGATCAATCAGCCCAGTCGGACGGATCACTTGCTGGACGGGCTCGGGGCTGCGGCTCAGCTCATACTCGGCAGGGGTAGCACTGACGTACACTACTTGATTGATATGGCGCTCAAACTCCTGAAAAGTCAGCGGACGGTTATCGAGCGCGCTGGGCAACCGAAAGCCATGCTCTACCAACACCTCTTTGCGCGCCCGGTCGCCGTTATACATACCGCGTACCTGGGGTATGGTCATGTGGCTTTCGTCAATAAACAATAAATAATCGTCGGGGAAATAGTCCATCAGGGTGGCGGGCTGCTCCCCAGGTTCGCGGTTAGTCAGGTAACGGCTATAATTTTCGATCCCTTTTACAAATCCGGTTTCTTCGAGCATTTCAAGGTCGAATTTAGTGCGTTGCTCAAGCCGTTGGGCCTCTAGCAACAGGCCATTTTCGCGAAAAAATCTCAGCCGTTCGCCTAACTCTTCTTGAATACTGCCCAGGGCGACTTTGAGTTTATCGCGCGGAGTTACGTAGTGACTACCCGGATAGACCTTTAAACTGTCGAGATTTTTAAGTATCTCGCCCGTTAAAGGGTCGATTTTAGTGATCTTTTCGATGTCGTCACCAAAAAATTCAACCCGATAGGCTAGTTCCTCGCTGGCTGGGAAGATATCAACTACATCGCCGCGCACCCGAAAGGTGCTGCGGTGAAAATCGATATCATTTCGTTGATATTGAATATCGGTTAAATGCCGTAAAAGCTTGTCACGCTTACGTGTTTCGCCCACCTTAACATTCACCGACATACCATTGTAGTCTTCGACTGACCCAATACCGTAAATACAGCTGACGCTGGCGACGATTAAGACGTCTTTGCGACTGAGGAGTGACGAGGTGGCCGCGTGGCGCAGACGTTCAATTTCTTCGTTGATCTGGCTGTCCTTTTCGATATAGGTGTCGGATCGGGCAATATAGGCTTCTGGCTGATAATAATCGAAGTAACTTACAAAGTAATGGACGGCATTTTCGGGGAAGAACTGCTTAAACTCGCTGTACAGCTGAGCGGCTAAGGTTTTGTTGTGTGCCATTACTAAGGTTGGTTTTTGAAGGTTCTGCACAAGATTAGCAACGGTGTAGGTCTTGCCGCTGCCCGTTACCCCAAGTAGTGTCTGCTCTTTTAGCCCACTTTTTAAGCCTTTTGTAAGCGCCTCAATAGCCTTTGGCTGGTCACCGGTGGGCTGGTAGTCTGATTTAATCTGGAATTTAGTCACCTGTCTATTGTAGCAACAGAATGTAGGGTGAGCACTCTAATCAATTAAATGTATAAATCCAGATAGCCTTTGTGCTGATTGTTCAAAAGCTCGGTCAGTTGCTTAATTAAATCTTCGGCGTCATCACCAAAAACCACATTCTCGTTTTGTGATTCGCCGGCGGCATGTAAAATATCCATAATTTGAGAGCTAATACCGCCAGCGCCTTGTAAGAAACCGATTGGAGTGTTGGTTTCCATGGCAATTGTAAACTCGTGTAAGGTGCCGAGCCGGCCACCAATACTAATAACCGCGTCTGCCGAACTAATTAGTAAGGTGTCGCGCCCAACGTAGTGTAGACCGGTGTATAAGATACTGTCATAGGCTTTAATCGGTAAGCGGTATTTATGGACGTGTTCGATTTTGCTGGCAGCCGGGCTAATGCCCAGGCTCATGCTGCCACCGGCGTCTTTATAGCCTTCGGCGGCGACATTGGGCAAACCAATTGTGGCACCGGTGAGTAAGGCATGTCCGGCGCTGGCAATTGCCGCACCGGCCGACCAGGCTAATTCGCGGCCTTCTTGAACGCTTTGGCCTTTGGCAGCTCCCGATACGCAAATCTGATACACGGTCGTTTCTTTCTATTGTTCTTGCTTATGCTTAATCATACTACGAACCCACCTGTTTTCAGTAATTTAAAATTAGTCATCAGTCAGTTCGCTCAATGTAAACGCTTCTACTTCGGGATTTTGTAAGTAACGGAGGCCTAGCTCTTCCCACAAATGTTGCTGAAGGTGGGTCGCCACGCCGCTTTCGTACGGCAGTTGGTTACTGGCATTGACCACCACATCGAGTAAATGCAACGACACAGGTCTGTTGTTTTCAGTCATAAAAACATAGCTGTTGTCGTTCCAAAAAGGCATGGAGGGCAAAACCTCGGCCAATACTGGGATCGGTGCGGTAAGTACAATATCGTCATATTGCAAATGTGGTTGCTCGACTGACACAAAACTGTCGGTCGCGCTCATTAAATGGCGTTGCAATACCTTCCAGCCAATTTGGGTTTCGTGAAGTGCTCCTGGCAATCCATTCTTCATGAGCGCCTGCAATCGTGATCCAAAATCTGTTTTTACGCTCAGTAAGCGAAAGTAGGCGCTGTAAGCCCGCAACTCATAGAGCATTTGCAACAAAGAGAGAGTCAGTGTTAATACATCAAGCGGAAAGCGTTGGGTTGGCGGCACTACCAATACGGTGCCGGTTTCGTAATTTGGGACAATAATATTAGAACGTTTGTAGCCGCCACTATGAAGTTTAGCGACGCGGCTTGGTTCGACTACAAACATACAACTTTTGGTAGCCTGAAAGTCGGTCGGTTTTAACTTTTTAAAATGGGTGTGCATCTTAGCTACCCAGTCTGAAGATTCAATTTGATAAGCCAACGCCAATAATTCGTAGGAGTTTGAGCGCTTAAGGACTGAATCAATCGACCGGAACCCGAGCATCTTTAGGACTTTTTTTGGACTATGCTTTTTTAATAACTGCTTAATTACAGAGTGTTTAATAACCCAAACTTCTCGCTGAACCGTCAAACCATCTATGAATGCAACAATTTTACTAATTATTTGGTCGGGGGTATCGGTATCGTTGATCTGTAGCTCGAGCTCTAGCTCGCGGTTTGTTTCGACAGCGCGATGGCGCAACGCGAAAAACAATTCTCGCGCGGTGGTATCATTTTCGTCGAGGTTAAGTGTTTGCAAAGCGCGCTTGCGGGCCTGTGTAATATCGGACAGGAGTCGAATATCGTGGCCCGATTGACCACTGATTTGTTCCCATTTCTTAATAGCCTGGCTAAAAGAAGGCTCGGGCGCTCTCAGAACTTCAGAAATGAGGCGGCTCACCGAGTCTAGATCCGTTCTGGCTTATACCACTCGGGTGCTTTTTGTAGTAAGTCAGCTAACTCTTTTTCGGTCAGTAAGCCGGCCTGTGCACCAACATGCTGTACGACGTTCATTGAACTGATCGGTGCCCACTGCAGTGCGCCGTCAACGGTGTTGCCTTTAATGATTGCCGCCACAAAGGTTGACGTAAAGGCGTCACCGGCGCCCGTCCGCTCGACCGGTGGTGCCGGGTCGGGGTAAATCGGCATTTTAAAGCGATTTTCGCCGTCACTGGCATAACTACCGTCGGGTCCGTCACTAATTAAGACGATTTTGGGGCCAAGTTCGTGCAACTTATTAAACAGGCCGTGCAGATCATCGTAATTGCCACCGGTTACATAAACTGCTTCTTCGCGGTTAAGTGCTACCAGCTCTGAACGTTCGTAGACGGGCCGCAGACGCTCCACGCCGGCTTCCATTTGGAAGGTACCGGGCTGAAAGGCAAGCTTAACACCTGGGTTGTGCTGCAACCACTCAACAACATCGTCATGATAATCCATAGCGTTTTTACTAATTGAGCTAAAGTATAGCCATTTTGGTGTTTCTTTGGGCTTTAAGTGCGGCCAGTGGTAGTCATATTCTTCGTGCTTTACCAAGATGGTACGTTCGTTCTTGTACCACAAGACATAGTGATAATTGCTCACCTTTTCGGGGTTAATATGCACAAAACGATTATCGACTTTGGCGTGGTGCAAGGTTTGAATAATGTCACGGCCGGCCGAATCACCACCGACGTTCGAAACAAGACCACTAGTAAGGCCAAGTTTTGCGAAGTTAACCGCCGCGTTTGCCGCATTACCGACAGCTGCCAACACCTCGGAATGGTCGAATGGTACTTTTGCGCCAAATGGCATGGCTAGGGTTTTACCGTTGTCGCCCTCGTATACTTCTGCTCTGTCATCAAGCAATTTTATAAAGGCGTCGGTTACTACGTCCCCTACGCTTAGCACATCAATCTGGCTCATTTGTCGTCCCCACCCTTTTTAGTTGTTTACGCTTATGGTCTTATTGTGCCATAAACAGCAAAACAAGCGCAAATGATTTTGTTATCGGGTCTTGCCAGCACTACCAAAGGCGTCAATTTTAGATTCAACCACTGCCTGGACTGCCGCGATAACTTCGTCCATTAACTTAATTACAGCGATTTCATCAGGATGTTCGGTGAGCGTCTTTTGCAGCGTATTGCGGAAGGCCAAACGCATATCAGAGTTAATATTGATCTTGGTAACGCCGATTTTGGCGGCTTCTACAAAGTAATGTAGCGGGGTTCCGCTACCACCGTGTAAGCTGATGTTAACATCGATCACGTCACGGACTGACTGTAATAATTCGAGGTCAAGAACTTTTGGAACAGGGTATGAACCGTGTAAATTACCGATTGCGGCGGCGTAGGTATCAATACCGGTAGCCTCGACGAAGTGCTTGGCACCTTCGGGAGTGCTAAATGTCTTTTGGATTTCTTTATAATCAAACGCTTCTTTAAATAGCGCTGAGCCGCCACCAAAATAATGCGGTTCGCTCTCTACTAATGCACCGGTAAGAGAGGCATACTCTACTACCTCTTGGGTGGCAGCGATAATTTCTTCTTCGGTTGCGCCGTGCTTCGCCTGCGACACATCGATATGGATAAACTCAAAACCGGCCTCAATGCCCGCCTTGGCTGTTTCGACGCTGGGGCTATGGTCGAGGTTAACGTAAATCTCGATGCCAAGTTCTTGCTTGTAGTTGTCTACCATATCACGGATATTATCGAGGCCAAGCGATTCGACTTCACCGTGACTAACTTCGACTAAAACGGGTGCTTCTTTCGCAACCGCGGCGCGGACTACGGCTTTTAGCGTTTCTTGGTTATCTAGGTTAAAGGCGCCGACGGCAAAATGCTCGGAGCGGGCCCGTGCCATCAGTTCACGGGCGTTTTCGGTATTCTGGCGGATTTGTTTAAGCGTTAGCGGCATACTGCTACAAAGTATACCTGATAACGCTTGTACTTGTATAGACGCACGGGATTTACAGGCAATTATGAATCGCTTAAAAGAATTCGAACCGCTTCCTGACTTCCATCCGTTCGACGCCGAGGCCCGGAAATAAGGACTGGCTAACCCTGCCGCAGTCATAGCTGTTATTTATCTAGTAAAGAGTGGGCTGCCAACATAATATGCCTGGCAGTTAAACCAAAGTGCTCCATCAGTTCGTCGGGGGTGCCGGATTCACCAAAACGGTCGCGCATACCGAGGCGCTTTAGCTTGGTAGGGTGTTCTTCGCTGAGTAATTCGGCGATTGCGCCGCCCAGCCCGCCGTTAATTTGGGCTTCTTCGATGGTGATAACAACGCCTGTTTTACGAACACTCGATAAAATTGTTACCGCGTCGAGCGGCTTAATGGTTGGCACATGAATTACTTCGGCGTCAATGCCCTGCACGTAAAGCTTATGTGCGGCAACCATTGCCTGATACGTCATAGCGCCGGTTGAGATGATCGTCAGGTCGCTGCCCGGTACATACACATAAGCTTTACCAATCTCGAATGGCGTTTGATCGGTTGTTAAAATCGGGGTGGGCTCGCGCGCAAGACGCAAATAAGCTGGACGGCTATCTTTTGCGAGCGCCATGGTAGCTTTTTCGGCTTCGACGCTATCGCCCGGTACTACTACAATCATGTTTGGCAGCACGCGCATTAAGGCAATGTCTTCGAGCATTTGGTGGGTGGCACCGTCTGGTCCCACACTAACGCCGGCATGTGAACCGACTATTCTAACTGGTTGGTCATTGAGACAGATTGTAGTCCGAATCTGCTCCCAATTTCGCCCGGGGCTAAAGGCTGCGTAGCTGCTCACAAACGGGATTTTGCCCATCGCGGCCATGCCAGAGCCAACCGTCACCAAGTTTTGTTCGGCGACACCAATTTCAATAAAACGGTCAGGAAATTCATTTTTAAATAAGCTCATCTGGGTACTGTCGGTTAAGTCAGCGCAGGCGGCCACCACGTTTTCGTCAAGTTTTCCGGCTTCGAGCAAGCCTTTACCAAAGCCTTTGCGGATAGGCTCTTTTACTGCATCTTTACTCTCAAAATCTTTAACCAAATGCAGATTATTCATGTTCGCCTCGAATCTTGCCATTCAGCGTCCGCAGATCGTGTAGCGCTTGCTTGGCCTGTTCGTGATTAGGCGGTGCGCCGTGCCAATGAAAGTCGTACTCCATAAAGCCAACGCCCTTGCCAGGAATAGTATGGGCGATAATCATCACCGGTTTTTCGACGATTGCCCGGGCCAGGGCACAGGTATCAATAACAGCTTCGATGTTATTACCGTCAATTTCCAGTACGTGCCAACCAAAGGCTTCCCATTTGGCCGCTAAATCTTCGAGTGGCATAACATTCTCGGTTTGGCCATCGATCTGAATATTGTTGCGGTCAATAATACCAATGACGTTGCTCAGCTTATATTTACTGGTTAGCATCGCGGCTTCCCAGATATTGCCTTCGTCTAGCTCACCGTCGCCCATTACGACATACACCCAACGATGCAAGTCTTTATTCATGCGCATTGCCAGTGCCATACCGGCAGCCTGGCTTAAGCCACAACCCAGCGGACCACTGGTGTTTTCCATGCCCGGAAGCTTGGTGCGCTCCGGATGGCCTTGCAGCCGCGAGCCGAGCTTACGAAGTGTCATTAGCTCTTTGGTGTCAAAGTAACCGGCATGGGCCATCGTGGCGTAACGGACAGGCACTGTATGACCGTTACTTAACAGCAGAATGTCGCGTTGCTCCCAGTCAGGGTTTTTCGGGTCATGTTTTAAGATATCAAAGTATAGAGCGGTAAAAATATCGGTTAAACCGAGTGGACCAGCACTGTGGCCGCTGCCTGCTTCTTCAAGCATGGTAATAATACTCTTACGAATATCGTTGGCTTTGGCTTCAAGTTCGGTTATGCTGTGCGTTTTTGACATGTTGCTTATGATTATACCAGTGATTCGAGTTATGACCAGTGATAGTGGTCTAATCTATGTTGTTATGTCTCACATTTTGAAAGTATGACTTTAGTTCATATTTTCAACTGATCATAGTATGAACTGTATACATACTTAGTTCATACTATTAAAAAGTAACTGAATGTAGATATGCTGAGAAAGATTTAAGCTATTATTACCTAATTTGAGTGATGAGGTGGTCATAGACGGATTTAGGGTCATCGGCCTGTTGAATTGCGCCACCGACGTTAAGCACATCTATACCGCCAGCAGCCAGTTGCTTGGCATTTTCGGCATTTATGCCGCCGTCCCAGCCGAATTCGAGGTCTGGGTGGTGTTCTTTGGCTTCTTGAACCTTTGTGAGCAGCCCTAGGTCGGCTGTACCCCCAAAGTGGCCTAAGTGACCGCTAAAGATTAAGAGATGGTCAAAACTACTGATAATTTGCTCAATATTGGCAACCGGCGTATCGGGTAAAATCGCTAAACCGGTTTTAATACCTTCTTTATGAAGCTCAGCCGAAAAATGCATATGATGGAACATCGCCTCAACGTGAATAATTACCATGTGTGGTTGCAAGTGTACCAGTTGTTCAAGATGTTCCATGGGCCGTTGATACATTAAGTGAATATCTGCCACAAGCTGGTGGGACCACCAGATTTTATCGAGACTCACTGACTTTGGGGAGGCGAACTCTCCGTCCATTAAGTCAATCTGAATCCGTTTTGCGAATGGCGTTATGCGACGAATTTGGGCAGCGTATTCCACTTCGTCTTGGGCCAAAATAGTTGGGCAAATAATACTGCTCATATTAACTGTTCAGTTTGTTAATACGCCGAATGTGCCGCTCCAGCCCGCTAAAAGGGGTGTCGAGCCAGACCAACACAGCCTGTTCAAGAGCTTCAGGTGTCAAAAAGCGTCCGGCCAGGCTTAACATATTGGCGTCATTATGTTGACGGTTGAGGCGTAAAATTTCGTATTCGTCGGTAGCAGTATGGCCATCAGCGTCAATCACACCGATTGCGACAGCGGGGCCGTAGTATACACCACAACGCACGCCCTTGACGCGGTTGGCAGCCATTGCCTCCCCTTCGCCACTGCCACCAAAGATAATGCCAAACTGACATTCGCCTGACGCAACGGATTGAGCGGCCGGTTTAATGTAATCCGGATAATCGTCTTCGGGCACATATCGCTCGGGGCCGAAGTTGCGACATTCGTGGCCACGAGCTTCTAAAAAAGCCTGTAACTTCTGTAGTGATTCAAAACCGGCGTGATCGGTGCTCAATGCGATTTTCATATGTAACAGTATATAGGATTTCTTGGCTTTACGATTGCACCAATTTGCCAATGTCCGACACGAGCTCAACTAAACGGTTGCTGTAGCCC
>JBPCJO010000089.1:0-18647 GCA_051005235.1 Saccharimonadales bacterium (SeqCode)
ATCTTATAGATGATGATTATGATGGCATCGTTGATAATGAAACCGGCATCACTACAAAGCAAAACCCTTCCCGCTTAAACTGCACCGACCGCGGATTAGTGCTCGATAAGTCTTGTAACTTAATAGACGACGATGGCAATGGTTACGCCGACGATGTTCGTGGCTGGGATTTCATAAATAATGACAGTAATGTTCAAGCTGGTGAGGTTAACCCGGACGGCACTGGTACGACTCACGCCACCCAAATGGCCGGCATTCTGGCAGCCAACGGAAATAATGCCCGCGGGATTGCCGGAGTTAACTGGGCTACCAAAATTTTACCAATCCAGGCTATAGACGATGATGAATACGGCAATACACTGTCGGTATCGCGGGCTATTCGTTATGCGGCTGACCGCAATGCCGACGTTATTAACTTGGGTTTAGGTGGCAGCGAGGAAGACAGCTACTTGCGTGAAGCGATCCAATATGCCCTAGATAAAGGTAGTATTGTGGTCGCGGCCAGCGGTAATGACGGTTGCGACTGTATATCTTACCCTGCCCGCTATCCCGAAGTAATTGCGGTAGGTGCTGAAAGCAGCGTCGGCGGAACGGCTTCATTCAGCAGTTATGGCAATGAACTGGACGTGGTGGCACCCGGTTATAGTATGAACACGTCATCGTGGAGCAAAACCAATCAAAGCCAACAATATGCAAGTGGTGTAGCTGGAACGTCATTTGCGGCTTCTTATGTCAGCGGTTTATTAAGTCAAGGTAGAAGTTATCAACCCGATGCCAGCTGGGCCGAGCTGATTAACGCTATGCAAGCGAAAACTGACCATCCTGGTTTGGATGCAACACTTCCATTTTCGCCTAAGATCGGTTCTGGGTATGTGCGGGCAAATTCTTTTATTCAACGCCTGCAAACCCCCGATACACCTGCAATACGCTATTATTTTGCACCTTTTGCAGCCGGACACACAATGGATAGCAATCAGATCTACCAGTGCGGTGATGGTGACTTCCCTACGACACCTTTGTATGAACTAACAAAAGGCGCGGACGTGCAATACACTATAAATAAACTAAGCCGTCAGCAAGCTATTGACGCTGGATGGACGTCAAAACAACTCTGGTATGCTTGTATTGGTATGAATAGCGACAAACCGGGCGTAAAACGCACGATTAACCTAAAAAATGAGATCCGTAATCAAACTCCTGATAAGACAGCGCAGACTACTCTGTCACCTCATGACATGAAGCTGTACATCAGTCCAGATACGTCAGTGCCTGCCCGCGCCTCTCAAATTGTATCCCAGCCTCGGTCGCTATGGTTAGGCGACTGGACAAGTGACGTGCGCGCAACAGCCAATAAAACCGTCAGTAGCGCGGTAGCTGATCGTTCGATCGCTACCTTAGTTGCCTATAACATACCGGTACGGGACTGTGGCAGCTACTCGGCCGGCGGTGCAAATAGCAGCGTCGATTATCGGCAATGGATACGCGAGCTAGCGGCCGGTATTGGTAATCGTCAGGCAATTGTAATTTTAGAACCGGATGCGTTGGCTCAGATAGATTGCTTAAGTGCAGCCGACCAAACTACCCGTTATGCAGACTTGAGCGATGCCGTAAATGTATTACAAAGCCAAACCAGAGCATTCGTGTATATTGACGCCGGGCATAGTGCGTGGGTAGACCCGTCAACTATGGCAACCCGTTTAAAACGAGCCAATATAACCCAGGCCCAGGGATTTGCTTTGAATGTTTCTAACTTCCAAACCTCAGCCAGCAATATAGAATATGGTAATAAAATAGCTCAGCAAACTGGTAAAAATTACGTGATAGACACCAGCCGGAACGGCTTGGGCGCCAATAAAGATTGGTGCAACCCAGCTGGCCGGGCGCTTGGTCAACGACCCACCACCTCCGCAAATGGAAGACTGGACGCCTACTTGTGGATTAAAGTTCCAGGCGAATCTGACGGTACCTGTAACGGCGGACCGGCCGCCGGACAATGGTGGGAAGCCTACGCCCAAGACCTAATTAAAAACGCCGGCTTTTAAAGAATCTTACTGAAATCTTTCGAATATAACTCTGCTGTCGCATCTGGCTGGGGCGGAGGGATAGCGCCGCCTTCGCGGCTCTTTCGCTCAGTCATGCTCTAAGCCACTTTTTAAAAGTATATACTCTGTATGAACTCTATGTATACTTATCCTTGGGTATCAGTATGCACTGAGAGCATACTTTTAAAAAGTGGCTTCTGCGCGTGCCTTCGCTCCACCGAACCCCTCGTTCGCTTCGCTCACTTTATGGGCTTCGGATCCCGCGTCCTGTTATGAAAAGAGACCGCCCTGACGGACAGTCTCTTTTCATGGCTGGGGCGGAGGGATTCGAACCCCCGAATGCCAGTACCAAAAACTGGTGCCTTACCACTTGGCCACGCCCCATTGGTTATCTTTAGAATGTCTTTAGTAACAGAACTGCATTGTAGCAATTTTAAAACTTGGACGCAAAAAACGGTATCCGCTATACTGCTAAGCACAGACATTATGCGTGTAATACATCCAAAGAAGCAGCCAGAGGTTAAACCAAAGCGACGACCACCAAAAGCTAGTTTATTAGTGTTGCTGCTTACCGTGGTGGGAATAAGCGCATTTTTGGTGTTACGGGCTCACACCAGTGAAGCTCCAGCCCAAGACAATGTGACATCAACGGTTACTCAAAACATTTCTGAAATTCCTAAAAAAGGTACGCTAAAAACGTTTACTGGCCAGCAATTTAAAGAACTTTATAATAGCTTTGCCTATCCAAACACGCAGTACATTGGTGAAAATACGCCGATTACCGGCAATGATGCTGCCGACGGTCGGATTCGGCAAGTAGCTGTGGCGCGCGGTTATCAGCTGCGCAGCGCACCTGTTACCAGTGCCTTTCAAGATGTTGGCCAAGGCTATTTGCTGCAACAACGGGCCGCGCAGCCATGGCTTGATCTAGTTGCCGAAGCAAAAAAAGACGGCATTACGATAAGATTGACTGCCGCCTATCGCTCGGCAGAAGACCAAAAGCAATTGTTTATTACCCATTTGCAGCGGCTAGCTATACCGGCGGAGGCAATTCCGAGCGGGGCGTATGATGGGCAGATTTCCCAGGCGCTGCGCACGACAGCGATTCCGGGTTACTCTCGGCATCACACGGGTTACACTATTGATATTTCCTGTGAGAACATGCCGACAAGCTCTTTTCAGTTTACGAGTTGCTTTAAATGGCTTAGTGCCGATAATTATAAAAAAGCTAAAACTCATGGCTGGATACCGAGTTATCCAGATGGAGCTGGCGAGCAAGGACCTGACCCTGAATCGTGGGAATATGTCTGGGTCGGTGTCGACGCGGTAACAGAGTAGTGCTAAAACACATTTGATTGGTGTCTTCTTTCATCGTACGCTTTTAGGTAATGACGAACGCGCAGGCAGAAAAATTTATATCAAACTTACATATCAATGGCATGGATGGTCGTTTGCTTCGTATGCCCGCGCCCAACAAGACTAAAAAACGTCATATTATGCTCTTATACGGCCATCATGCTAGTTTAGAACGCATGTTTGGCATTGCTGAGGTGTTAAATGAGCATGGCACTGTGATGATGCCCGATTTGCCAGGGTTTGGCGGCATGGATAGTTTTTATAAGATTGGCGAGAAGCCGACGCTCGATAACTATGCCGATTATCTTGCCTCTCTGATCAAGTTGCAGTATAAGCGGCGGCGAGTGACGATTGTGGCTATGTCTTTTTCGGTACCGTTGGTCATTAAAACATTGCAGAAATATCCAGAATTAGCCCGTCGGGTTGAACTCTTTGTCAGTATTTCTGGGTTTGCCCACCGCGATGATTTTATGTTTAGCAAATGGGAATACTGGGGATTACGCAGTTTATCGGCGGTTTTTAGTCGTCGGTTGGGCGCTGCTCTTATGGCACATGTGGTGTTAACGGCGCCGGTGCTGCGTCTCACCTATTCATCGGTTAGCAAGTCACACACCAAGATGAAAACTGCCGAGAGTCCGGTGGAATTAAAACGTCGCATTGATTTTGAGGTTAACCTATGGAAGATTAACGATGTCCGCACCCGCTTCAGTACAATGGGCATGATGCTCACTCTTGATGTCTGCAGCCAGAAAATTAATGTGCCGGCTTGTCATGTTACGGCTACGACTGACCGCTATTTTGACCATCGTATTGTCGAGCAACATATGCTGATTATTTTTAATAAGCTTGAACTTATACCGAGCGATATGGCTAATCACGCGCCAACCATCATCGCCAAGGCAAAAGAAGCGCGGCCATACATACCGAAACGGCTTCGCAAGCTGCTCAGTTAACCCTTGCATCTGCACAAAAGTGCGAAAGTCCTATATAATTAACAGTAATATGAAGATCGGCTTAGTTTGTCCTTACCACATGTTTCGTGGGGGTGGTGTCCAAGAAGTTGTCTTGGCGCTTCGTGATGGCATTGAGGCTCGCGGTCACGAGGCATACATTATTACGCCGCAGCCGCGTAACTCAAACATTGCCGCACCAAAAAATGTACTGTTTGTTGGTGGCTCAGTGCCGTTTAGGGCTGCCCGTACCCAAAGTGATATCTCGGCTAGCCGAGATATGTCTGCCTTAAACGCGTTGTTACGCCGGGAAGACTTTGATATTATCCACTTTCATGAGCCCTGGAATCCGATGTTGTCACTCCAAATAATGTCGCGTTCAAATGCTATTCATATCGCTACCTTCCATGCGGCCATGAGCGAGCGTCGTACCTCGCGGACGGTCGAAAAAGTCATTACGCCGTATACCAAGTCAATTTTAAAGTACACCGACATAATGACAGCTGTTTCGTACACTGCTACCAACTACATCAGTACTCTTACTAGTCGAAAAATTCATATTATTGGCAACGGTATTGATTTGAGCAAATATATCCCTGCCGATGAGCCGCAATCACGGCGCAATCATAAAACTATCTTGTATGTTGGCCGCCTCGAGAAAAGAAAGGGCTTGCAGCATTTGCTAGAAGCTTTTGCTTTGCTTCGTCGGATCCACCCTGAGTTTCGACTTAGCATTGCTGGTGACGGGCCAGAACGTAAACGGCTGGAGAGTTACGCCAAAGACAATGATATTAAATATGTCAGTTTCTTGGGTTATATCGACGAACCAACTAAATTGCGCTTGCTGCGCCAAGCAGACATTTTTTGCTCACCTGCTCTTTACGGAGAAAGCTTTGGCATCGTGTTGCTGGAGGCAATGGCCAGTAACTGCGTGGTAGTTGCCGGTAACAACACCGGTTACGAAGGAGTGCTAAAAGGACGCGGTCAATTATCGCTTGTTAACCCTAAAGATACGATTGAATTTGCCCGGCGCCTGGCATTGTTGGGGCTTGACGACAGCTTGCGAGCTGCGTGGCGAGAGTGGGCTCAGGCAGAAGTAAAACTATATGATTACGAAACAATTATTGACCAGTACGTTGCCTTATACCAGGCCGCTTGCTCTAAAAAACAGTCACTCCAGGCACGCAGGTGAAAATTGGATTTGTGCTCGACGACGGGCTCGATAAACCAGATGGCGTCCAACAATACATTCTCACTCTCGGGGCGTGGCTTACGGTTGAAGGCCACAAAGTTCGTTACTTAGTTGGCCAGACCAAGCGTCGTGATATAGATGGTCTCTACCCAATTCCCAGAAATATTCGGGTTCGCTTTAACGGCAACGCCTTATCTATCCCTTTGCCGGCATCTACCAAAAAAATTAAAGCGGTGCTGGCTGACGAACAATTTGATGTCTTGCATGTACAAATGCCCTACAGTCCATTTTTTGGTGCTAAAGTTATACGACAGGCTGATCCATGTACTGCGGTAGTCGGAACATTTCACATCATGCCCTATGGTTTTGTTAGCACTATTGGTACTCACCTGCTTGGATTGTGGTTGCGGCGGTCATTACATAGGTTTAACGCATTTATTAGTGTGTCAAAGCCCGCCGCCGAGTTTTCTAAACGAACCTTTGGTATCGAAAGCAAGATAGTTCCGAATATGGTGACTTTGGCAGAGTTTCGTCCCTTGAAAGCACGGCAATCATCTAAAAAGGACTTTCAGATACTGTTTTTAGGACGCTTAGTGCAACGAAAAGGCTGCCAGCAATTGCTCCAAGCTCTTAAGATTTTACATGATCGTGGGCAGTTGCCTGCTGAACTTTCGGTAAATATATGTGGCGATGGGCAACTACGCGAAGAACTAGAAAGCTATGTTTGCCAAAACGGCCTTTCTTCGGTGGTGTTGTTTCATGGTTTTGTCACACACACCCAAAAAATAGCGTTTATGCAATCGGCTGATTTGGCTGTGTTTCCGTCGTTAGCCGGTGAAAGCTTTGGTATTGTATTGATAGAGGCCATGGCAGCCGGCAGCGGCGTGGTGCTGGGTGGTGACAACCCTGGCTACCGCAGCGTTCTTGGTACAATCCCAGAGACGATAGTTGATGCTCATAACCCTTTCGTTCTGGCGCGACAACTGGCTGATTTAATCGAAAATGATAAAAAACGCCTCGAATTGCATAAGTGTCAGCAGGAGTTGGTTCAGCAGTTCGATACCGCTGTGGTAGGTGGGACGCTACTCAAACTATACAAAGCTAATTCTCTTCAAGCCAAACTATAGGTATTTAGACACTCTAGTCTTGTCATCGAAGCTTGCAAAAGTAACTGTATCAGTTGATAATGAACAGTAATTATGCGTAAACACCAAGATCAACAGCTATTTATAAATATTGAGTCCAAGACCGTTATCCGGATACTTGCTCTGGTTGTTGCAACCCTATTGCTACTTAGTTTTGTGCATAATATTGCCAAACCACTGACACTGATTTTTACTTCATTCTTTTTGGCCTTGGCGCTTAATCCGGCAGTTTCTAAAATTTCTATCATGCTCCATACGAAAAGCCGGATCAGGGCAACCGCCTTAGCTTATATTTTAGTGTTGACGTTCTTAATTTCTTTTATCGCATTTGTGATTCCTCCGCTGGTTAAACAAACCGTAGACTTTATCCAACAGGTGCCGAGTAGTATCCAAGATTATAAAAACGATAGTTCACCAATTAACGATTTTGTAACTCGCTATAACCTTGGTGACCAAGTTGATCGTTTTTCTCAAGACTTTGGCAGCCGGTTTGGTGATATTGGCAAACCGGTGCTATCAACTGCCGGTGCGATCGGCACAACGGTTGCAAGTACCATCATCGTATTGGTATTGACCTTCATGATGTTAGTCGAAGGACCTCGGTGGATTAAAAGCTATTGGAGTGTGCAGTCGGCCGCCAAGCGGGTCCATCGCCAGGAAATCGCTGCCCGCATGTATAAAGTGGTGACTAACTATGTTAACGGCCAGGTGCTAATTGCCGCCATCGGCGGTACATTTGCCAGTATTTTCATATTTATCTTCAGCCAGATATTCAACGCGCCGGTTAACGCCATAGCCTTGGGTGGCATTATCGCCCTGTTTGCTCTCTTGCCGCTGATTGGTACGATCTTGGGAGCAACCATTGTAGTACTGGCTTGTCTACTGGTATCGGTACCGCTGGCTATTGCGGTCGCGGTCTACTTTATTATTTACCAACAAATCGAAAACGTGACGCTTCAGCCATATATTCAATCGCGAGGAAACAGTTTGACACCACTATTAGTTTTTGTGGCTGCCCTACTTGGTATTGGCCTGGGCGGTATTTTAGGGGCATTCGTAGCTATTCCTGCGGCCGGTTGTATTAAAATCTTAGCAGAAGATTACTTTTTGAACCATCGCCCGACAAAGCAACCAATCACAGAAGCGTAGTCTACCCCCGATACCAGATCGGGCCGTGAGAAGTATCACGGATGTTAATATTCTCTGCCAGTAAGGTGTCACGGATCGTGTCAGAGGTTTGCCACTCTTTGTTGGCACGGGCTATTTGGCGTTCGGCAATCAACTCTTTTTGAGCGGCTGTAATATCTGACGAAACAGTTAGCTGCAACCCAAGCATTCTATCAAGCTTGCTTATAAACCTGCTAAAAGCATCTAATTCATCTTTAGGTAGACCCTCGTTTCGCTGATCAATAATAGTAGCGATTACTTCGAGCGCTTTGGGCGTATTAAGATCGTTTTGTAAATGCTCTAAAACCGCAGACGAGTATTCTGTATAATTAACCGGATCGATGGCCACTAGTTCGCTGTTTGGTTGAAATCGCAAGTCGGCAAAGGCTTGCAATGTTTTGAGCCGGTTTTGAGCGGCTTCGAGGGCCTCCCAGCTAAAATTAGCCTCGGTGCGGTAGTGGCTTTGCAGTATTAACATACGAAAATCAGTGGCGGTAAAGCCTTTATGGATAAGATCTTCTAGCGTGTATCCGTTGCCAAGGCTCTTTGCGATCCTAGTACCGTTTACCTGTAGAAAGTTGCCATGGACCCAGTAGCGGACAAATTGCTTACCGGTGGCAGCTTCGCTTTGGGCAATTTCGTTGGTGTGATGGACTGGAATGTGGTCGATACCGCCGGTATGGATGTCTAGGGTCTCGCCAAGGTACTTCATTGCCATTGCCGAGCATTCGATGTGCCAACCCGGAAACCCTATGCCCCAGGGGCTATCCCATTCCATGTCTCTTGATTCGCCTTTAGGAGATAACTTCCAGAGCGCAAAATCTGAAGCCTGTTTTTTTTGGCCGATATCTACCCGCTTGCCAGCTTGCTGACCTTCTAAATCGAGCCGCGCCATATGGCCATAGTCTTGAAAGTGGGTACTGTCAAAATATACGCCGTCGTTAATAATGTAGGTATAACCCTTTGATTCTAGGGTTTGAATAAGTTTAATTTGTTCGGCAATGTGGTCGGTGGCTTTAACTAGGTTGTGGCGGTTAACCAAAATATTGAGCGAGTCGAGACCGTTTAAAAAGTCTTTTGTGTAAAATTCGGCAACCTCCCACGCCGTTTTGCCTTCGCGACGGGCGCCTTTTTCTAACTTATCTTCCCCGTCATCACCATCACTCACTAAGTGGCCGACATCAGTAATATTCATTACCCAATCCAGTGTATAGCCGCTAGCTTGTAGTGTTCTGGCTAAAACATCCCACCGAACATATGCCGTCCAGTTGCCCACAGTTAGGGCGTCATAAACAGTTGGTCCGCAGGAATACATGCCAACGGTTTTGCCGTTTAACGCTGTAAAGTCGTCAACCGACCGAGTAAGCGTATTGTGTAGTTTCATCTTGGTTGTCCTCCTTGCTAGTAAGTAATTGTGAAGCCTCGCCGAGACAGGCTGTCTTAACCTCGTTAAATGATCTGCCGTCGACGACTTTAAAGCCGGCGGCGTACGGGTGGCCACCACCACCAAACTTTTTAGCTACCTCTGCGGCGATAGCAAATCCGTAATTAGCGCGCAGCTTAGCCGTAATACGACCGTTCGGGTAGGTTTTAAAGGCAACGGCTAACTTGACGCCGGTAACCATGCGCATTTCATCTAGCACCAACACTGAGGGATTATACTGGTGGCTGTATTTTTCGATCTCTTCCCAGGGAATCGTAACATGCGCGATTTGTTGGTCGTCGCTATACTCAACCCGCCCTAGTAACACAGATTTATATTTTAGTAATTCTGGGCTCTTTTTATGCATGGCTCGGCGGGCATCTTCTAGGGCTGGTATGCTGACACCTTGCGCTACCAGTTCAGAGACGATGGCGACGCTCCGGGCGCTAGTAGCTTCACTGGTTAAACCCATGCTGTCAGACATAATAGAGGTCATAATTAAGTTGTTTGCGCTCTCACTACGCTTCCATGACAACAGCTCGCTAAGTTCGTATAGTAATTCTCCGGTAGATACTGCTGGCTGCAAATGCGTGACAGTTGCAAAGTCAATCGTTGGGTCTGTCGCAATATGATGGTCTAGTACAATACAGGGCTTGGTTTTTAACCATTGGATAGAACCTGACTTTTGAAGTTGTTCCAATAAAATAATAGCCGATGTATCGACTATAATGCTGGCGTCAAATCTAACGGGCAACTCGTTTTGGACACGGTCCCAGCCTTCTAGATAACGTAAATACCCCGGGATTTCGGCGCCGCAATATAGATGCACCTTTTTGCCTAGGTCGGCTAAGATATGTTCAAGCGCCAATGCGCTGGCCAAACTGTCGCCATCTGGGTTATCAGCTTGTACCACCACAATAATTTGCGAATCGGTAATTATCTGTTGGATAGTGGCTTCTTGGCTCATTTAGAAGGCCTGTCGCCCTTCTAATGCCCTACTGAGTGTTATCTGGTCTGCATACTCTAAGTCGAGTCCTATGGGCAGTCCGCGCGCCAGGCGCGTTATTTTTACTTTGTCACCTATCTCTTGGGCTAAAAACAACGCAGTTGACTCGCCTTCGACACTGGTGTTGGTGGCCAAAATGATTTCTTTAATTTTATCTTCTTGAATTCGAGTTAAAAGTTCGCGAAAATGTAGTTTTTCTGGCCCAACATTATCTATAGGAGAAACTAAGCCGCCAAGTACGTGATAGGTACCAGTAAATTGGCCGGTGCGCTCTAATGCCAAAATATCGAACGGGTCCTCTACGACGGCAACAACTGTTTTATCCCGCCGTGGGTCGGTATATAGGGGTGAGACTGTTTCGTTGGCATTAATTAGGGCGAACGTCTTAGGGCAATGCCGTATATCAGTGTGCAGTTTGGCAAGTGTTTCGGCAATTTGTTGGCTTTTAGTGGGGTCGGTACGAAGTAAAAAGTAAGCGTAGCGCTCGGCACTGCGTGGCCCAACACCTGGCAGGGCGCCCAGGGCTGTCATAACATTTTCGAGGGCTTTTGGAAGTACGCTCACGCTAAATTACGGCTTAGAGACCTAAGTTGCCAAGCATGCCCATCATTGGTTGCATTTTTTCGGCGGCAACTTTTTGGCTTTGGGCTATGGCCTGCTTGACGGCTTCTTCTACATATTTTTCGGTGGTGCGAATGTCGTTAAGGTCAACTCGTTCTGGATCGATACTGATGCGCTTGATTTTTTGCTCGCCGGTGATCTCTACAGTTACCGCGTCGTCTCCCGCAGACACAGTAATCACCTGCTTCTGAAGTTCTTTTTGCATCTTCTTAACTTTCATTAACATCTTTGCTTGGTCAAATTTATTCATAGTCTCCCCTTTTTATATCATTAGTGTAACAGATTAGCGCTCAGTGGTCAGTGCTTTTGTGGTTGCCTCTACAGCCGGCCAGGCTACGAAGTAACGCTGTAGCTGGTAAAAACTCGACCCGGCTATTACTAACACAATAAACCCAACGCCAAGAGAACGGGCCACCGGGTTACGAGGGAACACCGTAAACCAACTTTGCAACATGTATGAAATGCCGTTGGCAATAACTATATAGAAAATCGGTATTACTAAACTTAGGGTAGCCACATTACCAAGTCCAACTAAAACGAACCCGAACCCAAGCGCTCCAAAGGTTAGCTTTTCGCGGGTTGGATAGTATCCTGCATGAAAGGCGTACAAACCCAGTGCGATCATAGCGATGGAAAATATATCAAATACCGGTGTGCCTATGAGCCAACGAGTTGGGTCGCTTGGACCAGTCAAAAAAAGTTGCTGGGGTATGTCTAGTATACGATTACCAATTACAGGAAGCGACAACTCCTTAGAGCTGTCGTATCCGAGCCACCGAATAATTTGACTCGGTTTTAGCGCAAAACTATATAGCAACGGCAAGATGGTGAGCAAAAATGCTGAACCGCTTATAATTTTAAGTCCTATTGGGACATTTTTGAGCGATTTTAGAATTACTTTTCGAATAACGAATAATCCTCCTACTACGAATAGCCAGGTTCCGGGCACATAAAATGTGAGCGCCAGCAGAATGGCTGCAATTGGATACTTTTTACTACTATCTTTCGAGATAATCCACAGACATATAAGTAACAGTGTTGGTACGATCGTTAAGTACAGCACGTCCAAATTGGCAAGCCGTCCGTGGTGTAAAAACCAACTGGATGTGATAAACATGGCCAACGTTAACACCGACACCCGAGCCGTATACCATTTACGGAGCATAAAGTAGAGCAATAGCGCCGCAGTTACCGCTACAGCTACAGATGCCAACCGCATATATATATCATCTTCAGTAAATTTTAAGGTAATAATCTGCAAGCCTTTAACGGGAGCAAATAAAATATCATTTTTTATGGCGCTCATTGTAGCTGAGCCAAGGTAGACAGCATGCTCTTTTAAGCCATATGTCACTAAACTCAAGAGCTGGTAAACAAGTAAGCCGAGCGCTGCCAGCGCGATTATACCAGGTAACACAATCGATTTAGCGACCGTGACGGCCGGTTTTTTAGATGGCTTAAAACGAAACCAAGTTTTTTTCATATTGCCTTATTGTATAACCCCTGTAATTAATTGTCGAACGGCGTGCTGTGCCGTTTGTCGATACTGCGAATGCGCTGCTTCTCGCGGTCGAAGTAAAGCTCGATGGCACCAGTAGGGCCATTACGATGTTTTTTAATGAAGACGTCCATAACGTTTTTACGTTCTGTTTCGGGGTTATAGTACTCTTCGCGGTACAAAAAGGCGACGACATCGGCATCTTGCTCGATTGAGCCCGACTCGCGGAGGTCGGATAGCTGTGGTATTTGCGGATTACGACTTTCGACGGAGCGGCTTAACTGGCTCAGGGCAACCAGTGGCACATTCAGTTCTCTGGCAATTCCCTTTAAGCCTCGGGAAATTTCTGAAATTTCTTGGACGCGATTACCATCTCCGCCAAATTTACTGCCACCACTCATCAGTTGCAGATAGTCTACAATAACTAAGCCGAGTGGGTGCTGATGTGCTTCGCGCCGGGCCTTAGTGCGCATTTCACTGACGGTAATACCGGGGCTATCATCGATGTAAATTTCGGCTTCGCTCAGTGTTCCCATGGCGTGGGCGATTTTTTCAAAGTCGGCGTCAGTTAAGTTGCCTGTGCGCAGCGCCCAGGCGTCAACGCCGGACTCACGAGCTAACATTCGGTCTACCAACTGCTCTTTACTCATTTCGAGGCTGAATATAAGCACTGGTTGATTAGCGCCAACCGCCACGTTATGGGCTAAGTTTAAGACCATGGCGGTTTTACCCATGCTGGGACGGGCTGCTAACACCAACAGGTCACTGCGTTGCAGGCCGGCTAAAATGTTATCGAGATCTTTATATCCGGTTGGTACACCACGGATCGTGCCTTTATCTTTATGGAGTTCATCAAGCCGCTCAAAACTTTCGCTCAAGATTTGTTCTAAGCTGACAATGTCTTGCTTAACCTGTTTTTGGCTTACGTCGAATAATCGTGACTCGGCTTGTTCAACCAGTGACTGTAGTGTCTCTGTTTCGTCATAACCAAGGTTGGTAATGTCCTGGCTGGCTTTAATTAGCTTGCGGCGCATAGATTTTGTCGAGACGATCTCGGCATATTGCATGACGTGGGCGGCGCTGGGCACAAAGTTAGTTAGCTCGGTGACGTAGGACGCGCCGCCTACGGTGTCAAGCAAACCGTTGTTGCGGAGTTCGTTGGTTAACGTCAGTACGTCAATCGGGCTATGCTTATCGTACAAGCTTTTAAGCGCGCCATAGATCTGACCATGTCGTTCATCGTAAAAATCGGTATCGGTAATAATGTCGGCGACTTTAACAATCGCATCACTATCGATAAGGATAGCGCCCAACAGGCTGGCTTCGGCCTCGGCGTTCTGTGGCGGCAGTTTAGCGTTTTTAGGATCCATTGCTTACGATTCTAGCACTTCGTGGTCACCAAAAATATTGGTTATGTTTGCCAGGCTGCTATCTTGCACAAAAGATTTAACAGGTTTTTGTCCATCTGTTTTTTGGGTGATGACAACCTCAAGATTTTTATGACCAAGCCCTTCTACTATTCCAATAATAATCGACCTATTCTTGGGCTGGCTAACCTGGCGAAAATGAAATGGAAATCTAAAGCAAAGTAAAAGTTTTTTATCGGCAAGCTCAGCCTCAGCCATCCGGGCTATGCCATACAGCGTATTATTCTGAATTTTTAGTTTTTGAAGAACGGCATCCCAAACCTCAGTATCGATCTCGGCTGTAGTCGCTTTACGAGGTGTTGACGGTTTGGCAGGTTGGTTTTTGTTCTCGTCAGTTTGTACTTTGATTTCATCAATTTTTAATGAAATAACATCTTCATTCGATTTTGATACCTTTTTTTCGATAGGCTCAACTATTGTTTCAACAGATAAAGAAGCTACGACTTCAGCGCTTTCGGACAATTCCGCTTCTATGGCAGCTGGCTTCGGCGCGTCTACCCGATGCTGTTTAAACAGTTGCTCAAGCAAGCAAAGTTCAAGCTTGTTACGCGGTTTTGGCGACGCCGGTACACTTAATAGCTCTGCTAAAAGCCGCAAGGCGTCGTCAGATGAAAAATCAGATTTTTTAGTAAGCAAACCATTTCGTACCCGCGCGGCAATTTGCTTACTCAGATTCGCTTCATTGGAACCATGGTCGTAGGCGTGTTGTAAGTCTGTTGCGAGGGCTTGTGGATTGCCTTGGCTAACTGCTTTAAGAATAGAATCAATTGTAACTTGTGAAGCTAAGCCCAAGGCCAGTTCTATATCGGTAGCCTCAGTACTTTTACTGGCACTCTTGATCTGGTCGAGTAACGAGATGCTATCTCTAAAACTACCTTCGCCGTGCATGGCAAGTAGTTGCAGCGCGTCGTCAGAAATTTTAAAACCCTCTGCTTTTGAGATGTGTTTGAGGTGCGCCACAATATTCGCCTGGTCAATCGGCCGAAAGGTAAAGGTTATGCAACGGCTAATAATTGTATCAGGGAGTTTATGGATCTCGGTGGTAGCCAAGATGAAGATAACATGCGCCGGTGGCTCCTCGAGCGTTTTTAAAAGCGCGTTAAAGGCCTCACGGGTTAACATGTGGACTTCGTCAATAATATAGACTTTGTATTTACCGGTAGTCGGCGCGATATGCACGCGCTCTCTTAAACTACGAATTTCGTCGATACGACGATTTGAAGCAGCATCGATCTCAATAATATCTAAATGGATACTGTCATTTTCATACGGCAAACCATTAACAGCGAATGCCAAAATGCGTGCCACACTCGTTTTGCCAACGCCGCGCGGCCCAGTTAGTAAGTAGGCGTGTCCAATTGAACCGTTTTTTAAACTGTTTTTTAACGTAGTTGTAATATGTTCTTGACCAATGACTTCGTCAAACGACGTCGAACGGTACTGCCGATATAATGCTTTCCCCATAGACTTTATAGTATATAGGACTTTTTAAATTCCAGCCTATAAACCTAGCACTGGCATGAGACTATGGATTTGACACGGATATGTACATATTAGTGTCAAATCCATAGTCTCTATGCATAAACTTAAGCCGTGATCAGTGCTTTACAGCGCAGCTTCGAGTGCAGCCCATTCGGCGTCGACTTCGTCTTGAGGGACGTTAACGCTCACTTGGTCGCCTGGTTTTGCCTTAAAGTACGTCACACTGGCAAGTAGCACGCGGTATTGGCGCTCGCCAACGGTTACAAAATAATGTCCATCTTGTAGCTCAAGCGTACCAACTACTTGTTTTCGTGGAATCGGGCCAATTTGCTTGTATAAGAATGTGCCATCATCGGCAATAGTGAGTTTAAGTATATCGCCTTGGACCAATTTTGATTTACTGGCGTAGTTAGCCGGTACAGGGTACGTCTTGCTGTCACTACCAACCATATTTTGGCCATCAAAGACGCCCTCGATGACTTTACCAACATTTTCTTCTTTGACAGCAGTGGTAACACTCGGATCTTCACCAAGTAAACTTAATAATAGCTCTTTAGCGGCGGCTAAACTTGTCTCGGCCTCTGCGATAAGAGCCCGTAATCTTTTTACTTGTTTATCTGGTACGTCTGCCATATCTCTAAGTCTCTATAATTCTCTAGGTAGTCACTACTGTTTGTATTGTTAACCTTCTCTCGAAGCGTACCATGATTAGTTTAGTGTGTAAAGTACTTGCTGTCTAGCCTGTGGATAATATCTATGCGTTTTGCCTGCTATACTACGGTTAACTAACTATACCTGCGCTTTACTAAAAATTAATGAAACGTAGGTATAGCCCTACATAGATATAAAGAAGACCTCGCGAATAAACGCAAGGTCTTCTTTATGCATTGCTTGTAAAACTTAGATGTTATACAAGTTCTGCAGTTGCGCCGGCGTCTTCAAGCGCTTTTTTAGCTGCTTCGGCTTCTTCTTTTGGAGCTTTTTCTTTGATGGTGCCAGGAGCGCCGTCAACCAGAGCCTTAGACTCACCTAGACCGAGGCCGGTGATATCTTTGACTGCTTTGATGACTGCAACCTTCTGGGCGCCAGCATCTTTTAGAACGACGTCAAATTCGCTCTTTGCTTCTTCGGCGGCACCACCGGCGTCACCGCCAGCTGGAGCGGCAACTGCGACCGCGGCGGCGGCCGGTTCGATACCGTACTCATCTTTTAAAATTGTACCGAGTTCATTAACTTCGAGAACGCTTAGGTTCACCAGTTGCTCGGCTAGTTTCTTTAAATCTGCCATGTGTTTATTCCTTCTAAATTAATTATTTGGCTGCTTTTGCTTCGAGGCCTTGCAATAAACCATGGAGGTTGCCGGTAAGACCACTCATTACACCGTTAATAGGTGCATTAAGTGTATTGATAAGGCCGGCAAGAAGCTGGTTCTTGCTTGGGAGGGCGGCAAGTGCTTTTACGTCGTCCGCGCCAACAAATAGGCCGTCGGTGGTGTATGCTCCGACAAACTGAATAGTTGGATTGGTTTTCGCAAAGGTTGCTAAGGCTTTGGCGGGAGCAACTTCGTCGGCGCTGTTAAACGCGTATAGTAGTTGCGCGTTAAGCTGGCTCTTGTCTGCATCTTTATATAGGTCGCTCGCTTTGAGAGCCTGAATAACTAAACGGTTCTTAATTACCTTAATTACCGTCTTGTCCTCGTTGGCCTGTTTGCGAAGCGTCTGTAATTGCTTAACGGTTGTACCTTTGTAATTGGCGACAACTGTTAATTTAGATTCAGCCAAAAGTTGGCTTACTTCTGCGACTACTTCTTCTTTCTTCTGCTTGGTTAAAGCCATGTTTTGTACCTTTTTGATTACTTTTATAAGACGTATGCGCTGATGCGCAAGCCTTATGTATCCAGATGACTACATCGACCATTAAAAAAGTCTCTGGCAGCAACCAAAGACGTCAAATACTTGTAATTGTATTCCTCGGTAGCATTCTTAAACGTTATATTGCTAAATCGTCGCTACTGTCTTCGGTAACTGGAGTTATTATATCACAGAATAGTTAGATCGCTAGCGTATTACAAATCTCAATTTTGGCAGAAATGGATTTATTGAATGAGTTAGGATTTTTCTTTGCGCTTTGGTATAGCTCAAGCGCACGTTTTGCCAGAGTTTTTTGACCTGAATGCTGGGCAATATAACGGAGGCAGTCGGCTTTATACTCTCCGACACGGCTATCTTGACTGACCGAAAAACTGCTAAAGAAGGCGTCGGTAACGGCGTCTGCTTCGCTAAATTGCCCTGCGATTGCTAAGCGCCGTACCACGCTTTTAACTTTTTTTGCTGAATCGCCACGCATATCAATGTCAGGATAATAACCTGCCATATTCGTTATTGCATTACTTGCTGCCAGTAGATTACACGCATCGTAGGCTTCATTAAATTTGGCATACTGATAGATTAAATTACGACCAAACTCTGGTTTAAAAAGACTGGCAATTAAGCTGTAAGATCGTTCGGTTCGGTCATAGTCAGAGTCCCTACCGGATATTTGTGTGCATACTTGCATGGCTCTAAGCCAAGGATGTTTATCAAAGCCGCTTTCCCAATCTAAGTCAGTTTGTTGCAAAAGTTGAACGCTATTTAGTCGGGCCATTGAACGGTTTTCGCTAGCCTGACCGTACAGTGTCAAGACATTACGCAACGGTTGGTTCAACTCGGGTGATAACATGTCGAGTAGCCATATATCTTGAGAGGTGGGTACGAGTAATGTCGCATGGCCATTTATGAATCCCACATAATGCTGAATATCTGCCTGTTCTAATTGCTCCGACCCTTTTAGGGTATAGCCCACACAGTTAGTCTTGCCTGTTTGCTCGATATCATCGATTGAGCTGTCAGGCTCAAAGCGTAAGTTGGCTCGCACCTTTTCTTGGATTTGAGCAGCGTACATAATGACTTCCAGGCTCGGAGTAGTTGGGAGTTGTTCATATTTTTGATCGTGGTAAACGTTTTTCATAATGCTATTGCGTTGGTATTAAAAAGACCGGGTTGTTCCCGGTTTGTTTGTTAATTGTTGATTTCTGATTTATATCATTGATTAAATAACAAACAAGCCGGGCATAGTAATTGCCACGCGCACGGTCTTGTAACTAATCGTTGAATACGTCATCACAAACGAAGATACCAGATGGTAAGAATTATGTCAAGTCGCTATCAATGTTGACAAATCAAACAATCAGCGTATAATTTGTCAATGTGAAAACACAGTTCCGAGCGCTTGGATGTTGTTTATGTTTAAAACAACGAAACTAAGACAAACAAGAGGATTCCAAGCAACCGAGCTGGCAT
>JBPCJO010000090.1:0-7143 GCA_051005235.1 Saccharimonadales bacterium (SeqCode)
CGCTAGCATTGACGAATTCAAACTAGCGGCCGAAGCAGTTTTAAAAGATCTGTTGTGAGCCAGCCTTCCACAACGTCTTTTAAGCGGCACTTAGCCCAATATAAAACCCTGCTCGACGCCGACCTCGCTGACTACACCACTACAATTCAGGCCCGCACCCAAAAAGACTACGGTGAACGCTCGCTAGTCGCGGTTGACCCGTACTGCGCACTCCTCCAAGCGGGCGGTAAGCGCATTCGGGGCAGGTTGGTCATGATTGGCTACGAGATGATGTGCGGCACTGATCAGAAAATGATTATTCAAGCGGCCCGCGCTCTTGAGATGATCCATGCCTATATTTTAATTGTTGATGACGTGCAAGATCGGTCGCATACCCGGCGCGGCAGCCCAACGGCGCATCGCATTATTACTCAACAACACCAGTCTAACGGCTGGAAAAACGACCCCGATCACCTTGGTATTTCGCTGGCCCTGAACGGTGCGTTACTTGGGCTTCACGCTGCCGAAATGGTTCTGGCAAACCTTGAGGTTCCCGATGAACTTCGTGTTAAAGCCATCAATATTACTAATCACACTATGATGATCACCATTCACGGACAGACCAATGACTTACTTAACGAAATTGCCGACGATGTGTCGTCCGATACACTTAAAAATGTTATGCAGTGGAAGACGGCCCACTACACGCTACTAAACCCGCTGCACGTTGGTATGGTTCTGGCCGATGCCGGGTGCGAAGATACCAACGCGATCACCCAATATGCCCTGCACACCGGCTACGCCTTTCAAATTACTGACGACCTACTTTTGTTTTCTACAGCTAAAGATAACAGCGGTAAAGACCCGATTGACGACATACGAGAAGGCAAGCAAACAATACTAACGGTTCACGCTGCCGTCAGCGCTTCACCAAAAGACGCTACATTTGTGGCATTATGCCTGGGCAAAAAAGACTTAACTAACGACGAATTTGAACGCTTTAAACAAGTCTTAATTGATTGTGGGGCAGTCGGACAGGCACGCCAGCAGGCGAGTGAACACGTCGCCATTGCCCGTCAGTCGTTAGTTGAACACAAAGACCGCTGGAAGCCAGAGTCGGTTGCTTTTCTTGACGAACTGGCTCAGTATATTCTGGACCGTAAGAAATAAGAGGCCACTACAATGAGCCAAGAGCGAACTATCTTCAAAAACGGCAGCACGACGTTCTTTATAAGTTCGCTGTTCTTCCCGCATTCGGTTCGCGCAAACGTTTTTGATCTCTATAGCTTTGTGCGAGTTGCCGACGATTATGTTGATCAGGTACCTGCCGACAGTGATAGCTTTTATCGGTTACGCCAATTGTGGACAGAGGCAGCAGACAACCTAAATTATATTACTGATAAGTCGGAAGATGACTCCACCGACGAGCGAGTCGTTAAAAACATGGTCCGCGTAGCTCGTAAAAACAAGTTCGACCTTGCGTGGGTCGAAGCCTTCCTCGACGCGATGCAGTCTGACATAAAACATACAGGCTATAGAACGATCGAGGACACTCTGGGATATATGTATGGCTCTGCCGAAGTCGTTGGCCTGATGATGGCTCGTCTCATGGGGCTCAAACCAGAGGCAGCCCAAGCCGCCCAACTGCAGGGCAGGGCAATGCAGCTTATTAATTTTATTCGCGACATTACCGAAGATATCGATTTAGGTCGCCAGTACTTTCCGGCAGATGAGCTCAAACGCTTCAATCTGCCAGACCTAACCCACGAAACTGCGACCCAGCGACCCCAGGACTTTACGAAATTTATACAGTTCCAATTAAACCGTTACGATCAGTGGCAACATGAGGCATACCAAGGATACAAATATATCCCAAGGCGTCTGCGTATACCGTTGCAAACAGCTACAGACATGTATAAATGGACAGCCAACGAAATCCACAAAGATCCGCTGGTTATTTACGAGAAAAAGATAAAACCGTCCAAGATGCGTGTAATTAGCAGGGTGCTGATGAATGCCTTTTAGTCACGCGGATTCCTCAGCCTTCAGACTATTGATTAATAAATTCAGCCGCGCTACTATAGATAATGACCTTCGGCACCGTAGTTTACGCGCTACACAATGCAGCTTAACAGCTCGAACGCGGGAGGTCTCTTTTTATTTGAAATTATCTATCCAGGAAAGAGTGAAATAAAATCCTTCCGTCCTGTACGCTTATTTTGCTTTACTTGCACATAAAATATATCTCCATCAGTGGTTTTACCAATGAAGCGCTGAGAAATACCATTAGCTTTATCAGAACTTGCCGTTGATATCGGCTGATTTACGTTATTCCTCAGTAGATCAATGGCGCAGTCATAATATCTAAGTCTCCTCTCAATATCACCCCTGTTTTTCTCGTATAGATGATCCCAGAATAATTTTATAAAAACCTTGTCTTTATAGTAGCGTGAACGAACATATGGCTGACGTTTAGTCTGCTTTCGAATATGGTTATATTCTTTTCGTGCTTGCGAGACAACTTCCTGGTAAGAAGTTCCGGCAATCTTTGAATATTTGGATTTGTAGACCTGCACCGCACAATTGTAACGGCCAAAAATTAACTTTTAGTTAAATATACTGGTCACCCGAGAGTGGTCGAACCGATTACCAACACTTCCAAAAAGACTTGTCGTAAAAACTACTGTTGTATTAATCAACTATTTGGTGGTATTTGCAAAGCAAGTTTGTTACGGTGGTGACAAGAACAGTATGAGCAGACCAAATAAACCCACCAAAGATAAAATCAGACGAGGGCATTTATACCTAAAGTCTAACCCCGAGACGGTGCGCTCACCTCAGTTTGTTGGCCAGGCTGCATTGCCAGACCGGGCGAGTGCGGCCACCCACCAGTTGAATCAAAGTCTAGCCTCTCTTGAAGTTCAACAACCCCTAGGCTCCAACACCGAAGCGGTACAAACGGGCAGAATGTGCTTGCAAGCGCTCGTCCATAGCCCACACTTCGCAGGCCGAATGCCGCAAACACAAATCCAGTCAGCCTAAGAGCCTGACAAAATCCCCCAGTCGAGCAACCCAGCAGGTCAACCACTTTTTAATTGTTTTTTACTTCGCAAGGTAACTATAGTTACCTTTTGTCGCAATAAAACATTTAAAAAATCATGGTTGACGGCTCTGGCTTAATTAGCGACTGGGATATTTTGCTAGGCTCTAAACTATTAAAAGTAAAGCGTAGGCTAATACTTTACTTATATCTGCAACTTTACTATAATTGAAGCATGAGTGTCACTGTTAAACTGTCTAGCAAGAGCCAAATTACCATACCAAAGCGGGTACGTACCCAGCTTGGTATTAAACTTGGCGATAGTTTGCGGGTGGCAACCTCTAAAGACGGAAAAATAACGCTGGAGCCACAAAAAACAATCGTTGACTATTTTGGCAAATTCGAGGGACAGTGGAGCGGCAAAGACTCCCGAGACCCCGTAGAAATTATTCGTGAACGGCGCGACCAAGATGGCTAAAAAGAACTCATTACTTGTTGCCCTAGACACAAACATCTTTGTATATGCCCTCGAAGGTCACCAGCAGTTCCAAACGCCAGCCAGGCAATTGCTAGCTGCCATAGACTCCGGCCAGCTATCTGGGGTTGCTTCGGTGTATGTGCTGACCGAATTACTAAGACAGGGACCCCTCCAAATGCGTGAAGCCGTGTTATCAATGCGCCACATCGTTTTTGTGCCAACAAACCAGGAGATTGCTTTGCTGGCGGCCGATATTATACGCCAAGACAGGCTAAAGCTGCGTAACGTTGATGCGATTCATCTGGCAACCGCAGCTTTGGCGGGAGCCGGCGAGTTCTGGACGAACGACCGGGCACTTCAACGCATAAAAGTAAAAGACTTGAGAGTCAAAATGCTCGAGGAGTACCATGAATAAGGCGCCAAAAAAGCTAGCCATCATCGATGGCAAGAGTGTTTTCTATCGTGGTTACTACGCTATGCCGAACCTGAGTACTAAAGATGGTACGCCGACGGGCGGTGTCTACGGTTTCGCGATGATGGCTCTAGAGGTAATTAGGCGTCTTAAACCCGATTACGTCTGCGTGGCGTGGGACAAGCCAAAGACTAATATTCGTAAGCGTCTTGAGATTTACCCGAAATATAAAGCCAATCGTAAGCCACCGCCACCGGATTTTTATGTGCAGATTCCACTGTTACACGAATTACTGCAGGCGTTCGGGTGGCCGCTGTACGAACTTGACGACTACGAGGCCGATGACATTATGGGCACCTTTGCCCGCCAGGCCGATGCACAGGGGATCGAGACCATGATGATCACCTCCGATCTCGACATGCTGCAATGTGTTGGCCCGCTGACGCATGTGTACGCGCTTAAAAAAGGCTTGAGCAACATTGAACTGTTCGAGCCCGACAGCTTTTTTGCGAAGTATCAAATTACCCCTGAGCAGTTCCTAGATCTAAAAGCTTTAAAAGGTGACAGCTCCGATAATATCCCCGGCGTACCTGGCATTGGCGAAAAAGGCGCGATTCAACTGCTTAACCAATACGATACGCTTGACGGTATCTACGAGAATATTGAACTTATCTCGGGCTCGACCCATAAAAAGCTCAAAGCAGGCAAAGAGTTAGCTTACATGAGTAAAGAATTAGCCCAGATCTGGACCGATGCGCCGATTACACTTAATCTCGAGGAGGTTGATGGCAGCAAGGTGAGCCCAACCAAGCTGCACGAACTTCTTAAAAAGTTTGAATTCCGCTCGCTGGCGCGCCAACTGCCAGAGATTATGCAGTTATCAGAAGATGATGTGGCAAAGGTAACTTCCGAAGGTGTTGATTTAAAACTTCCTAAAGTGATGCTGATTGATACCAACAGCCAGTTGCTTAATGAAATGCCGTTAAAAGACGTGACTGAACTCGTTGTATACAGCTACTGTGGGGGCAAACATGGCCGAAATCCCCTATGGCTGCTGGTAAGCGAGTCAGTAAAAAATGTTTATGCAATTGATCTTACTAAAGTCTCGTTCAAACACGCCGAAGAAGTGCTGAGGCCATTGTTTGGCAATCCTAACGTCCGAAAGATCGGCTACAATATCAAATCTACCATTCAGGCGATATATACGCTTGGCGTCGAAGCGGGTATAGAGTTTAACGGTGTTCATCACGATGTACTGGTTGGCAGCTTTTTACTCAACAGTTTGCGGCGTGAACAATCTTTGACAGAGCTGGCGCAGGCCGACCTCGACTACGCCGGTGCAGACCTCGAAAATATGTCGCCTGATGAGTTCGTCGCCAGCGCACCGACGATCATCTCTGTTATACGGGCATTGTACGAACAGCAATCAAAGGCCTTGCAGGCAATTCCAAAGCTCGAAAAGCTGGCCTGCGACATTGAATGGCCGGTGATCCCTGTGCTGGCCAGCATGGAGCATCGCGGCATTTTACTCGACAGCAACTACTTGAGTAACTTCGCCGAACAGCTAAAAGATACAATCATCGACCTCGAGCAACAAATTTACGGTCACGCCGACGAAGAGTTTAATATCAGCAGCCCAGCGCAGCTCGCAGTTATTTTGTTCGAAAAGCTGCAATTGCCAACCCAAGGAGTTAAAAAAGGCAAAACAGGCTATAGCACCGCTGCCGCCGAACTCGACAAACTGCGCGGCGAACACCCCATCATCGAGCTAATAAGCCAGTACCGCGAAGTTACTAAGTTGATGAGTACGTACGTTGAAACGCTGCCCACTCAGGCAGACAAAGACGGTCGTATTCACACCACCTACAACATGACTACCGCCCAAACCGGCCGACTGAGTTCGATCGACCCGAACTTACAGAACATTCCCGTCCGCACCGAACTCGGCAATCATATCCGCACCGCGTTTGTCGCCAAACGCGAGTTTAGCTTTGTCAGTGCCGATTACAGCCAGATCGAGCTACGTCTGGCAGCGGTGCTGGCCGAAGACCAAGAGCTGATCGATATGTTCAACCGCGACGTCGATGTACACACGGCCACTGCTGCCCAAGTCTATGGCCGCCAACCCGAAGATGTCACCAAACAAATGCGCCGCGACGCCAAAGTAATAAACTTTGGCGTACTGTACGGCATGAGCCCGCACGGCCTGAGTATTGCCACCGGCATGACCTTTGTTGCCGCCAAACAGTTCATCGACAAATATTTTGAACTGCGCAAACCAATCTTTGACTACGTCAACAATCTTAAAGAAGTCGCCCGCAAGCAGGGCTACGTCGAAACCTTATTTGGCCGCCGCCGGCCGATGCCCGATATCCACTCCAGCAACTTTATGGTCCGCCAAGGTGCCGAGCGCGCCGCTATCAATATGCCAATCCAAGGCACCGGCGCCGACCTCATAAAATTAGCCATGATCAAAGTCCAAGACTACCTAAGTACCCGTAAAGAGTGCCACATGCTGCTGCAAGTGCATGACTCCATCCTCATCGAATGCCCGGACGACCAAGCCAAAACGGTCGCCACTGACATCAAAGAGATCATGGAGGACATTCATAAATTACCGGTTAAACTGACTGTGGATACGTCGGTGGGGAAGAATTGGGGCGAGCTCTAACTTATGAAGAATTATCGAAACGTAACCATAGATACCTACAACAAATCGGCTCAGGCGCTGGCCGACTACTTCCAGGGCATTGGTTCTCGGGTTACAGACATCGAAAGAGCCTTTGACCTTGCGGGTAATCCTAAAGACCCTTCAGTTGTAGAAATTGGCTGCGGAGACGGCCGCGATGCCAAAGAAATAGTGCGTAGAACCAACAATTACGTCGGTTTTGATATTTCTGACGGCATGATAAAAATAGCCCGCAATTATGTGCCAGAAGCACATTTTGAAGTGGCTGATGCGGTCAGCTACGAATACCCGAAAAATACAGATATTATTTTTGCTTTCGCCTCATTACTTCATCTGGATAAAGAAGAAGTAGAACAAGTGCTTAGCAGCGTCTGGCAGTCGCTCAACACGGGTGGCATTTTCTACATTTCATCTAAATATCAGCCGGAGTATTCCGAAGGAATTAAGAAGGATCAATATGGCGAGCGGCTATTTTACTTCTATAATGCTGACTTGATGAAAGAAATTGCCTGCAGTAACTACATATCGGTATTTGAAGATAGGCA
>JBPCJO010000091.1:0-24052 GCA_051005235.1 Saccharimonadales bacterium (SeqCode)
GTCGATGGCGATCAAGCCACTGTTCGCTTAGTGACGCAAGGTGCGTCTGCAAATTTGCCGCACGCTCAACATTTCCATATTGGTGGCAATAGCCAATGTCCAAATCCGAGTGCCGATACTGATGGGGATAGTTTCATCTCATCTGTGGAAGGTCTACCTTCTTATGGTCCAGTAAAAGTTTCACTGACAGAGACAGGTGATACTAGTGCAAGTAGTGGTCTTGCCTTGGAGCGATTTCCAGTTGCTTCTAGCGATGGAACAGTTACGTACGAACGAACATTTACATTGCCTGCTGGTGTTACGGCAGCAGATGTTGGCAACGGTGTTGTAGTACAGCAGGGTATTTCAGACTTGTTTGGGGACAAGAATGAATACGATGGTGATAAGAGAAGTTCACTTGACATGAGCTTACCATTTGAAGGTACAGTGCCAAGTGCATGTGGTGATTTGCGACCTGATCGTGCAGAGAGACAGCGTGAACAAGCGCGAGCTCAACAAGCCCGCCAAGACGAACGTGATCAACGTCGTGCAGAGCGGGAACAAGCTCAACAAGATCGCCAAAATGAGCGTGAGCAACGTCGGTTAGATCGCCAAAATGCTAACGAAGCTAGCGCTAATTCTTCAATTAGAAACACTGGGCCAGGATCTGACAATTCGATTACGATTCGTCGTGATGTAGAAACTACAATCACTAATCGAAATAATGTTGGTGTAGATATCAGGGTTGAGCAGGATGCTCAATCTGGGGACGCCACATCAAATAGAAACACTGAGGGTGGAGATAGTTCAACTGGTGATGCGCAAAACAATGCCGACGCCGAAACTGGTGTAAGTATTAAAAACCGTAACTAACCATTAACTAGAGAAATCCTGAGCCGGTGGCTGAAATATGTCATGGTTTAGACAAATTCACCCAATCTGAAAGTCAATACGACTCAGTCGGGTGATTTTTGTTTGATATGATGAGCAGGTGGAACAAAAAAGTTCTCCGCTCAACGGCGGTCAGGTCTTTACTTAGTTAAAGTTTTAGTCATGGACTTGATATGTCCCCATATTATCAATTTAAGCAGGCGGCTCTGACATTCGCATAAGCGTTTTGTTACAATATCAGTAGATTGACAATACTAATGAATTTCATTAGTATTGAAATAAAGGAGCAATAGATGGGTAAGCTACAATCTGCAACCGTTAGTTTTTCGGTCGATACCGAACTGCGAGACGATCTGAATAAACTCGCCGCCTCAGAAAAAAGGTCAAAAAGTGACCTATTTAGGGAAATGTACAATTACTATCGTTTTAAACTAACCCTAAATCAGGTTCAAGAACATGGCAGCGTGATTGCCCAACGACTTGGGCTGGAGACTGATGACGATGTCTACGAGTACCTCGCCAAAAACCGCAAAACTTAGAACGGTTTTTGACTCCAACATATATGTAGCGGCAGCATTGCGGCCAGGCCAGTACGCTGATCGCTGGCTTGATATCGCTGCGTTACCGGGTTCAGGCCTGCAGCTATTTGCTTCGCCATATATTCTTTCTGAGGTTACAAACAAACTAGTCACTAAATTTGGGCTTCCACAGGCCATTGTGCAGCAATTTATTCAGCGGGTTAACGTATCTGCCAGGATAGTTGTACCAAAATATATTCCTATGGTTGTTCCCGACGACCCGGACGACAACGCCATTGTTGCCTGTGCGATTGAAGCCCGCGCACAGTTAATAGTCACTGCCGACAGTGACCTGCTTAAACTCAACCCCTACGAAGGTATTGGCATTACCCACCCAAAAGAACTTAAAAATATTTTCGCGACCGAATACAAAAAGCGTCGACTATAGCCCCGCAATTTTCATAAAGTTGATATTTTCTATCACAATTATCATAATAGTAACTAATGGCTATTCCATATACAGACAGAGAAACAATTTTGGTTATGGGCGAGAGTGCGCCCCCAGCCGTAGATGTACTTTTTGGTGCTCGCGCGGTCAACGATTTGGGTGATATAGCTTTAGACTGTTTTAAGGCTAATAAGCTAAATGGCGATAGCGTAGCTCGACTGGACTGCACCGTAGATCCGCCTGTAATTTACTTAAAGGACGCCTTGACGACTATTCTTTCTGGCCATACCGACACCGAAACCGGAGAATTCATACAGGATCAAAATGAGTTACTTGGCTCCCGCCGAGTGGTAACCGGCGTATACTCTGGCCCTGGCAGCGAATTAGTCATCGTATAATATTTGTATGCCAGTAATCGACAGATTAGAGCCATTTGCATATGCGGGCAGCACTGTTACAATTTGAACACTATGGGAGCTCCAGCCACACCACTAAATTTTTGGCATGAATGTATTGTCTGTGGGCATTCGTTCGCGCCGGACAAATTCTACTATACGTGCCCAGACTGTAACGGCTTACTCCTGATTGTTCGTGATGACGCGGTCATCGAAAAGTCTATCGGAAGAGGAGACAAAGCCCAAAATTATATAGATAACTTACGCTACGGCAGCGCCCGCAAACAATATCCAAACGACTCTGGCGTGTGGTTGTGGCGCGACTTTTTGCTACCCGGTTTTCCCGAAGACTCCATCGTTTCATTAAAAGAGGGTCAAACCGATCTATTTGAAGTACCAGAATGGCTTGGTAAAGACATCGGGCTAAACCGCTTGTTTATTAAAATGGAAGGCCAGGCTCCAAGTGAAAGCTTTAAAGACCGTGGCATGCCGGTTGCAGTGTCGGACGCCTTGCGCCTACAGCGTGAACACCCAGAACTAGGTATTACTGGTATTTCCTGTGCGTCCACCGGCGACACTTCGGCCGCCGCCGCGATCTACTCAGCCTATGTGCGCAATAACTTAACCTGCTTAGTGTTAGTGCCACACCATAAAATTGCCGACTCACAGTTATTCCAAGCCATGGCCCACGGCGCCAATGTTCGAGCCATTCAGCACCCCGATGGCTTTGATGGCTGCATGAAGCTCATTCAAGAGTTTACCGCCCAACACCCCGAACTGATATTAGTTAACAGTAAAAACGATATGCGTATTGTTGGCCAAGAATCGATTGGGCTGGAGATTATCCAAGACCTAGGCTGGAAGGCGCCCGACTGGATCTCGATCCCGGTAGGGAACGGTGGTAATTTGACCGCGTTGCTAAACGGCCTACTGCGCGCTAAAGAATTTGGGCTTATCGACAAATTGCCGGGTATTATCGCTGGCCAAACCAGCGTGTCCGACACTTTGGTTCGTTGGCAAGAAAGCGATTATCAATCATATGCGCCGGGCAAATTCGGAGACACCGTGGCGACGGCCATGAATATTAACGATCCGGTCAGCTTTCCGCGCATTAAAAAACTACACGATAAATTTGACCTCAAGTTTTACCGCTCCAGTGAGCAAGAGATAGTTGATACCTGGGCCCAGTTCATGCGCGGCGGCACGGCCATCTGCCCGCAAGGCGCCGTAGCTATCCACAGTATTCGGCAAGCCCGCCAAAACGGCACTATTAAACCAGACGATACCGTCGTAGCCATATCAACTGCTTCAGCCCTCAAATTTACCGATGCCGGTATTGCCTACCACAAAAGCAACGGCGCATATGCGAACCCATACCAAATTGTTGCCGGCAGCCTTGATGCCCTCGAAACCTCGCTTAGAGCCTGACCCAATCAATCTGTCGAGCAAACCAGCAGGTCAACCACTTTTTAACAGTTTTTTACTTCGCAAGGTAACTATAGTTACCTTTTGTCGTAATAAAACAGTTAAAAAATCATGGTTGCTGCTACTGGCTTACTTATCGACAGATTGATCGGGTCAGGCTCTTAGACACTCATGTTAAATTTCTCGCAGAAATGTAATCTTATATTACCCATACTTTTCATAGCGTATGACCAATTGTTCCAGCAATTAACCAGGCTTGTTATTAGTTTAGTATAAATTCGTACAGCATATTTTGTGCGTACTGCTACCCTAAATGTATATGGATATGCCACTAACCGAACGACGCCAAATCGAAAATGAAATGATATTTAGGCAAGCTAATGAGAACGTAAGTGACTCTATTGACGAAGTTGACGCCATGCATATCGAAGATGGAAACCCTCATTTGATAGAAGATAACAACATTACCCTAGAGTTTAAATGCGAATGCTCAGACGAGAACTGCGAAGCTCGAATTCCTATTAAACTCAGCACTTATCAAAAAGTACACGTTAACAGAGATACATTTATTATTAAGCTTAAACACCAAGTTGAATCAATCGAAAAAGTAATTCTTACCGAATCCACTTACAGCGTGGTAGAAAAAAACAATTCTACAGCCGAGCCAACCGGTGAGCTAAACATAACCTCAATTAATAACACCTAAAAGCAGTGGCACATTTGCGAACCCGTGCCAAGTAATAGCCTTGATACACTAGAAATTTCGTTTAGCTAGATACGCATGTTAAATTTCTCGCAGTGATATAAGCTCACATGGCACATACTCTTCATAACGTATAAAAAGATAAGGTTTATGGACATAGCAGCAAAAATTCCCGTTAAAGAACTTAATAATGGCATTCAAATTCCCCAAATTGGCTTTGGAGTCTTTAAGATCGAAGATGGTAGCGAAGTCGAGGAGGCCATTAAAGTCGCCTTCAAGGCGGGTTACCGTTCTATCGACACGGCAGCTATTTATGGCAACGAAGAAGGAGTCGGCCGGGCGATTGCTTATTCTGGTATCCCCCGCGAAGAACTATTTATAACCACAAAAGTATGGAACAACGACCAAGGCTATAACGAAACTTTACAAGCCTTCGACAATAGCCTAGAACGGCTCGGTCTCGACTACATTGATCAGTATTTAATCCATTGGCCAAAGCCTACAAACAATAAAATTTCTGACACCTGGCGTGCCATGGAGCAGTTATATGAAGACGGTAAAACGCGTGCCATTGGTGTCTCCAATTTCAAACCCGACCACCTCGATAATTTACTAAAAGACGCCAAAATTACGCCTGCCATTAACCAAATCGAGCTTCACCCGCGACTAACACAGCTCGAAACTCGTAATTACTGCCAAGGCAAGGGGATTGCGATTGAGTCATGGAGCCCGCTCATGCAGGGTGGTGAACTGCTCAATGACGCTACAATTAGTGGCATTGCCAACGCTCATGGCAAAGAGCCAGCCCAAGTAATCTTGCGCTGGCATATACAATCAGGTTTAGTTGTCATTCCTAAGTCGGTGACACCAGAGCGTATCCGCGACAATATAAATATTTTTAACTTTGAACTGTCCGGCGATGAAATGCGGCGCATCGATAATCTCAATCAAAACAAACGAATCGGTCCCGACCCAGACTCATTTTAGTTAACAGTCGGATCCAAATAAAAAAGCTCCATTGCGAGAACGGAGCTTTTTTATAAGTTATTATCTTGTAGTTTTGCTCTTCTTGCCACTGGCTTTACCGCCCATGCTAGCAATTTCTCTTTGCCTGGCTTTGCTCATCGATGCGAATCCACGATCTTTTGTTGCCATATAATTTCCTCCTTTATTATCTGCTGTTAGCATTTACCATAGTACGGTTAATAATGCTTACGTTCTGTTAGATAAGCAACAGAATCAGCATTACAGTCGTTACATTTCCTCAACTTTTTTTGTAATACGATTTGCCAGGCGTTTTCCATACGATGTATTGACGATAATAACCAGCGCCGCCACAAAAGGAATAATATAGTACTGTGCGTTTGGCACAACCTGGCCGATATAGTAACCCAGCAGCGTAGACGAAAGTACCCATAAAATTCCGCCCACAATGTTGGTTATCATAAACGGTGTAAATGGAGTTCGGGCAATACCGCTCAGTAATGGCGCCACACTGTGTAACACTGGTAGCCAACGTCCGATAACCAATGTGCTATAACCGTATTTCTTCATGAACTTCTCGGCCGCTTTGCCTTGTTTTGCGGTAAAATACCGTTCGGTCTTTTTTTCGTACAGTAGTTTTCTGCCATATTTTAAGCCCGTATAATATCCAACCACATAGCCAAGGATAGCCGCCAACGAACCGGTCACTATCACCCCGAGCAAGCTCAATTTGTCAGTTGTCGCAAACACACCAGCCGCAAATAATAAAGAAAAACCAGGCAAGGGAAGTACAAGTCCAAGTATCACGCCGGATTCTATAAATACGCTCAGAAAAATAATAAAGTATCCAAACGATTCGAGCAGGGTTCCGACATCCATAGGTTTCATTATACCTGCGTTTCATTAAAGTTTAATGAAACGCAGGTATAATAGCTAAAACAATGTACTGACCTCTCAGTAAAAGGTATGATGAAAGGTATGAAATTACTGAACGGCAGCGACCTGGCTGGCTTTATCCAAGAACGGCAAGCCCGCCAAGTCCGCGCGCTACGACAGGCTCACCACATCGCGCCACATCTGGCAATTATTCGCACTAACCCCGCGCCTGTCGTCGACCGTTACATGATGCTCAAGCAAACCTATGGTAACGACATCATGATTGATGTAACTGTACACTCAATTGGTCAAGATGAGGCAATCAGTCGCATCAAGCAGCTAAACAAGGACGAAGCGATCCACGGCATTATTGTTCAAGTTCCGCTGCCAGACCCTGCGCAGACCGACGAAATTCTCAATGCGGTCTCTAAAAACAAAGATGTTGACGGCTTAGCAGCCGAAACAGAATTTGACTCAGCTACTCCTATGGCTATTGATTGGTTGCTAGCGGGCTATAATGTCGAATTAAAAGGTAAGCAAATCGTCGTGATTGGGCAGGGAAGGTTGATCGGCAAACCATTAACTGACCTCTGGCGATCCTCCGGCTATACTGTCCAAACAGTCGATATAACTACCAAAGATATAGCCGCCATAACCAAACAAGCTGATGCTATTGTCTGTGCTGTCGGTCAACCGGGTTTACTAACAGCCGACATGGTCAAACCAAATGCCGTCATTGTTGACGCTGGTGTGGCCACCGACGGCAACCACCTCGTTGGCGATGTAGCCCCTGATGTCCGTAACTTGCCAGACATCACGATTACCCCCGAAAAAGGCGGTGTTGGCCCCTTAACCGTCTGCGCGCTCTTCGAAAATGTCATTCGCGCTGCCCAAAAAACGGTTGTAAATTAGCTACGCTTACAGAAACTTCCGGGGGTATGCTGTGATTAGAAAGCTCCCAGACGCTACCTGTGCCGCCTTTATCGTATATAAAGGAACGTAACGCAGGGTACTTTTGCTTCATAGCGTCCATCGCCCATCTGCTTTCGGCGATTTCACCAACGCACTCCATAGGCTTGTTCCCGTTTATACCGAGTAGCTGTCGATAGGTGGCCGCAAGCTGGGGCTCAAGCAATAAATTCTTCCCAAACAATTCTATTAATTTAGCTTCTTCGATAAATGGTGCCAGTGCCAGGTAAACGAAGGCGCATTTTGGGCATTCACCGCACCAAAATAAACGTTCGCAATCTTTGGTAAACGCACGGTTACAAGAGCTAAAAACAGTTTTATATTTTTCAAAACCTATCTCTGCGAATAACTTCGCGATCATTAGCTCGCTAAGCGGTCGAAGCAATGAGTAATAGCGGATACTTTCGTTAAAATCAGCTGCCAACAAGGCTTGGTAATCTTTTTCAAATTCTGATGATTTTGAATATTGATGATTAACACTGACCCCTTTAAACTCGAGGGTTGGTTCATCGGCGGAACGTTCATTAGACACAATCACATCGCGTTTTCCGCTTAAAATTGCAACCACTGTTCCGACACATGCCAGAATTGCCGATATTGGCACGTGGCCATTCAAGGCGTCAACTTTATTTACTTGATCCAGCTTTAAATCCCAAGAGCGTACTATCTGTAGATGGGGTAATGCAGTTTTTTCGACAAGAGGTTCTAATTGCTGGCCGTGCCCAACGGTCCACGTAGTAACATCATGCTTGGGGCGTAGCAACTCCACGCTTACTAGAGAATCCTTGCCGCCGCCCAATCCTAACAATATGCCTTCACCATTGTTACCAGTGGGCTCTAGCTGCTCGCTATTTACCGGAAACTCAATAGTAGAGTTTGGATCGAGCTTGTTTACATAAAAGAACTCGCCGAGCCCGCGTTGGTATGTTTTGCCAAAAAAATCTGCATGTTTAGCGTCTAGGCTGCCTTGCCTAATCTCTATGCTTGGTGCCAAGTATGCTTTGTAATACGAAACACCAGCCATAAAAAAGAGGTTATTAATCGCTCGCTCCAGAGCTGGTGCCGAATAATCTACAAAATCAAAATCAAAGCTATACTCTTCTTCAAAATCGAGTACATCATCATAGGAATAGCGCAGCCATAACTTCTTGAGCGTAGGGTCAAACTTCCAACTATTAAAGATAAACGCTTGGTATTTGCTCATAGAGACTCGACCGCCTCATTAAAACGCTTTCCCCGCTCCTCAAAATTCTTAAACATATCAAAGCTAGCAAAGGCCGGCGAAAGCAGTACCGCGTCGCCTGGTTTGGCTAAGGAGTACGCGGCTTGCACGATTGAAACCATGTCTGAGCTCGAGTTTAGCTCAAAGTTACTAAAACCAGTTATTTTGAGTGCTTGACTCAACCGTTCTCCGGAAGCGCCAATAATGACCACTTTACGAATACTGTCAGCGTGACTAGTAATTTCGGCCGCTAATTGATCAAGCGGTAGACCGCGGTCGTAACCCCCAATTATTAGCACTTTTGGCTGTGTGACTGCCCGAATGGCAGCTATTGTGGCACCCGGCGCGGTCGCGTACGAGTCATTGTAAAATGTAATGGTATTAATTTCTCTACGGGGTTCAATACGGAACGGTAGGCCTTGTAGCGTCTGTACGACCTTTCTAATCGCCGCAACGTCTTGAGTAGTCTGCCATACCACAGTGATAGCAGCACAGATATTTTGCCAGCTGTGTTCCCCTAGTAGGCCGACTTGATCAACCGGGCATATTTCTGTGTCCCCAATCCGTATCACGCCTTCAGCTATGAGTGCACCCGGATTGGCGAAATAAGGAATTTTTGTACCATTACTCACAGCCGCAACGCTCGTAGATAACTCATTAGGTGCATAAAATACGGCAATGTCACCAGGTACCTGCCATCGGAAGAGTTGTTGCTTAGCAGCTATATATTCTTCTAAATCGCTATGCCAGTCTAGGTGCTCCGGCTCAACCATCAAACAAACTGCCACGTGCGGTGAGTATTTTATGTCGATCAACTGGAAGTTAGCCAGCTCCAAAACAACGTAATCTTCGGGCGCAATGCCAGCTTTCAGCATTTCCAGGGGTGGCGTACCAATATTGCCGCCTAAATGGACCGTAAAACCAGCTTCTTCTAGCATGCGGCTAATCAGAGTGCTGGTGGTACCCTTACCTTTGGTTCCGGTTACTCCAATGATATTGCGCGACGGGCACACGCGCATGAATTCGTTGGTGTTGGTGGTGACTTTTTCTAAAATCGCGTCGCTGTTAGCTGCCACGATGTCACGTGGGTGAATCGAGGGCGACCGGACGACCAGATCAAACTTCTCAAGCCCCTGTAAATAATCTGCGCCGAGCTGCCCATTAATACCTGGCGGTAGTTCTAATCCCTCCACGCGATCGCAGACGGTAATAGTATGGCCTAACCCCTGCCAATACTCCAGCGAGGAGACACCTTGGCTGCCAAAACCAAGAATCGCAACATTCATGCGCGGCTAACCAGCCAGTTGCTTCTTAACAATTTCAGCAACTTGCCGCGGCGTCATATCGGCTTTTAGGATAAATTCACTGACGCCGAGGTCGCGGATACCGTCCGGTACCTCTTGCTCGCCCATATTCGTCAAAATCACCACTTTAATTGACTTACCCCAGTCGGTTTTGCGTAACTCTTTGAGCATTTCGTGGCCACCCATTTCTGGCATCATCAGATCTAGTAAGATAATATCCGGCTTAAAATCTTTTGCCAGCTTAAGCCCGAGCGCTCCGTTTTCGGCCGTCTCAACGGTATAACCCTCGGCCTCGAACTTAATACGATACATTTGAGATATCGCGGGGTCGTCTTCGATAATTGCTACGTTAGCCATTAGCTGTAATTATATAGGATTTTGGTGTTTTTCCACAGCGCTACGCGATATCGGCAACGGTTTTACGGATCGCTTCGATGCCGCGCATGACGGTCTCGATGTTAGCCCCGTACGATATTCGCACAAAACCGTGCAACTGCGAAAAGGCTCGCCCAGGCACAATAATAAGCCCGTGTTCGGTAGCACGCTCTACAAATTCAACATCGGTCAGATCATGTGGCGCTTTTACAAACGCAAAGAAGGCTCCGTTAGCGCCACTAACTTCAAAACCCATCTCGCGCAAGCTTGGGACGAGCAAATCACGCTTTTTACGATACTGGGCCGACAGCTCTTTTCGATTTTTAATGCCTGCCAAGGCGGCGTGCTGGGCGATTGACGACGATGACATGACGACAAATTGCTGCAATTCGTTAATTGCTTCGATAATTTCTAGCGGACCATTTAGGTAGCCGACGCGCCAGCCCGTCATAGCGTATTCTTTTGAAAAACCGTTCATGGTAATCGTATTAGGGTAAATGCTGCCAATGCTAAAGTGTTTTTCGTCGTAAACGTAATGTTCGTAAATCTCGTCAGAAATTATCAGGACGTTATGTTCGGCAGCAATGGCAGCTATTGCGCGTAGGGTGTCTTCGGGGTAAATCGCGCCGGTTGGGTTATTTGGCGAATTAATAACGATCACTTTAGTTTTATGGGTTATGCTGGCCCGGAGCATAGCCAGATCAGGCTGAAATGTCGGCAGGGTCGATACAAAAACCACGCGGCCACCAACCATGGTAGCCAAGTGAGGATATGGCGGATAATAGGGGTCAAAAATAATAATTTCGTCGCCTGGGTCGATAATCGCCAGGTAGACCAACAATTGCCCGGTAGTCAGGCCTGGCACAATCGTTACCGTATCTTCAGAGGCAGGAATATCATTTTCACTGGTCAGCTTGGTAGCGATGGCCCGCCGCAGCTCAAGCAAGCCGTTGGGAGGCGTATACACCGTCTTATCTCCGTTAATGGCGTGTATGCCAGCGGCCTTAATGTGCTCAGGCGTTAGTTCCTCAGGCACGCCAATACTCAAATCAATCGGATCTTTGAGCAACGATTGTTTTTGAATGGCATGCCTGAAGTCGGCGCTATCGAAGTAGTCTAATCTTTGGGCTATAAATGACATTTTTGTTTTCTATATGAGTATATATAATCTATACTTTAGCAGTATCTATCGATAAAAAGCAATGAACACTAACTTATTACTACCGCGCGGCTACCGTAACGCAGATCAGCTTCACCAAAAACTCCACCAAGCCAACGAAACAGTTATTACGCGGAGTGGCGGCGAACGAACGCTGGCCTTGTTCCATGGTATGGCAAAGCGGGTGCCAGCCTACAAAGAATTTCTACGTGAACATAACCTTGACCCCAGTAAAATCCGCACCATCGCTGATCTCAAATTAGTTCCGCCAATAGACAAAGATAATTATCTGCGTAAATACTCGCGTGAAATGCTCTGTTGGGACGGAACATTTGGTCAAGGCAGCTGGGTCATATCAACCACCTCAGGCTCAACCGGCAAACCGTACTATTTTCCACGCGAAGCCTCCCAAGATTGGCAATATGCCGCCACCGCCGAGCTCTATTTGCGCAATAACTTCTCGATTCAGACCCGGCGCACACTTTATATAGTAGCTTTTCCAATGGGGGCTTGGATCGGTGGATTATTCACCTACGAAGCAATTAAGAAGGTCGCCGAGCACGGCGCTTACGACCTAAGCATTATTACCCCTGGTATTCACAAGCAAGAGGTTATTAACGCCATTGCCCAGCTTGGTGACTCCTTTGATCAAGTAATCATCGGTGCCTACGCGCCCTTCTTAAAAGATATTCTTGATGATGGTACTCGCCAAGGAATTAACTGGCCAAGCTACAACCTTGGCTTTGTTTTTTCGGCCGAGGCCTTTACCGAAACCTTCCGCGACTACGTGCTAGACGTCATAAAGCCCAAAGACAAATTGCGGGCGACACTTAACCACTACGGTACTGTCGATTTAGGTACCATGGCACACGAAACACCCGAGTCCATCTTAATTCGCCGCCAATTAATCCAAGACGATGCCCTCGCAGCTATATTCCCCGAAGCCTCGCGCCAACCAACGCTCTGCCAATATGACCCCAAGCTATTTTACTTTGAAGAAGTTTCTGGCAATCTGTTGTGCAGTGCCTTTAGCGGTATTCCGCTTGTACGATATAACCTCAAAGACTACGGTGGGACTATTAAGCGCAGTGTACTGCACCAAAAACTCAATGCCAATAATATTGATATAGACGAGCTGATCAAAACAAACGGCATTAGCGACACTACTTGGAATCTGCCCTTTGTTTATGTCTACGAACGCAATGATTTTAGCGTCAGTTATTACGCGTTCCTTATTTATCCCGATATGATCCGGCGAGCTATTCAGCAACCACAGTTCGACGCCAGTATTACCGGCAAATTTACTATGTTAGTCGATTACAACGAATCGGGCCGCCAACAACTGAATATTCATATCGAAAAGAAGCATAGTATTGATAGCAGCCACGAACTAACAACCCAACTTCAAGAGGCGATTCACCAAACACTGCTCCACGATAGCTCCGAATACCGCGAAACCGCCGGTGTTGTCGGTGAGGTGGTCCGACCCTTGATACATTTGTGGAATTACGAGGATCAGGCATACTTTAAGTCAGGTACAAAGCAGAAATGGGTGATCAAATGAACGATTTTAAAACAGATGCAACAACAGTCTCGGGTTGGCAACAACCCCGTATTTTCGACCTCAACATAACAGAGCAGGCCGCGGCTTTAAAGACATTAAGTGAAGATAAAAAAATCCACTACATTTCAGATCAAATCGAAGCCGCCATTGAAGAGTTGTACCATATAGAAAACCCGGCCCAGATTGACGATATTGACCCCCAAGCCTACCAGTCCTACGTGCAAGGTTTTGGCAATGGCAACACCGACAATTATGGCAATTGGGTGTACTTCCCCTGGAACGCCACGTTAGTGCACTTTCCTCCCGCCGACGATCTGCGCAAACTGCGTGGCTCCCGCAACCGCAACCTTATTACCGAAGAAGAAAGACAAACGCTGATTACTGATAAAACCATTCTGATTCTGGGCTTAAGCGTCGGTAGCAATGTGGTTGACTCATTACTTATGCAGGGCATCGGTAGTAAATACATTTTGGTTGATATGGACCACCTAGGCCCGACCAATCTCAACCGCATCAGAGCGTCATACGACCAACTAGGGATCCACAAGGTAGACGTCTTAGCCAAGAAAATTAGCGAACTCGACCCGTATACCGAGCAAGTTCACTATAAAGACGGTGTTAATGACGATAATTTAGAAGAAATGTTATCGAGCAATAAGCCAAATATTATTATCGATGAGATGGATTCGTTGCGCATGAAAGTCATCATACGTCTTCGCGCTAAAGAACTCGGCATTCCGGTCGTCATGGCCACCGACGACGGTGACGACATCTTGCTAGATATAGAACGCTATGACCAAGATAGCGCCCAGCCAATTTTACACGGTATTTTACCCGATGAAGTGGTTGACAGCATTCTGAACCACACAAAAATGAGCCGGCCCGAAGCCGGCGCGATTATTGGTAAATATTTCGTAAACCTAGAAAATGTACCGGTTCGCATGCTCGAGTCACTTTTAGAGGTCGGTAAGTCGCTTCCCAGTTGGCCGCAACTCGGTGGAGCCGCTGTCTTATCAGGGCTATACGTATCGTACGCCGTAAAAAGGATCTTGCTGGGCCAAGCACTGCGCAGCGGACGTTTTGTGATGGGTCCAGAAGCTCAACTTAACCCCGACCTCGAAACAGAGGCCTATAAAACCAGAAAAACCGAACTCATAACCATAATAACCTCCGGTAAACCACCCGCTAATCAATAACTTTATGTAGGGGCCAACGTGGAGTGTGGCGGGCATGTTTGCTTGCGAGGCCGAGGCGGATAATAGCGATCGGCCGGCTCGAAAGGCCAAAATGGGCTTGTACCACTTGCCTGGTTGTAGGGTCAATGACGGCGGCACCGACACCGCTGGTAGCGATGCCGGCTTGCTGGGCACGGACACAAATCCGGGCGTATAGCCGCCCTGCATTTAAGAACTCTGCATCACCGGGTTTTTCGGCGTTGATCAGTATCAGCGCCGGCGAGTTTACGATGCGGTCGGCATCTTTTTTAGCCTGGCTTTTAGAAATATCGACATGTTTAATAATATGCTTGGCGATGAGCGAGGGTGGCGTCGGCATACCTTGGGCAAAACCGGGCATACCATCATATTGTTTGCTGACATTACTGCGGACCCATTTACTCAGTTCCGACCGAAACTCTTGCTCAGTCATAATGATATGCGTGGCGTGCTTTGTCTGGTCAGCTAAAAACGAAATGTCTTCTTTACGAGTAATAGCCAGTGCCGAAACACCAGTAAAATCACCGGCCGTTACGGCTTTGAGCAACGCACTGGCGAGCGGTTTAGGTTCGTAGGGATTACGGTTTGACGTGCGGCTAGTTATCGCCGTAAGTAATGACGGCTCGGCGACAACCTTCTTGCCAAGGTTAATGGCCGCCACTACATCCTTACTAAAGCCGTAGTCAACCAAAAGTTCGTAACCAAAACCCTTTGCCGCTAAGCAGAGTGTTTCTAAGCAACACCCCAGGCTTATGTGAGGTTCGGCGGCAGCGGTGCCAGAGTGGGGCAAGTGGCGGCCAGCGTTCGCTTTAAGGAGTAGCGTTTGACCCCTGTGGCCAAAGTGCCACGGCTGGGTATTGTGTCCCGACGGTGCTAAAACAGCATAGCGCGCAAAAAATTGCAGCTTTTTAAGATCCGAAAAGTCTTCCGAAAGATCGGTAGCGTCAATTTGCCAGGCAGCGTAGTTTATTTTAACCATAAGAGTTACTTTATTTCCTCTGATATATTACCATTAAATAGAATCATGCTGACTGCCATCACTTTTATTACGAGCATCGCTCAAATTTTGGTATGCCTATTCGTGTTGTCCAGAGGCCGAAAAAATCTTTCAAACTTGCTATTCTTCTTCATCGGTGTCGCGACGCTCGGGTGGGCACTGTCTAATTACCTGGTAATTATTTCTCTTGACTCTCCCAACTTAATTCACCTTGTCCGAACCGTCCTATTCTTCGTGGTTATTCAAAACGCTAGCTTTTACCTGTTTGCCAGGACTTTTCCAAGCCCTAGCTGGATGTACTCTAAGCGAAAACTGCTAGTCTATTTAGCGTTTACCGGTCTAGCAGCGGCTGCCACCGTTTCTCCATACTTGTTTACATCTGTAGAGATTCAAAACGGGTTACCGGTCACCAAAGCCGGGCCGGCCATCTTACTCTTTATGGCGCACGCTGCTTTCTCTATTTTTATCGCGTTCAAGGTACTCATCCATAAAACGCGTACCTCGACGGGCATTCATAAGAACCAGCTTCAGGTACTGCTGTTTGCCTCTTTTCTTACTTGGGTACTGGTTCCAATTACGAACTTTGCGATAACGCCACTACTACAGACCACTATATTTATTACTATCGCGCCCGTCTACACCCTGTTGTTTGCCAGTATTATCGCCTACGCCATCGTTGCTAAAAAATTGTTTGATATCAAGTTAATCGTCGTCCGGGCAGTGGCGTACCTGCTTTCACTGGCGGCGATTGGCGGCATTTACGGCGGTACGATTTATCTGCTTACCGCAATTTTTAACGACCAGATCAACAATCCAAACTACGAGCGGGCCTTTTTTATCTTTTTTGCACTCGTTACGGCGCTTTCTTTTCGCCATATTAAAGATTTTTTCGATCGGACAACCAGCAAACTATTTTACCGCGATGCATATGATCCGCAGTCCTTCCTCGACCAACTCAATAAAAGCCTGGTTGGCAACATAGAAATCGGCATTTTACTGCGTCATACGGCTGCTGTAATCGAGGAGAATATTAAGGCTGACTGCCATATTTACGTCAAAGAAACCGGCAGCACGCCGTCGCGAATTATGGGAACCACCAAAATGGAACTCAAGACCCATAAATTTGAGCTCATTCGTGACGAACTCAACACCATTTCAAATAAGGTAGTGGTCACCGATGAACTCGAAGACCATTATACTGATCTTAAACAAGCGCTCGAAGCAAGTAATATCGGCCTTATCTCGAGCCTTATCACCAGTTACGCCGCCAATAAAGAAGCCACCGCTTACCTCATACTTGGCCCTAAAAAAAGTGGCAACCCTTACAGCAAGCAAGATGTTAGGATTATCAACATTATTACCGACGAACTCCTCATCGCTATCCAAAACGCGCTTCGCTTTGAAGAAATACAAAGCTTCAACATTACCTTGCAAGACCGGGTCAACGACGCCACCGCCAAACTCAAGCGCACTAACGAAAAGCTAAAAGAATTAGACGAAACCAAAGACGAGTTTATTAGTATGGCCAGCCACCAGCTGCGCACACCGCTCACATCTGTTAAAGGCTACCTGAGTATGGTGCTAGAAGGTGATGCTGGTAAAATTACCAGCAATCAGCAGCAACTGCTTAACCAGGCTTTTATCAGTTCACAGCGCATGGTGTTTCTGATAGCCGACTTGCTTAACGTGTCTCGCCTCAAAACCGGCAAATTTGTTATCGACAAAACTCCGACTAACCTGTCAGAGATGGTCGAAGGCGAATTATCCCAACTTACCGAAGTTGCCAAAGGCCGCAAATTAGCACTTACCTTTAATAAACCCAAAGACTTTCCAATTCTTAACCTGGACGAAACAAAAACTCGCCAAGTGGTCATGAACTTCGTTGATAACGCAATTTATTACACACCAGCCGGTGGCAAGATCAAACTCGAGCTCCGCGCCGATCGCAGCAGTGTCTACTTTATGGTTAAAGACAACGGTTTGGGTGTGCCAAAAAATGAGCAATCCCATCTGTTTGGCAAGTTCTATCGTGCCAAAAATGCCCAAAAAGTCCGTCCCGACGGCACCGGGCTCGGTTTATTTATGGCTAAAAAGGTTATCAACGACCAAGGCGGCACAATTTTATTCGAAAGCACCGAAGGCAAGGGCAGTACGTTTGGATTTAAGTTTGACCGAATAGTTGACAAGGCAGACACCACCGCTACTACCAGCAAGCCCAAGAAATTGTAGAATTGTACGAATTATTACAGCAACCACTGTGCTCATATGAGCATAATGCATCTAAACACAACTATTTAATATTGTTGACAATAATTAATGCTTGTGGTATAGTGTATTCAGAACACAAGGTTGGGCAGCAAAGCACAAACAGTGTTGAGCAAAACTTAAATAGATTAAAACCAGGAGAACACATTATATGACACAAGAATTACTAGCAAACCAGGGTTCAACTCAAACCCGATTCGAACAGTTTAAAGACACAGTACAAAATGCTAAAGAGGCAATGTCTAGCTATGTAGCAATTGGTGCCGCCGCTGGTGCCGCTGCACTGACTGGTATGGGCGTTGCTCCTCCTCAAGCTGCTGAAGCCCAGGCTCCAGTTGCACCCCTCCCCGAACCATCATTAACTATTACGGCTCAGTTTGGAAGCAGCCAAGCATCTGCCGAAGATATTTCATCTAGCCGTGTAACTGTCCTGTCTAACGTTAAAGCTACCGGAACACCTAAAGGGCGAGTTAAAAGAGCCGAACGTGCAGGCGACTGCTTTAACGTCGGTAAGGGTACAAAAAATCCTAAATTTTGGAATCAAGGCTACAGCGTAGATAAAAAGAGCAAGTTTGGCCTCGATACCCGTAAGTCACGTGTTTGTGAAATCGGCGGTAAATTAATCCGTGTTGCCTGTAATAACGAAGTCCGTCTTCTTAAAAACAAGCCAACCAATAGCATCAAAGGCCGTGTCCTTTTTGTCAGAAGTTTTAATAGCACCAAAATTAAGGTTACTGCGAATGCAGTTGCAGTTGCAACCTGTACTAAAGGTGGGGCTAACGCTTACGCTCTTGGTATGGGTAGCGCATATGGCTATGTTAACGCTCGTACCTTAGTACGTGGTTCAGGCAAAGGCAAGACGGTCGCCGAGATTTCTGGTAGTGCTAGCGGCGAAGCCACAGCCAAAGCCGCAGCCAAAGTTTCTTGCACTGACGAAAATGCTAAACTCGTAATTACCTCTCCCGTGCAACCCGAGAAGCCACCAACTAAGCCACCTGCTCCAACTGAACCGCTTCCAGAAGAAACACCCCCACCAACCACAACCACTCCACCCCCAACTACTACAACTTCTCCCACCAAAGCCCCAATGACCTCATGTGACCCCAACATCGACGTCTGTTAACCAACTAAGTATCTAAATAAGCAATAAGGAAACAACACTATGAACCTCACACTTTCAATCAAACGAACCACCCTCAGCGCTCTCGCCATCACCACCCTGATGGCCAGCAGCCTCAGCGGCGTAGCCACAGCGGCCGTAGCCTACGACCCCAACGGCACGCCAACCGCTAAGACCCCGATCTTCAACCAGTTCTACAACGTGCCAAACGGCGTTGGTAACGAAGCTGACTTTGTCCGCGTCAAACCAAAAGCCGGCACTAACGCCGACTACGTCAACGCAATCAGTGCTGCTTGTGCAGCTAACGAGGTCTACACTGTCCGTACTTATGTACACAACGGTGCCGACCCAGCTTACAACACCCAAGACAACGCCAGTGCTGTTGCTCGTAACACGGTACTTAAGATGACTGCTCCCCTAAACACTCCAGCTGCCCAGTTTGAGTTTAAGAGCACCATCAGCGCCAGCAATGCCGCTAGCCTAACTGACAACGGTTTTGTTACCTGTAACGCCGGTAAGCAAGTTAAGCTTACCTTAGTACCAAGCTCAGTCCAGACTTACAGCAAACCACTTAACTTCCAAACCGCTCCAGACAGCGCTGTCAACGGCAGCCTAAAGATCGGTAGCCGTACCCAAGGCAGTGGCGAAGTGTTCGCTTGCTGGGACGACCGTGTCATAGTTACCTATGACGTAAAGGTAGTAGAAGAGATTAAGACAACACCTCCACCTGCTACTACGACACCTCCGGTGACTACGCCTCCAGCTACACCAACCGAAGCACCAAAGCCACCAGCAGCTCCTCCGGCTCCTCCAGCTACGTTGCCAGCCACTGGCCCCGTTGGTATCGGCCTGATGGCTACGGCGGTAACAGGTATCAGTAGCCTCGGTTACTACCTAACCGCCGCCCGACGTAAGTTACTGTAACTTACCCGAGCTAAGCCTAAAGAACCCCGCACCTATTGCGGGGTTCTTTTTAGTATGCCTGGTTTTAAAAGCTTCAACCGCAAGCCTTATACCAACAGACTATGGAATTGTCACCAATAGGGGCATATCGGTGCCAATTTCATAGTGTTCAGATAAATCATCGTTCGGCAGGGTAATAAATATACTATTAAATAATCTTGACAAAAATGTATATCCATGCTATATTGTATACATTATGTCAGAAGTAATTCGAACAGCAATAGAAGTAGCCCCTTATGTAGCAGGTGGCGTTGGCGTTGGTACTGTCGTAGGTGCAGCCGTTGAAAACGCTATCCGTGGGCGAATCATTGCCGAAACTAATGAAGCCAGCGAAATCTTTGGTGCCCCAAACCAAGCAGCTCTAGGTGAACCCCAACGCTTTAGCCGCATTAAAAAGGCCATGGGCCCACTCGCCCTGACCGCTGCCCTCGTCGGTGGTGTTAACGCCTACGCCTGGGCACCAGCCGTAGCTGATAAGCCCGAAGACAATACTATACACTTAGTTGTCGACCGTTCCGGTTTAACTGACTTTAGTGAAGCCGAAAAAACTCCAGCCGAAACCATCAACGATATTGTTGCCGTCTTTGACAAAGAAGAAAGCCTTAAAGTAACCGCCCAGGTTGCCCACCTCGGTACAGTAAGTACAACCGATGCCGCCGAAGTAGCCAAAGTTGAGCCATATGGTGACGCCCCGCTCCCGGACGCCTTTACCCGCGCCAACGAAGCAATCGCCTTAGCCAACCAAAAGACCAAAACCCGTCAATCTGAAAATGCTACGGTTGTGTTAACGGGCCAAAATACGATTGGTAAAGCCAATAACGTTATTAGCCATGCCGCCGAAACTAACAATGCGGTGTATGTCGTTAACGTTGACAGCGAAATCGACCCTGCCAAAAAAGCCAGCCTAAAGAAAATTACCAAAGTAACAGAGGGTCAGTACTTTAGTAGTGACACAACGTCGGCCGAGACAATCGTTAGCACTGTTGCCAAAGCTGTCAATACCCAACCCGAAGTAAGTAAACAAGATAAGAAGATCCCCGAAAAAGTTATCGGCCTGCTGTTCCTTGGCGCCGCCGCATTGTTCGGCAAAGCCCGCCGCCGCATGTCGCTAACTTTTAACGGAACTAGAATTAAAGAAGGAGAACTATAATGAATAACTCACACGAACACAACCGCGTCGCCAGCGCCGCAGACGTCCAAGGATTTTACGACCTCAGCGCCGGACGAGATGACGCACAATTTAAGCACCTGTTAATTGGTGAAAAAGAAGCCATGTTAGCTATGGCAGTCACTATGGCTACCGGTAGAAACCTGGCGCTAGTTGGCGAACCAGCTATTGGTAAAACTACGATTGGCCAAGATGCCGGCCGTATAATTGATGGTCTTGATAAGTTAACAATTATCCCAGAACGGGCTGACTTAAAAGTTTCACAGCTGTTAGGCGGTGAGGTCCAACAAGTTCGAGTTATCGACGCCGGCACACCTAAAGAACGCCGCGAAGTAAACCGCTACGAAACTAAACCTATTTTGACTCCTGATACCCAAATGATCTGGTCCGATGAGTTTAACCACCTTCAACCAACCCTTACTAACAGCTTATCCGAAGCCTTAGAAGCTCGCCGTTTTAAGAACCCCGAAGGCTCAATCGCCCTCAACGGTCTTGAGTATGTCGTTGTAGCGCAGAACCCCGGTAAAATTAATAACGGACAGTTTAAAGTTAAGCCATCAGTTGCTACCCGTTTTGGCGTCGGTGTCATTATGGGCATCGATCAAGATCCGCAAAAACGCCGTGATCGAATTGGCAAGATTGGCTACGACGACTGGAAGCCACAACCACAAAAAATGCAAGCGGTAACAGACCTCGAAGAGCTGCATGCTATACGCAATTTTATTAACGGTAATAATATTGTTCGGCCCGAGAGTTTACGGAATACATTTATCGATAGAGTTGATGCTACCGAAAAAGTACTCCGTGAGTATGGCCTAGGTGAATCTACCAACCGTATTGCCTTGCAAGTCGGTGCCAACGCAAAAGCAATTGCCGCCTTTTGGGGTGAACCATCACTAACTCCCGAGAGTATCGACCAAGCCGTACGCTTTGTTGTCGGTGCCCGCATCGGTATGTTAAGTGTTAATGCTGTTCAGGATTATCCTGAAGCAGTTAATAAAATCTTAAGTTAACACTATGAACTCCCGAGAAGTTAACTTACCGCGTACCGAATCTGCCTTTGGCGATTTGTCGGCAGACTTGCGTTACGGCTACGGCGAGCACGTTAACCCGACGCTCGTTGCTGGCGATGATGTAGTTATCGAACTAGGGGCTGAACCATTTGACCCAAACGTTCACGACATGACAGATATTGACCAGACGCTTATCGAAGGCTTAATGACCGATCGGCCCCATGTGCCCGTCGGCTTAGCCAGTCGTCCGCTTAAGGTAAGCCTTATCCAAGATAAGATGACCCGGCAAGAACATTCACTCATTGGTAAGCAAAAAATTGGCTTGTCTGACATGCTTGCTCAATCAATTGAGCTGGCGCTGCCCAACACCGACCCGGTGACTGGCACGATTGTTACCGACCAAATCGTAGATCGCCACGATTTGCGGCATATTGCCAAGGCAAACAACCGCCCAGATGGCGTTAAGCAGATTGAATGGTTAGCCGTTAGTGGTTTATCTGTGGTTATCAGCGACTTCCAGAATATGGAGTTTGCACCCGGTAGCCTGCGTGATGTAATCGCTATAAAGTTAAATCACCTGATTGAGCGGACCGTACCACGAAATATTGGTATGTTGGCGCTCGGAGGGGGAGTGGAGTTGAATACTGCTAACCGACGCGAGGTTAAAGCATATAATAAGCTGCTCGATCGTGAGCACGAAAAAGTTATGTCTGCTTTGCAGGCGGCTGGTGCCCGTGTGGTTCCGGTTGCAATCGATGGACGGATTAAGCCGCATAGTTTTAATGTGAGCGCAGCTGACTCACTGCTTGCAAAAGCAATTGAAGCATCAGCGCGGTAAGCATAAGTATGTTTTATTTAATATACTTGACAATATAAAAATAGTTTGCTATAATACATAACATAAACCGTCAGTAATGCTAACGGTAAAATTATTAAGGAGATAGTATGTCTGAACGAGAACCAACAATTAACGAAGCTCAAGAACATCGACGCAACCCTCGGGCCTTAGCAGTAGGTGCATTGGCAGCAGTCGTCGTGGCTACTGGCTTTGCTGTTACTAGAAATGGTGCTGAAGAGAAATCAGCCAGTGCAGCAAGCGCCGGTAACACTAACGTTGCCTGTGGAACCGTAACTGGTTTTGAAGACTTTTCAACAAATGCCAGTCAATACGGAACCGAAAACTTTTTGCCGGTTGCCAGTCCCCAAGGTATCGATAACGCAAAAGAAGCCCAAGACTATATAAAAGCCCTTTGTGGCGGTGAAGATGGTCCTTTCGGTAGCAAGGTTGACGCAAGCTCAGAGGCTGCGATTATGTCTGCCTTAACCGAACAAGCCACCGACAAGAAAGACTCGACTCCTATTAACTATGATTATGTAAATGTTTTTAACCGCGCTAAAGCTGGTTATGATGCCGAAGGTGGTGTTAAAAAAGCTAATACAGACTTAAAGACTACTACCGGTATTTTAAAGCAATCCGTTAGCTACACACCGAACTTTGCAGGCGAAGGCCAATTAGTCACTAAGATGGTAGCTATCCGTAACCTCGAGACCAATGTAGTTACTGGTATGGAACTTCAGCCCCGAAAAGTCAAAGAAGATGACGAAGGCCGCGCTTTAGGCGGTGTTCTCGTTAAGATGCCTGCTGGTGAGTCAAAAGGTATTGATGGATTCAACGAATTCTTAATAACTAGTGACGGTGAAATTTACCTCCGTGGTGTTGTCACAACAAATGGTGCCCAGGGCAAAAAGACCAGCGGTGCCAGCAAGCCTACTCCAAAGAAAAAAGGTGAAAAGCAAGATAATAGCCAAAAGGCTGCACCTATCAAAACTACCGAAGACGATAATAGCGGTATCGTTGGTAAGCCACAGACTAAAAAAGGTGGCGCCAGCGGTCCTACTGCCAAGGCTCCAAGTACCAGCAATAAGGACAAAAATGCCAAAGGCAACGGCGGCAAGTCTAACGATGGTAAGGGCAAAGGCCCACAAGCTCCAACTGGCGGCAGCGGCCCAGGTAAAGGTCCCGGCACTGGCGGCGGCGGCGAAAGCGGCCCAGGCTGTGGCGCTTCATGCGGCAGCGGTTCTGGCGGCGGCGGTGGCGGCGGTGGCGAAAGCGGCGGCTGCGGCTCTTGCGGCGCTGGTTCTAGCCCGACTACTCCAGATAGTGGCCCGACTACTCCGACTACTACCCCGACTACTCCCGGTACTACGCCAACTACCCCAAACAGGCCTCCTCCACCACCACCACAGACAACTCCTCCACCACCTCCACCACAGACAACTCCTCCTCCACCACCACCAACCACAACCACTCCTCCGCCAACGGTCAAACCCCCAATGACCTCATGTGACCCCAACATCGACGTCTGTTAACCAACTAAGTATCTAAATAAGCAATAAGGAAACAACACTATGAACCTCACACTTCCAATCAAACGAACCGTCCTAAGCGCTCTCGCCATCACCACCCTGATGGCCAGCAGCCTCAGCGGCGTAGCCACAG
>JBPCJO010000092.1:0-23573 GCA_051005235.1 Saccharimonadales bacterium (SeqCode)
CCGTTGGGCTGCCGCGCCGGGTATGCGACCGATCTTGCACGTCATCACCAATTAAAATGTAGGTATGGATCATCTCACGAGCGCGGGCCGCTTGAATCATCATTTTCTGGTTAGTGCCACCCATCATTTCATAACCACTCATAACTAAAATGCCCCGAATGCGCTTGCCGCCCGCTTGGAGGAGCGCGCAGTAAGGGTCAACCGCGACTAGCGAGCGTTCGCCGTAATCTTTTTTGGTGCGGGCTTTAATTGTAGCTGTGTAATCAGCGATGTCGGCGTCGATCAGGTTTTTATATTGGGCTAATTGCCGCTTAAAAGACGTTGTGGAAGGCTGGCTCACAACAGATCTTTTAAAACTGCTTCGGCCGCTAGTTTGAATTCGTCAATGCTAGCGCTGTCGTTATAAATAAACCGATCGGCGGCAGCTTTGACCCCTGCTACGTTTAAGGTAGCAGCATCACCAGAGTGTTGCATCTCGGCCTGCTCTTCGGCTAAAAATTGCTCAAATGTTTTATTATCTTCAACGCGACCACGGGTATTTTTAGTAATACGCTCGTAGCGAATCTTTGGATCAGAATCTATCCAGACGACTTCCCCGCCAAGTTCATGTACTCGGTCGGATTCGCCAGAGTTACGGAGACTGCCAACCACGACTTTATCGTAACCAGCCGCCTGGGCTGCGGCTATGCCTTTGTCGACGATAACACCCAGGCCATGCTCGCGGCGCCACTCGGCGCTAACATTACGTTTGTTTTCGCGTTCATGCGGAAGTCCGCGGCGGGTAAGCTCGTCACCGAGCATGTCGGTGGCTGAGGCAAAGTAAAAGCCATACTTCTCAGCAAGCATATGCGCCACTGTATCTTTGCCGCTACCGTTACTGCCGGCAATACCAATCAGTTTCATTGTGCGCTTCCAGCCGTTATCGGATCGTGCCAATCCAGACCTTTTATCCAGCCAAAATCTTTGACATTATTTGTCCATAAGCGAGATTTGTACTGCATTGATGTGGCCGCAATTATAGAGTCGGGACAGGCAATCGGTTTTTGTTGGCGAATCTTAATAGCCAGGTCAATAATTTTACTATCGATTGGCAGTACGGTGAGGTCGGCAAAAAATTCATCTAGTTTAGTCTTTTCTGTGGTTAGTAAGTTCCGGAAGCCCATTACTTCTAGACGAACAATGTCTGAACAGCCTAAATCGCGGCCTTCAATATCCAGCAAATGAAGAATATAGGCATACTGCGGCTTAAAGGCGTGAATAATAATGTTAGCGTCCAGTAATATCACGGAGTTGATTATCTCTTTTAAGTTGCTCGTCTCGGCGGTCAGCCTCCCACTGCTTCACATCAATATTAGCGAGTGTGCCATTCATTTTAGCAATAGCCGCTAATGCGGAAATTGCTCTCTTAGAATTTTTTTTGCTCACTGATACGTTGAGATTAACCGAGTCACCAGGATGTATGCCGTGTTGAGTCATAGCAGCCTTATTAAGCCGCACACCGTAAGAGTTACCAATTTTAATAATTTTTACCTGCGATACTTTCATAGTAATTACAATTGTAATTACATTATTAGTTTATGTCAACAGGCTGTCCCCGTCTTTACAGGACTGCCCACTAAAAATATAGCAAACAAAGATTAAATAAGTATTAAATCTGTGGTTAAGCTGTTTAACTGATGTAATCGTGCAGTTTGCGAGCATCTTTATGCTTGCGCAACTTAGCAAGTGCCTTGGCTTCGATCTGTCGGATGCGTTCGCGGGTGACGCTGAACTCTTGGCCGACTTCTTCGAGCGTATGACTCTTGCCGTCTTCTAGGCCAAAACGGAGCTTAAGTATTTTTTGTTCTCGCTCGGTGAGACCACTGAGCATATCTTTAACATGCTCTTTTAATAGCTGACTGGTAGCGGATTCTTCGGGGCTGACCGTCTCGTCGTCTTCGATGAAGTCACCCAGCACACTGTCTTCTTCGTCGTCACGGACGCTGGCGTCGAGCGAGTGGATATCTTGCTTGATCTTCATAATATGCTCGACTTTTTCGACTTCCATCTCCATAGCTTTGGCAATTTCTTCGTTGGTTGGTTCACGGTTCAGTTCTTGGGTCAGGCGACGCTGAGTGCGCAACAATTTGTTAATTGTCTCAAACATGTGTACCGGAATACGGATCACGCGTGCTTGGTCGGCAATCGCACGAGTGATCGCTTGGCGGATCCACCAGGTTGCATAGGTAGAAAACTTAAAGCCTTTATCGGGATCAAATTTTTCGACGGCGCGAAGCAAACCGGTATTACCCTCTTGAATCAAGTCGAGCAAATCAAGGCCACGACCGACGTAGCGTTTGGCGATCGAAACTACTAAACGCATGTTGGCTTCGGCCATTTTATCTTTGGCGTCTTTTTCGCCGGCCACGACTCGCTTGGCTAAAGCCAATTCTTCGTCGCCTTTTAACAGCGGTATCTTACCAATTTCACGAAGATACAAACGGACGGAGTCATCAGCAATGTCATCGAGGTAGACTTTGTCGCTGAGGACAATCTCTTCTTCGTCTTCGGCTACCCATTCGTCGCTAAACTCAACAGCCGGCCCAGTAACAGTCGCGGTACCGACCGGAATGTTGGCTTCGGCTAAGTCGCTATAAAGCTCATCTAAAACAGTAGTGTTGGCCGGCGTCTCTGGGATTAACGCAAAGATGGCTTCTTGGTTAATTTTGCCGTCTTTTTTTGCTTGGTCAAATAGCTGCTTCTTAGCCTCTAAAAGTGCTTGTTGCTTATTATCTACCATATATTCTCCTAAAAGCTATGTCGTAAAAGTTATTAAATGTACTACTCTGTGGTTCGCCGGAGCAGTTGGTTGAGTTTGTTCACTCGAGCCAATAAGTCGGCGGCCTCGTCTTCTGAGGCATTTTTAAGTTTCTGTCTGATGATTTGGTTTTGTTTTTTGACAAAATGGTCTATTACCGTGGCTCTGAGTCGCGCGGCTTCGTATTGAAGTTCCGTCGTATCGATCTCGCCGTATAGTTCTTCGAACTGTAATGATAGTATTTTGACATAATCTAAAATCGGTTGCAAGCCCGGGGCTTCGGCAACCTTGCCGTCGAAGTCTCGATTTGTCTGCAGAAACGTCGCTACCGTTTGGGCGTCGCTACCGTTAAACATGTGCTTATTGGTTAAATCTAAATATTGGCGTGTGGCTGGCAGCATTAACACAATACTCAAGAATCGTTCTTGAGCCCGGCGGTCTTCGATAAAAGGTACGGATACATTTTGCGGCGCTGGCTTAACTGCTTTGTGGCGAATTTTTTCGTCAGCGACATTACTCAATTTGGCTCGCAGCGAATCAGCGTGTACCTCCGTTAAAGCGGCGATTTTTTGAATATAGTGGTCTTGCTCGACCGGGTCGCTGAGCAACTTTACAATCGCTAGTGAGACGTCGCTAAACTGGCGTTTCCCGGCCGCAGCAGTCAGATCAAGCCGTTCTTGGTAAGTTTTTAACAGCCAGTCTAGGGCTGGTTCGGACTGGCTGATTGCGTCTGTCCATAAGGCTGGATCTTGCGAAATAAGTTCGTCGGGGTCTTTACCACTCGGAATTGTCACAATACTCAGGCTAATGCCGAGCTTTCCAGCAATTGGAATAGCCCGTTCGGCGGCGGCAATACCGGCTTTATCTTGGTCAAAGGCTAACCGGACGTCCGGGGTCAAGCGGCTCAAAGCTTTTAGCTGCATCTCGGTCAGTGCCGTCCCGGCGGCTGCCACCACATTAGTGATGCCAGCCTGGTGTGAGGCGATAACATCTAAGTTCCCCTCTACCATAACCGCGATCTTTTCTTTTTGAATGGCCTTTTTAGCCAGATGCAAACCGTAAATATGACGGCTTTTATCATATAAAGGAGTGGCTGGTGTATTGATGTACTTTGGCGCGCCTTCGACGTCTTTAAGTATGCGCGCCGTAAACCCGATTACCTGGCCAAACGGGTCGCTTAGCGGCACCATAATACGGCCCCGGAACATATCACGAGTCCTACCCTGCCGCTCAACCGAGACCCCGGCGGCGTGCAACTCGGCTTCGGTAAATTTTTTGCCAAGCAGATAGTCGGTGGCGGCCCGTCCGCCATCCGGGCTGTAGCCAATCCGAAAATCTAATACTGTTTGTTTGGTATAGCCACGCTTTTTAAAGATATATTCATAGGCTTCTTTATTGGTACTAAACTGCACTTGGTAAAACTTGGCGGTGGCATCAAGCAAACTATATAGACGTTCCTTGTCCGGGCCTTTATTGCTTCCTTTTGATTGGAATTGCTCAAGGTCAACACCGGCTTTACGAGCCAGCAGCTCAAGTGAACCTTTAAAATCAAGGCCTTCGACTTCTTGGATAAAGGTAAACATGTCGCCGCCGCGGCCAGAACTAAAGTCGTGCCAGATCTGTTTTTCGGGGCTGACCACGAAGCTTGGTGTCTTTTCGGCAGAAAAAGGGCTTAAGCCCTTAAAGTTTTTACCAGCCCGCTTTAATTGGACATATTCACTAATAACATCCTCAATACTCAACCGACTTTTTACTTCACTTACCGCATCCATACAAGCCCTTTCATATCCACAGTGTACTCGAATTCTGTGAAATAGCGCAGGCTTGGCTATTTGTTATTCAGTACTATACTTCGGTTTCATTAAAAGATAATGAAGTGCCGGTATAGCACTAAATAGCAATGTACGCCCCAGGTTCTTAGACTTTTTAACGTAAGAACTATAAAATGATAGACATGCCTCCCCAGCAATTACCCCCTCAGCAACAAAACCAGTACGACTTTATCTTAAATAGCACCCCAAAACCGCCAAAACAACCTGTCTTTGGCGGCAGTAAGGTTGCCAGAGTTCTGGTTGTGGTCGTTGGAGTAGTTTTACTTATTGTTATCGGGCTGGTGGTTAATAACTTCTTAAATAGCGGCAGCAAGGCCCAAACGCAACAATTAATAGAAGTGGCCAAGGCCCAAACTGAGATCATTAGAGTCAGCGGACTAGTAACCCCCCAAACCGCCAAAGAGCTTGATACCCGCGTTTTCGCTCTTAATACTAAGCTGTCTACCCAGGGTTCGAGCCAGGCAACGCAAACTTTACTAACTACCCGCGGCGTTAAGAAAAAAGCCCTTAATAAGACCTTGGCAGGCGGCAAAAATCCAAAAACCGATGCTGCCCTCGACGAAGCAACTAAAAATAATCGTTTTGACGACACTTATCGGACAATTATAGGAAAGCAGCTAGCTGACTACCAAACTCTATTAAAGACAACCTCCGAAACCGCCAATCCAAAAGAGAAGCAAGCACTCGCCGAGGCAAATGATAACGTTAACCGCTTAATAACTAAGCTGGCGGCCCGTTCTCCGGCTAATCGGTAGAAGGAATGGTGCCGGGGTTACCGGTTACCAAATTATAGCTGTGTCGAACGAACCCTTGTACATCGTCCCACGGCACTTGCCCGCTTAAGACCAGGGTATTCCAATGCTTTTTGTTCAAATGATAGCCAGGCATCACAGTTTCGTATTTTGCACGTAGCACTACGGCCAACTGCGGGTCGCACTTAAGACTCACCCGAATCGGGTCACTACCTTCGGCAATCAGCGCGAACATTTTGTCGTTAACCTTATACACTGCTACCCCCTCGCCAAAAGGGTATTCACGAACCGCATTCGGCATTTCTAAAATGTAATCTTCGACAGTCTTATGATTCATATACTTTGGTTTGATCTTGTAGCCAGTCAAGGTACTCTTTTAGCTCAAGAATACTAGCATGGATATCGTCATAGGCGCGGTGGACTTCTTTTTTCTGGTGCATAACTCCGTATTTTGACTGCATTATAATTTTGAAGCTGCTGACATCGAGCATACGGTAGTGCAAAAGTTGGTCAACTGGTGGCCACCAGAATTTAATAAACTGGCGGTCGTTATGAATAGAGTTCCCTGCCAGAATAACTGGTTCATCTGCAAAGTTCGCAGCGATAAAGGTGGTTAACTCATTAATTACATCGGTTTCAGCCCGACCCTCGTTACGCAGGCGATCGAGTAACCCACTCTTAGTGTGCTGCTCGACGCACCATTCATTCATATTGGCCAACTTGTCTTCGGGTTGCATAATAATTGCCTCGTAACTGGCGATTGGCGTAAACGCAAAATCGGTCACTTCGGCTGCGACTTCTAATATGACGTCACTGCGGCTGTCTAGGCCGGTCATTTCTAAATCTATCCACAGTAACTTTGTGGCGACCGCATTTTTGTCTATCATTGCAGGTATTATACCCGCTAAACACACAAAAAGGTAAAAGTCCTATATATAGCCATTCCAAGCCAAAATGGTCATTTTGGCTTGGAATGGCTATAGTATACTCTAGCATTATGACACGAAAAAAAGCATCTATAATCCTCGGTTCACTGTTATTACTGGCTGGCCTGGGCGCAGCCATCTACCTCATCGTGCGCCATGAGATTAACAAGCCAGTGCCCGTTACCCAAGAAGTAAAACAGACGACACCAACTGAACCGACGTTATTTACCTTTGACAAGAACCGCTACCCGACAGATCAGGCGGATAGCCCCTGGGTTGTAGTTAATAAAGCAAATCCTCTCCTGTCAAGCTATATACCGTCCGATCTTATAGAAGTACGGGGGAGCCAGATGCGCTCGCAAGCCGCGGCCGACATCGAGAAACTCATAACAGCGGCGGGCAAAGAGCAAATTGTCTTTAGAGTAATTAGCGGTTACCGTTCATTTGAAACTCAACACAACGTATATAGCGCGTATGTCGCAAAAGATGGACGCAACGCCGCTGATACCTACAGTGCGAGGCCAGGACACAGCGAGCATCAAACAGGACTTGCCGCTGACATTGGTAACGGGAGCGGTAAATGCGACCTGGATATTTGTTTCGCGGCTACTCCCGGCGGCAAGTGGATCACCGCGAACGCCCATACCTATGGATTTATTATTCGCTATGCCGACAATAAAACATCTATAACTGGCTTCCAGTACGAGCCGTGGCACCTCAGGTATGTCGGGGTTGATCTAGCCAACGAGCTTCGCACTAAAAATCAAACAATGGAAGAATTTTTTAACTTACCAGCAGCGCCAAATTACTAATAGCAGTATTATGCACACGCTTAACGGGGTATACTACTTCTAGATGTCAAAGTTAGTATTTATAGCATTAGTTGTAGGTATTGCGGTACTTGGCGGTGGTTACGCCATTTTTGCGATGCTGAACAAGAGCCAATCTACTCACGATATTGCGTTTGGCGTTGGCTTATCTTACGTGGCGGTTGGCGACTCATACAGTATTGGCGAGGGCGAAACAGAGGCTATGCGATGGTCAAACCAACTGGTAGAGCAATTGAATGCCCGCGGCAAGCGAACTTATTTAGCGGCCAATCTGAGCCGTACCGGTTATACCACCCAAGACATTTTAAAACGTGAAATCAAAACGCTCAAAAAGGCCAACCCTGACTTAGTTACCCTTCAGATTGGCGTTAACGATTACGTGCGCGGTGCCACTCCAGATGAATTTAAAAACAGCTACGCTAAAACGGTTGAAGCAGTACAATCTGCCGCGCCAAACGCCAAACTACTACTCGTAACCATTCCTGATTATGGAAAGACTCCTACCGGCGCAACCTTTGGCGACCCGGACGCCACCGAATCTGGGATTAGAAAGTATAACAAAATTATTATCACCGAGGCTACAAACCGCAATTTAATGGTTGTGGATATCTTTGCAATTAGCCAACAATCGTCAAATGCCGGTGAGCTGGTTGCAGACGGGCTTCATCCGTCTGGCGCGCAATACGCCAAATGGCTGACGTTGATTACACCAAAAGTAGAGCAGTTACTGAGGACTAACTAGCCTTTCTTTCTATCAACTCGGTCGAGTTTAAGCCCATGGATTATGTAGTAAATAATCGCAGCTACAGCTATAAAACTTATCAGCACATAGACAAACTGACCCCAAGAGAAAACCGCTGTCTTGCCAAGTTCCGATACAGTAAGCGTAAACTTTTTTTGGCTCAAATCTCCTTGGCCTGGCAGGACGAGACCAAGGAGTGGGTTTATAAAACTAGCAATCAGCTGGTCAACGACTAGTTTTATTTGCGTACCGATAACTAAACCAACGGCCAAGCCGACAACGCCTTGTTGACGTATGAATGTCATAAAACCATCGAGCTTAGTAATCTGGCCGGCTCGCTGGCTGGTGTCCCGTGCCCGGGCTCGAGCGGTAGCAGCAGCCTTGGCTGCGCTGGATTTAGCAGCCCGGGTTGCTAAGGTATCGTTGGTTGGCTTACCGGTAGTTTTTGCAATAGTATCATCTGATTTATCTGTAGTGGCCATTAATCACCTCCTCTTAACATTTTATGTAGCTGGCTAACATTATTTACAATTTTGGTTGGCCGGTACCGTTCAAGGATTGATGTGTCTTGAAAGCCCCACGTAACCGCTATACTGTTAACCCCTGCCTGGTTAGCCGCCCGAATGTCTCGTACCTCATCACCGATCATCCAAACAGTTTCTGGCTTGTATCGTTTGCTTCTTAGCAGCATTCTAATAACCGATGCTTTGCTGCCAAACGATCGCCGACGACGATCTAAGATCTGCAGGTTATCTTGCAAGTCATACCGTTCTAGGACGTGAATAATGGTGTCGGCCGTATTTCGGCTCAAAATATACAATTCATGGTCAGTTTCGCTTAGATCCTGGATCATTTTAACTACTCCGGGGAATAATTGCACCTTTTCTGACTCTAGCTTCATAAGCCGGCGCATGCTGCGAAGCAATAGCGGGAGCTGCCAGAACCGTACACCCGACCACTTCCGGGCATCGCGCAGACTTCCCTGACGGAGTAACTGGTAATTTTCATCAGTTAAAACCGTTAGTTTATTTTTAATTGCTATTTCCGTATATATTGCCCGGATAATCGGCGCACTATCGGCCAAAGTACCATCAAAGTCAAAAATTATAACCTTTTTTGCTGACATTTACATCTGCTCCGGTTGCGGCATGCCCAGCAACGACAAACCATGGCTCAGCGTTTGCTCATACGACCGGACCAACGCCACTCGTTCTGCCGACCGTTCGTGATCAATCACCCGGCTTTGCTCATAAAAACGGTTAAATATGACTGCTAGCTCGTAGAGGTAGTTACAGATGTGGTGAGGAGAATAGTCAGCTAGAGCCGCAGCGAACGCTTCGGGGTACATACCAATTTTTCGAGCCAGGCTGCGCTCTGATTCATCAAGTACTATCACTTCTTTAATCAGGCTGACGTCTACGGTGCTACGAAGGATACTGCGTGCCCTCACTAGAGCATATTGCAAGTACGGGCCGCTGTTGCCATCCATACTAACTGATTCGGTTGGGACATACACAATATCACCGCCGACTCTGCTTCTAAGGAACGAATATCGTATGGCACCGAGTACTATAGCCGGATCGTCCTTTCCGCTCATCATTTTAGCTGCCTTAAACGAGGCATTTATAATATCGTCAGCACGCAGGATATTTCCTTTACGGCTACTCATCTTTTCACCGCCAGCTAATTTAATGCGCCCATGGGTATAATGAACCGTCTTTTGAGCAAGTTCCGGTTTAAACTGCTCAATACTCTTTAAAACCACGGCGATATGATCTTTCTGAGAAACGTCAGTGATCATAAATGATATATCAAACGCATAATCGCGGTATTTGGCCTGAATTAACCCAACATCTTTGCCCGCATAGGTAGGTAACCCCTCGCTATTGATAAATACTTGGGTAAAAAGACCATAGGGCTCGCCCCGAAAGACCACTGCCCCATCGGACTCTACGTAGACAGGTCCGATATGTTCTTTAACGGTCTGCAGGCCAATATCAAAAACCGAACTCTCTGGATAGTATTTCTCAAACGGATGCATGCCGAGACGCTCATAGAGCACATCAAAACCCTCATAACTCCATTTGCGACAGAGCCAGTAAATCTGGGCGAATGGCGATTCTTTGTCTTGCTCCGAGTGAATAGCGTAAACACGCTTATTATATTCGGTGATTCTAGTCTTGGCAGTTTCGTCTTCATCATAGGCATTGTTGCCGACTACATAACGGGCGCTCACCCACTCTAGTTTCTGTTTATCTGGTATGTCCGTAAGTTTTTGTGGAAATTCTCCGCCTAATTCTTGGATAATTGCCCACATCGTTTTAGCAACATGTAGCCCAACGTCACCACCGAAATTAACCCGGTGCACTGTAGCACCAGCGGCGTCAACGATGTTGGCAATAGCATCCCCCACCAAACTGGTATACAAATGCCCGCCGTGCAATACTTTAAATGCGTTCGGGTCTGAGTACTCAGCAACGACTACTTTGTCTTCTAACGGCTTTGGCAGTGTCGTAGACTGCAGCGAGGCTGCGAATATTTTGGCATCGCTGACACGAATATTGATAAAGCCCGGCCCGGCCACCGAAGCGTCCATCGCCAGTTTATCTACAATCGCCTGCGCGACTTCACGTGGGTTTTTACCAAGTTTTTTTGCCAATTGCATGGCAACATTGGTCGCGTAATCACCAAACTGTTCGTCGGGGCGCGTCAGTACAACCTCTGCCTCAACACCAAACAGCTCATCGCAAACACTTTTAATAGTCTCTGTTAATTCTTCTCTCATTTAGCCTCTAGTATATAGGACTTTCACACTTTTATGCAGATGCCAGGGTCTAGCTGAGACGAGCGAGAGCTTTTAGATTTCTGGAGGGGTAGCTGGTAGCTACACCGAGAGAAAGATGAAGGGTCGGAGCCGCTCAGCTAGACCCTGGGGCTGTAGAAAAGTGTGAAAGTCCTATGTATCAAATTAACGTATCAACAAGCTACGTACGCTTAATGAGTCGCGCTGCCTCGTAGACAACACTGTAACTCGCAAGGAGCAGCAAAAACAGTACCACCGTCGTTTGGTAGGTCTGTAAGTGCGCGTCTGGGTTGATCACGCGATCGGACACGTCAAACAGCAAGCCAATTGGTTGCAGTAGAATATCCCAGGTATTCCAACGGGTATATCTACCTAAACAGATGGCAAAGCTGGCTGCCAGCAATAGGATTGCGATCAAACCATACGCCGAACGCTCACGCATTCGTCGTAACATTTGTGTGTGGACTAAGTACACGCTTATGAAGCCAAGCATCAAACCGGTCACGATAAAGCTCATTAGTAGGGTAATATCGAACAGTAAGTCTGCTTCATAGTTTGACCTGAGGTGAATGAGATCGGTAATTATATAAAAGCTGTTTGGCAAAAACAGTATCCACAGGGCTGTCAGTACGATTTGCTGCCACTTGAGCCAGCCATATAGCCGGACGCGAGTTACCAGCCACCAGGCGAGCAGTGCGGGTATAAAGGCTAGTACTAGGTTCCAGAGCAGAAAGCTAAAACGTAAGCTATCGCTAGTAAGAATACGCACCACTAGCAAACTTAACCCAACAAGTGCTAATAAGCCAAGACTCCCGAGAAATCTATAAGGAGCAACTGGGGGGATCGGGTGATTCTTTTTACGTTGTTTAGCCATAGGTTCCCGTTTATTATATATGGTTATGATATATACTATCTATTGAATACTAGAAACAAATGACAAAATCAGGGGGTGGGAATGTTTGACGATCAACAAAAAGACGAGGAACACAGTACGAATAACGATGGAACGGGCGGTATTTCTGCGCCAACGCTTGGGCTTGGAGCAAACCCAAGCCGTCCCACCACTTTAGAAAACACGCCAGCCAGCTCAGGAGCCCCAACAGTTGTCCTGCCAACAGTGCCTGCTAGTGATGACGATGACTCAGTTAATTCCACGGTTTCTCCGACAACTGGCGATACACCGACTACATCTGTTGCTCAAGGTGATCTAACCGAAATCAAGCGGCTCGCTCTTGAACAATTATCACCGCTGGTGGGCAAATTAGACCAAACTCCCGAAGAAAAATACAAAACACTCATGATGATGATCCAGGCCTCCGATAATCACGAGCTAATTAACGAAGCCTACGAGTACGCCCAAAAGATTAGCGACGAAAAAGTCAAAGCCGAGGCCCTGTTAAATATCGTTAACGAGATCAACTACTTTACCCAAAAAGCCCAAAGTTAAATAGTTTGCTGGGTCTGGCTAAAATCGGCAGCTCTCTGCCGGTTTATATGTTGGGCCTGTGCTTCGTACAAACGGTTAATTGATTGAGTCAGTACCCGGACTTCTTGCCTGACCGCTCCGATTTGGGATTCTACCGCCGCAACCCGCCGCCACATCTGGTCATTTTGGTTATTAGCCTGCCGGATTAACGTCTGTGTCTCAACATGAAAGGCATTAATCGTATTCAAAATACGGTCCCGCGCCGTATCGGTAGCACCCTGCACATCATTACGCGTTATCAGCCGATCTAAAATTTTGTTCTTTGCTCCGTCTGTTATCGCCATAAGATCTTGGCGAGTTAGTGGTGTAGGCATGTATATTACTCCTTGATTAGTTATTGCTCCTCTTACTTTCTTCGGTTTGGTTTATATTGATGTTGGCCAAGAAAAAAGGCTTGGCATCCATAAACTGGATTTGCCAAGCCGTTGATTATCGAATTGTAATGTTGTAGGTTGCAACCGCCAATGCTATCAAGCTTGGCTTTTACGTTCCCAAAGTTTGCCATATATTTGTGGCTACCTTTGTAGAGTAATTATAAGCGACTACCTACCCTGGATGTCAATATTGATTATGTTAAAAAGCGTTGTGTAGTTGTAGTTAGACTCTGGTTATAGACCTTCGTCGCCAGTGTGTGGCAACGGGGTAGTATCGCCCAAAGCTGGGGTTGTCGGCGCAGGCGCAGGAGTAGCGGGCGCGGGAGCTGGCGTTGGTGCTGGCGCAGGTGTCTGTGACGCTGGACTTGAAGGATCAGTGCTTGGCGTAGTTGCAGGAATTTCTGGGGTGGCAGTTTCGCCACCAAGATTACTGTCTTGATCTTGATTCTCGGTGGTTTGCTCAGTTCCCTGCTTATCGTCGCCCCGAATTTGGTTATATACAAAACGACCGCCAAAAAACAAAGCCGCCGCTACTAAAATGGTGGCCAGTAGCGCGCCCACAGCTAACATAACAGCCACGCCGCGGCGCTGTCGTTTCTCGGTCTGATAATAATCTTGTACCTCATCAGGTAACACGCTCTGCTGTCTATTTCTGCGAAAACGATCAAATATACTCATAATCCACTAATACTAACATAAGCTGGCATTTTATGCAAGTAACTGAATCGTTAAAGCTATTGCCATAAGCAGTATAGTATGGTACACTTGCAAGGATAAAACGTTAAAATAAATCTAAAGGAGTATTATATGCTTGCCAAAATCATTACCGAAACAACTGACGCTGTCGTAGCCGCCGTACAAGGGGTCGACGACATCATGAGTGCCGTTTCTACAACTGTAAAAGACCAAGCCGTCAACCTAGTTCAGAACGTCGGCGAAGTTGGAGGCAGCACTATTGATGTAGCCGCTTCGATCGCTGATGGCGCTGTTAAAGGTGTTGGTCAAGTCGGTGGTTCAATCGCTGGCGTTGCCTTCAGTACCGTCGAAAACATCGTTAAAGGTGTAAGTGAAGTCAGCGGTGACGTACTCGGAGCCGTTCATGGCGCCGCCCAAGGTGTTGTGCAAGGTGCTAGTGACACCGGTAAAGACATCGGCGTAGCCGCAGTCGGTGCCGTCGAAGGCGCTATCAAAGCTGCCGGAGACATCGGTGCCGACACAGCCGAGGCAGCCAAAGCCGCTACCAGCGGTACCCTTGATGCTGCTACTAGTATCGGTGGCGACGCAGCCCAGACCGTCCGTGATGCCCTCCTCTCGACCGCAGCCCTCCCGCGCGACGTGATCGAATCCGCCATCAAGGGCAGCGACGACAAAAAGTAGTTAATACTTTCGCATAAATTATCACTAAAAACACCTCTGGTTACTGATCAGAGGTGTTTTTAGTTTTAAGCCATTCAAAAACGTTGGCTCGGTGGATTACAGTAAAAGATGCCCCGGGATACGTCTCGGTAAAGTATTTAGGCGGTTTTACTTTTTGGGCACTATATTTATGCTCAAAAGTCTGGCACTCTGCCAGAGTTGATCAAAAATCGCACGAAAGGTAGCCGCGATAACATCGTTCGTAATAACTGTAGTTATAAGCTGAGGTTGATAGGTGGTGAGGCCGAGTTTGTTGCCGTAAATAACGATTTCGCCTGCTAAAGGCTGTTCGCCCCAAAAACGTACTTCGTAGCCGTTGGCTTGGAACTGTTTAAGATCTAACCATTTTTTGGCATCATTATGAAAGATTATTCGAGCCGCTGTGCCGCGGGCAGCACGTTTTTGTACCGCCTTTTGCAAAGCTTTCCAAGCCTCTTTATTCTCGGGCACGACGTTGCTGGCAAATACGTCTATTGGTGGATCGGATCGTGCTATATCTTCTTGGAAAGCCTGATAGCCTGATAATCCCTCGAAGTAAATAACCCCCGGTTTGTGTTGATTAAGATTGAATAGCGAGTTAAGTTCGGGCAAAACGCTAGTAAGCGAGCTATGCGCTTGGCGTAGTTGTTGCTGGCGGACTACTACCAACGTTTTTAAATTTTCTGGGTCAGATGCCTGGTACCGTCGAACCGGCGACGAATCATCAAACTCTACCACTCCTTCCCCGCCCAGCTTGTTGAGCACCATATACGTGTTTGTGCGGTTCTCTTTTAAATCTTTAGCAAGCTCCGAGCCAGTCTTATGTCCTTCGGTAAGTAAAAATAAGTAAAATCTTACTTCTTTTGCATTGAGTCCAAGTTGCAGCAAGGCTTGTTCCATACATAACATTCTAAATCATATTATTAATTTCGTCAATGTATTTTTGACATTATTAACACCTTTATGATTTGTTTGTCGTTTAGTTTATTGACATTATTAATATACTATGCAATAATACTACATACTATGCAATAATACTACCGAAACTCCAGATATAGGAAACCGAGGAGAAATAGAGATGTCAGAATTATCATTAAATCAACAACTCAATATATACGACCAATTAAGCGGGAAGCCCCGCCGTGACTTCTTTGATATGCAGCATTACCCGCTTGCCGCAGATGAAAAATTATTAGAGCAGACGATTATCAATCACGATTGGAACCTAGCCCTGGAAGAAAACACTATATACCAAAGTGTCGAGCTGATGGAAGATCCCGCTGAGATTAATGACGCTCCAGAGCTCTTTAATAAACTATGGCATGGCGATACGTCTACACTCCCCGCATTCTATGAGAAATATATGAGTAGTGCTGAGAAATTGGCCAGAAAATATATATATTTCGTTGAAGCAGAAAGTTTACAAGACGATTTACTCCAATCCGCGCAGGTTGGTTTATGTGAGGCAGCCCAATCAATTATGGAGCATCGCACGTCGATGAATGAAATAGGAGCAGTTATCCACTACCGAGTCCTGAGCCAAGTAATAACCGAACTTTGGCGCAATAATCACTTTGGTTCAAAAAATTACGGCCGGAAACAGCGAGCGCTTAGGAATACAGAGAAAGCGCTTGCCGAGAAGCTAGGCAGAACTCCACAAGTAGATGAAATAGCCGAAGAGATGACTTGCGGGAGCGAAGAGGTACGACTGTTGCAAATTACTAAGAAATGTATAGATATCGAAGAAGAGTCAAGCGCATTAGACTCGCCCAGCACAGAAGGTTCAATACAAAGTCTCACGCTTTTTAAACACCCGCTCCGGGATAACAGCCTTTTAAGCGAAAGCACCGAAGACATTGTCTTAGATACTATTAACAATGAAATCCGCGAGCAGGTTATGCGTACTATTGCTAAACAAGCCTTGAAATCGCTTGATCCTTTTGATAGAGATATATTTGAACGATTTTATGGTCTAAACAGCTACGCAGAACCACAACCATCTAAAGAGATCGCCGAAATAATCGGGGAGACCAATGAGAATGTACGCCAAATCCTGTCACGACGACGACGGCAACTCGAAAAGTTACTGGTGAATCCTTACGAAAACAGAGAATCGGAACCCGTTGTTGATGGACGATTTTAAAGAATTAAATCTAAACGTAAAGGAGAACAATACAATGTCAGAACGATTACACGATAACTCAGCAGAATACGAAGCCCTAGCACCGCAATACTTAGAGATTTTAGAGCGGCTTTCGGACAACGAAGCTCTAAAATATGCCTTTTACTCGATGAGTGGATTCTTTGAAGACTACAACCAGCATATTGAGTGCCGCATAATGATGGAAGAAAACGACCCCGATGCCAAGAAGTGGGCAGAAGAAAGATATCAACGGTCGCAAGAACGTTTTAAAATGGAAGAACAAGCGCGAAAAGACAAACACTTCAATACCAGGGTCGATCTATCATTGCACGAATTGGTAAGAAAAGTGACCGTTGACGGCCGGATTTCGTTAAAGCTTGCCGACCACGCCGTGTCAGCACTACAACATGGCTTTGATGGCGACTGGTGGTATCCAACGCTTCACGAAGTAAGGAACGACAAAGACGAACTGGTTGATATGGCAATGGTTGGCCATAACAATGGAGCCACCAGTTGGCTGATTACTACCGACGACGAGACAGGCCAGCTCAGGTTTGGCGACAAATTTCATGGTTTTAAATATAACCATCAACGCCAAGCTTTTACGGGAGTACTCGGAGCGGGCGAATACCCCTTGGATCATATGGGCATGGGCCGCGAGACACCTGAAGAATCACCTCCGACCCCTGATCTAAACTCTAAACATGTCCAGGCAGTGCGTCGAATACTCGAGAGTTAAGGTGACAAATTTTTTGACATTTGCCGCAGGCATACGATAAAATACTAGTTAAGGCTTTCGGCCGTAGTCATTGAGCTACACTTGCGGGAGGCCTTTAATTTTTTGACTTTCTGGGCGGACTTACGATAAAATAATAGTAAGATCTTCGGCCAGTAGTCATTGAGCTACATTTAGGCGGGAGATCTTTTTCATTTTATTGGGAAAACAGATATAAAGTCTTTGCGTCCACTCTTTTTATTTTCCTTAATTTGAACAACAAAAAGATTACCGCCAGTACTTAAGCCATAAAACCTATAGAGTAAGGCGCCGGGCAAACTTGCATGCTCCGTGATATCGGGACGATGCCGGGTAAACTTTATGAGGTCAATCGCACAACTAAACAGCCTTGTTCTTCTAAATTTGTCTCTCGGACCCTTTTGCCCTAAATGAGTCCAAAAAGTACTAATAAAAATTTTATCTCTACCGAAGTAAGGTGACCTTACATAAGAAAGTCGGCGGGGATTGTATTTTTGAATAACATGATACTCATAACGAGCATGTTTCATTACCTCTCCTAAACTTGATCCAGATATTTCTTTTTCTTTGGAGTTATAAACGTTTGCTTTGCTGCGCATATATACTATATATTTTTGCAAACAAACATTAACAAATCATGAAATAGAAAAACGACCATTCTTATGGCCGTTTTTCTATAAATACTCTGTTGAGCTTGCTTAGTTCTACATCATCCCCATGCCGCCGCCCATGCCACCCATGTCTGGGGCGGCAGATGCGGCTTTTTCTGGTACATCGACGACCAGTGCGCCCATCGTCATGGCGGTGCCGGCGATTGAGCTGGCGCTCTCGACGGCTTTTTTGGTTACCACGACAGGGTCAATTACCCCATTTGCTTTGAGGTCGACCAGTTTAGCGGGATCGTTGACGTTAACACCCTGCCCCGGCTTGGCCGCGTCGCGGACTTTTGGCAACCATTCGTCGGGGTTGAGGCCGGCGTTGCTCAAGATAATCCGGAAGGGTTGTTCGAGGGCGTTGCGCAAGATGGTCGCACCGGCAGCAATCGAGTCGGTGCCGCCCACGGTAATTGTTTTTGCCAAGTTAACCAGTGTTACACCACCACCGGGCACAATACCTTCGCTTAAGGCAGCTTTAACAGCGGCGACAGCATCTTCGACGCGGAACTTCTTTTCTTCGACTTCGGTTTCGTTGGCGCCACCGACTTTAATGACAGCGACTTTGCCCGAAAGCGCGGCGCGGCGACGTTCCAGTTCGGCTTTATCGTACTTCTGTGAGGTGATGATTTGGGCATCAATCTGGTCGATGCGGGCCGAGATCTCGGTTGACGAACCAGCACCCTCGATAATCGTTGTGGTGCTCTTGCCGACAATTACCTTACGGGCCGAGCCAACCACGTCGAGCTCGACGTTTTCAAAGGTCATACCTATATCACTGGAGATAACGGTTGCGCCGGTTAATACGGCGATATCGGTCAAAATGTCTTTGCGGCGATCGCCAAATGACGGCGCTTTGATAGCAACGGTGTTAAAGACACCTTTTAGCTTGTTCAGTACCAGTGTGCCTAAGGCTTCGCCTTCGACATCTTCGGCGATCAGAATCAGGTCTTTTTTACCGGCTTGAGCCAATTTTTCGAGCAGTGGCAGGAATTCCTGGATTGAGCTGATTTTACCGTCGGTGATTACAATCGCTGGTTTGGTTAGCGATGCTTCCATACGCGCCGTGTCGGTAACCATATATGGGCTAACGAAGCCTCGGTCCATCGTAAAGCCTTCGACGACTTCGCTCTCTAAGCTCAGGCCTTGGCCTTCTTCGACAGTCACGATGCCTTCTTTGCCAACTTTCTCGATGACATCGGCAATCAGGTCACCGATTTCTTTGTCACCGGCCGAAATGGTGGCCACTTCGGCAACGCGGGACTTCTTGTCTTTAATGTCTTCGGCCATGCCGTCGAGCTGGGTGATAACATCGTGGGCAGCCTGTTCTAAGCCTTTGCGCAGCAACATCGGGTCGTGGCCAGCCGCGATCAGCTTGTTGGCCTCATTGAGAATGTGATAGGTCAGCACGGTGACAGTGGTAGTACCATCGCCGGCGACATCATTCATTTTGTTGGCGGCCTGTTTAATCAGGTCGGCACCGACTTTATAGCCGAGCGTCTCGTCGTCGACATCTGCGATATCAACACCTTTAGCAACCGTTACACCGTCGTGCGTGACGGTTGGGTTGCCATAGCCTTTACTAATAACCACGTTACGGCCTTTAGGGCCCATCGTCGTTTTAACCGCGTTATATAAAATTTGGGCGCCGCCCAAGACGCGCTTGCGGGCGTCGTCGTCGTAAAATACTTTCTTTGCCATTCTGGTCTGCTCCTTTATTTAACGATTGCCAGTACGTCTTCTTCACGTACTAAAATGTATTCCTTGTCGCCGACTTTAACGTCGGTGGTGCTGTAGCCTTTATAGACAATGCGGTCGCCGACTTTCAGTTCTAGTGGAACGCGCTTGTTGTCGTCGCCGACTTTGCCCGGACCAATCGCCATAACTTTAGCAATCTTGGGTTTTTCGGTCGCATTACCCGGCAGGTATAGCCCGCTGGCGGTCTTAGTGGCGGCCGCCTCGGCCTCGGCCACAATATAATCTGCTAAGGGTTGAATTGGTACTGCCATACTACCTCCTTGTTTTTTGGCTGATAACTTGAAACTTATAGATAGAAAGAGTTAGTACGCTCTCGCAAGAAAAATCAGTTTTCACAGATTTTTACGTACTAACTCAGTCAGCACTCACTATATCTGAGTGCCAAAACCTCTGTCAAGCACTCAAGATTTATTTTTCTTCTTTATTTGCTAAACGGGCTCTCGTTTCCATCAAAATACATCCAAGCCAGTTTTCGCCATCACCGCTACCCGGAGGAGACACCCCCCAAAAAGTATCACCCCACGTATTACCTTCGATTAACTCTTCATCACCAGTACTTATTAAAAGATGTGCCACCCTTGAATTTGGTGCGAATTTTCTAGAAACTAAATCTCTCATAACCCCCAGCTTTACTTCGTCCCAATCACTGCGCTTGGGCACGCCCATTTCCACGTATTTCTGGGCCATCTCTTTTGCCGACACGCCGTCTTCGGACGCGAGAATCACTTTACGAATTTCGGTACTGTCGAACTTCGCGGCTTGATAGGCATGCTCGGTAGTGGGTACTATTATGCCTTCACCGACCTCAATGCCGCCTTGTACGGGATACATATTGCTCAAAAAGTAGTGCACCCCGCGAAATTTCTCAACTGCCATTTTTATCAATTCGCTTTAGAGCCGTACCCGAAATTTCTATGGCTGGCGCTGCTTGCCGGTACGCACGAAGAACACTCGCTAACGCAAGGATGTGGGGCGGCTGGCCTTCTTCGGTATTTTCATAGACCATATCTTCTAGTATATCTCTAAAATCATAATTGACAGACGAGTGAACGCCCGTAACGTAGCCATTATTTTCAGTCTTAGTATTTTCAACGTGGTGTGATTTGTAATAACTCTTGACACTGATTGACCCGGCTGTTGGGTCATCAGGCTCGATCTGTAATCCGTTTACAATCCGCTCTTCTGAAGCGGCAATACAGTTAATTTCCAGCGATTCCTTGAAAGGCTCAAAATAGGGGTCAGAAGAAAGTTCATTATACACTCGGCGCATTTGCTGACCAGATATAGTCCAATCATCAACCAGTACTACTTTTACATTGTCAGGGGAGTCACTTTGAATGTCTTCCAGACTGCCTACGATGCGACCTGAGTAAGCTGTTAGCTCATCGTTACTGAAGGTTCGTAAAATTTCGTCGCGTAAGTAATCGTCGCTTTTGCGCTGACCGGGGTATTTCTTACTATCACTTATTTCAGCCAATGCGCAGATTTTTCTTGAGGGGTCTTCTTGTAAATAATTTTTCCATAAAACGGCTAGGCCTCTAACCGCTTCAGAATACTCTTTCTGTCCAACAAATGTCAGCTTTTCATGCATGTTGGCGACCTGTACGGCTCTAGAAGAATTACCCGTATAGCCGTTTAAGAACTCAGACAATTCATGTAAGCCTTCAGCTTCGGTCATTTGCTCCTGTGGCCACCCCTCAGGATCAACCCACGGAGGTAATCTGTTAAACGTAAAAGTATTGGTCCGGCTGCTGTCTTTACATTGCTCTTTAAAATGCGGTGCTGCCTCTGCGAACCCGTTTGTTTCTATTTTATGGGCTGCTTCGTTGGCTCGAACCGCCCTAAAGGCTTCCGCACGCTCGTAGCTAGTTTGCCTGTCACGGTTAACTTTTTCCCCTAAGGCTTCGTAAACCGCGATGTCACCAATCAGTTCAGCTACTTCCGCTAGGTGTTGCGGTGAATTCTCGCCTTGATCTAGCCCTTCGTTATACAGACCGGCGACATAGCTAAGATCTTCGGGAGCAAAATGATCAGTTAATATTGTTTCGTGTTTTTGATTTGGCATAGCAATTACTATTACTTACTCTAATGTGTATACTAGCACATTTATTAGTATCTGTAAATAGTAACTATTATTGTTCTTTTGTCTGCTGTTTCTGTTCGTGGAGTATGGAGAGTACTTCGCTGTCAGCACGTACTCGCGCGACAGCAATGCTGTGCGCGATCTTTAAAGACAATGGAGCCAGCGGGTCTGGTGTACTTTGTTCAACCGAGACTAAATCAGCGAACATATGATCCTCCAGCACCCTAATAGCATCGTCCAGATTATCTGGAATTTCAGCCTGAGGCCGATTTCTTGGGTCATTTTCAAACTTCAAAGCGTCAGACATATTAACAATAATATACTACTTTTGAGAGATAATTGCAATTTCTTCGCGCGCCACTTCTCGCTCGTCCCAGGGCTCGTGGCGCCCGCCCATGTCGCGGTAATCTTGGTGGCCGATGCCGGTAAGCAGGACGGTATCGGCAGGCTTAGCAGCTGCAAAGGCTTGTTGAATGGCGCTACGGCGGTCGTCAACGATGGTTGTTTTGGCTTCGGCTTTGGCTTGCTTGATGCCCTCGTAGACTTGTTGGCGAATGGCGGTCGGGTCTTCGCTGTAGGTTTCGTCATCTGTTAAAAAGATGCGGTCGGCTCGTTTGGCGACAACGGCACCCATTGGTGCGCGCTTGGTTTTGTCACGGTCGCCGGTGGCGCCAAAGACGATAATCACCTTGCCCTTGGTGATTTCCTGTAAGGCGGTTAGCACGTTTTCGAGGGCGTCCGGGGTGTAGGCGTAGTCGACGATAACGTTAAATTTTTGGCCGGCGTTTACCTGCTCCATGCGGCCGGCGACGGATTCGAGGGTGGCGATGCCCTCGCCGATTATCTTTTTGTCTAAGCCTGCGGCGATACCGACACCGTAAGCGGCTAGCGCGTTGTAGGCATTAAATTTACCGATTAATTTAGAGGTGAAGGCAAGGTGTTCTTTGCCGTAGCGGGCGGTTAGCGATGAGCCGTGTCCCGAAAGGTCATAGGTGGTCAGACGCAGATCGGCTTTGGGGTTTTCGCCGTAGCTTATTACGCTTCCGGTGCTGCGGTCGCTGAAGTAGTTAAACCAGGGGTCGTCAGCGTTTAAAATGGACCATTTAGTTTTATAGCGCGCCCCAAAAAGGCGGGCTTTGGCAGCCGCGTAGCGTTCCATTGTGCGGTGGTAGTCGAGGTGTTCTTGGGTCAGGTTGGTCATAACCGCGATTTCAACAGCGACACCGTCGATACGGCCTTGGTCGAGGGCGTGACTAGTGACTTCCAGAATCACCCAGTCTACGCCTGCCGCACGGGCATCGTTAAAGAACTTTTGGACAATCGACTGTTTGTCGATGGTTTGATGGGTGCGGTTTGGCTTGTATTCACCGTTAATCTCGTAATAGGCGGTGGTCAGTACAGCCGTGGTCTGGCTAGCAGACTGGAGCATCTTGTTGATATAGCTTGCCGTCGTGGTTTTACCGTTTGTGCCGGTGATGGCAATGACGCGCATGCCGCGAGCTGGAAAGCCGTAACGGGTTTGCCAAAAGAGTCCCCTGCCCGTCCGAAACGTGGTTTCTAGGCCGCGCAGCGCCGGACCGCGAGCGAGTTTACGGATGAGTGCTTTAAGATTCATGCCCTAATAATAACAGTTAGGCAGGCGGGTTGTTGCAAAGTTGTATGGTTGCTTCGAGGTTTTTAATAGCCGATGCTTCCAAAAGCATAGTGAGCGGATACGGCACACCCGTTTGTGGGTCCTCTGGGCCGTGGATAGCAAACCGATGTGGCTGGTAGCCCGTCTTGTTCCGGACAAATTCCTCGTGGTCAACCAGGACTTCCAGCTGCAGCCTGGCCGTATGTTCCCCGTAAGCCAACTCCATATCAACCTCTTCATCACGATAGATGTCGAGTATTGTCCCAGTCCGAAGATCAACGTACAGGTCGGCCGAGTATTGTTCCTGTTTACTGATGAGTGCGCCGTTTTCAAATTCCGTTTTTGTGCCCATTGGCTTGAGATGTTCGGATATATCGAGGTAGACCGATAGCCATTCGGCGTTAGTATCTGCGATACCCTTGTCATACTGCCCAAGGGCAAGGCTTTCGAACTCCTGGTATAGTTCTTTGATGTCGTTGCCAATGACCGGGTTATAATTGCGGCGCAGGCAATGATACGCCCAGTTACCATCACAGTTATCGTGCTGCTTCTCGTACATTTATACCTCCTAATAAAACATTCTGGTGGTGGCTCGTCAACACATTGTTTTTA
>JBPCJO010000093.1:0-13417 GCA_051005235.1 Saccharimonadales bacterium (SeqCode)
TTAACCTTTTGCCGCGATGACCCCAAGACAGAGAGTGTCTTACGTCACGGTGCTTACTTCTGCGAAGGCACCGAGCGGGCATATTTCTGGGCTAAGGATTAGACTTCTCGTCGAACAAGCTTTGAATGCGGATTATCGAACGGTGTATTGCCTCAATGCGTATAGTATTGTTCCAAAAGTAGTTACGTGAAGTGAGGATGTTTGTTTTTTGAGCATTCGAATCCCGGAAAAGCGCATCAATATCTGGCTGCGAACCACCGTTTTGCACTTGCTGGGCTCGCTTCTGCAAAGTATCCAGGGAGGTTATCTGCTCTCCCAGCCCTGGGTCCCCGACACTACTGGACTTGAGTTTCTCTAGGTCAGCTTTAGTATATCCGACTATCTCTTTAAGGTCGTTAACGTTTTGTATATCGGTACTAACAAACTGCCGAGTAGCTTTCGAGCTTTTAAGGCCGTAGTCTGCGACGGCTTTAAAGTCATTACAAAACATCTGAAGCTGGGATATTTTATCCTGGTACGACTTCAAAACTGTCTTATCCATCTGTTTAATGTGGCCCTCTATCTGTTGGCAGGTGCCCAAGCCCGAGACCAGAGCCCCCTGATAAGTTTCAATTCTATTTTTTTGTTGGCTGTCCCTGATCTCACGGTCATTTTCGGCTTGGATTATCTCGACACTGTTTTTTATCGATCCAACTTGTTGTTGGTAGTATTGGCGTTCGGTTTGGAGGGCGCTTTTTTTGGGCCACAGTAAAACTATCGCAATAATTACGCAAAACAGAACCCCGAGGATTATTAACAATTGTCTTTTTCTGATCGGCAGCTGAACCGGTATTCTCATTACAGTTAGCTTAACATGAAGATATGTAAGGCAGTGTGAATTTGCATCAGTTAGTACTTTGAATTACTTCAGAAGGAATAATTTAATCGGGTGGAGTAGAATACCTGTGGATAACTTATTTTATTTTGTATAGCTAATTGTTAATAAAACATCATTACTATGTATCTTAACAGTTTAAAGCCGTGTAAAAATTCAAACTTAACAGTGAGTTAATTAGTTTTGTAGCTATAATAACAACGTTCAAATTCATAAATCGTAGTAAATATCACTACATAACTATTATGTAAATTTAGTATTCAATAACCTATTGACCTCTGTTCATGAGTAAGCCATAATAGTCATCAGGTTATAAAAAAACAAATCAAAAATAACCAAAACAAATTAAAAAAACTAAACCCAACCCAAACCAAAACCAAACCCCAAACCAAAAAACCAAACAAAACAAATGCAAGCCGAATCAAAACTGGTTAAATCCCTGTACTGCGTATTACGCAGTTTTCGTGTTTTCTTGGCTTTGGCTGTTTTGTTTTCAACTGTAACCTCCGCCGTATATACATATACGCGCACGCTCACCCCCACACATGTGTATGCTGCCACCTCCTCCAACCTAAACTACCAAGCCCGCCTACTGAACAGTAGCGGCTCCATTGTCCCCGATGGTTACTACAACATCGACTTCAAACTCTACACCGCCGCATCAGGCGGTGCTTCTGTGTGGGGAGAGACCTACTTCGACAGCAACGGCCCTACAGCCGGCAATGACAACCGAGTTCGAGTAGTCAACGGCTACCTCAGTGTTAACCTAGCCTCCCTTACAGCTTTTCCTACTACCATCAACTGGGATCAAGACATGTGGCTAACCATGAACATAGGCGGGTCTTCCCAAACAGCCACCCCAACCTACGACGGAGAGATGACACCCAGAGTTAAGCTAACTGCCGTACCGTACGCTTTCCAAGCTAAGCAAGCGGAGAAGCTAGTCCAAAAGCAGGCAACCTTCACCGGCACTGTAGACTTCGGCACACTAACAGCCGACCGCACATACCTGTTCCCAGACACCAGTCTAGCCACCACTGCCAGCCCCGGCACCATCTGTGTCTTCAACGGTGCCAACAGCAACTGCCCAGCTGCTAGCGGTTCAGCTTTCTACATCCAAAACGATACCGTACTGCAGACACAGTCTAACTTTAATATTCAGGCTCGAGATAGTACTACCACCGGCACCATCGGCGGTATTATCCGGGGAGCAGCTGGGGGGCAGACGGTGGATTTGCTGCAGTTGCAAGGAAGTGATGGCAGCGTTCTGGCTAGGTTTAGTGCAACCGGTAGCCTAACGGCGGTGAATGGCACTTTTACTGGTACGATTAACACTACAACTGGTACGTTACAAACAAACTCGGTTACGCGGGTAGACAACGCTGGCAATTTGGTTAATATCGGTAACATCACTGGTACAGGTGCGTTGGCAGTGCAGGCGACTGCCGGCACGCTTGCCCTAAGTGCCACCGGTGCTAACGTCATTACTGCAAGCACTAACGGCGTACAGCGTCTACAGGTCGACAGCACTGGATTAACTCTGGCAGCCTCCCAAGCTCTTACCGTAACCGGCGGCATCACCTCCACCCGCCCAGCCAGCCCAACTGAAGGCATGATCTACTATGACACTACTACCAAACAGCTCCTTGTATATGCCAATGCTAAATGGCAGGCCGATAGAACTACGGCTACCAAGATAGTTGGCATGGGTGCTCCCACTGGTTGTACTGGTGCTGTTCCGGTTGCTTCTCAGAACTTCGACGCAGCAGATTTTGTAGTAAATTCCTGCACCAGTGCCCAGTCTACTATTAATGCGGCTATCACCGCACTCCCAGCTGGCGGGGGTACGGTCTATATAATGGAAGGTACATATATTATAGATGGTGCAATTTTGTTGCCAGCCAACGTTACTATTACTGGTTCCGGTTCCGCTACGGTTATAAAACTTAAAACAGGCATCAATGCTGCCATAAATGGCATTCAAGAAAGTGGTACATCGAGCCGCTCAGTTATTAGTAACATCAAGCTCGACGGTAACAAGGCAGGCAATACTGCTGGTGTACAAACAGGTATTAATATTAACGGCGGTAATCCAGGCACCAGAGTAGACAACGTCTGGGTTGAGCAGTTTCGCAGCAATGGTATTGAGTTTAGCGCCGTTAAAAATGCCAGTATCACAAATAGTACAATTGTTGGCACCGGAACAACTACTGGCGACAGGGCGTTATACTTGTCTGTTGGTTCCAACCAAATTAGTGTTAGTGATAATGCTATCCAGGGTAACACCGGCAACGGTATTCATGTAAATACTGGCAGTCCTAATAATGTCTTTTCTGGCAATACCTCTCAGGGTAACGGCGGTGGTGGAATTGTGATTGTCGATAGCAGCCAATCGGTTGTGGGCAATATTGTCGCCGGAAACACTGGTGAAGGTATATCCATCTCTATAGGCTCTAACAATACTGTTTCTGGTAATACTATTTCCGGTAACAGTTTGGCAAACAACTCGGCTGATGGTATTCGCTTGAGCAATGCTACAAACAATATTATCTCTGGCAACCGCATAATTAACAGTGGCGGTACCAGTGGTACTTCTACCAGTAATGGTATTAACGTTACCTCTACCAGTACAAACAATAATGTTACAGGAAATATTATTACCGATACGTTTGGTACTGGCTTCGCCATTAATGTTTCCTCCGCCAGTAGTACCGCCAACTATCTAGCCGACAACACCTACTCCGGCACAGGCGCCAGCAGCATCAGTGACACTGGCACGGGCACCATCTACGCAGGCCAGCTAAACTCCACCAACTCCCTAGTCCTTCAGGGCCCCGGCGCAGTGAACGTTGGCTCGTCCGGAACTGGCACTGGCTCGCTAAGTGTCACTGGCGGGTACTTTGGTTCTCAGCTGGCTACGCCGGCTACGCCAACCGTTGCTGCCCAGGGTACTACGGGCACGTCTACCTATCAATACCGCATCACAGCTCTTGATGGAACAGGCGAGACAGCACCAAGCACCCAAAGCACCGGGGTTACCAACGGCAACGCTACGCTGAGCGGCATTAACTTTAACCGTATCACCTGGAACCGCCAAGGTGGCGCTACCAGCTATAAGATATACCGTACTAACGTAGTCACAGGTTCACCATCTACGCTTGGTCTTGTAGGTACCGTCAATGCTAGTGCTACCACTATGCAGTTTGACGATACTGGCCTAGCCGCCACTACAGCTGCTCCTAACATCAACACCACCGGCGGTGGCACTTTCAGCGGTAACGTTCTCATTAAACCAGGTGCCGACAATACCTCTGTCTTCCAGATTCAAAACTCGGCTGGTAGCAATATCTTCAATGTCGACACTAACAACAACCAAGTGCAACTGGGCAAGACCGGCCCATCCGGCATCGACGGCAGTTTATTGTTTTATAATGCCTCAAACGCCTTCACCGGCACCATAAAAGCCGGTGTATTAACTGGCAACGTGACCTACCTGCTGCCTGTTGTAACTGCCGGCACTTACAACATCTGTACCGACTCTGGTAACTGTGCCGGTGTGGGTGCTAGCTTGCAGACCTCTTACAACAACTCTATCGGTGGTTCAACTGCCGAGATTAAGCTGGATGCTACCCGTAGCTCGTTGGACATCCAGGATGCCGATGTTACCTTGGGCGGCACAACCAATCTGTTGGCCGTGCGAGGGTCCACTGGTTCCGGCTTGGGCAGCTTGCTGTTCGGCGTGCAGGCTAACGGCAACTTCACTGCATCAGGAACTGCAACGGTACAGGGAAGCGGCGGGGTGGTACTAGGCACTCAAACTGGCAATGTGGGCAAGATAACCCTTTACAACAGTGGTAATAACAACCCATTGATCTTGCAGAGTGGCACGACTGGTGGCTCCGGCCTAACACTGACACTGCCGAATGCAGACGGGGGAGTAAGCGATTGTCTTAAGACTAATGGCTCTGGTGTGTTGGCCTTCTCGAGCTGTACCGGTGGAGCTGGTGGTAGTGTGGCGTCCTTGAACTCATTGACTGGGGCATTAACTTTAGTTGGTACACTCAATCAAATTAACGTTGCAAACGGCGGCTCCACCATCACCTTGTCTACTCCTCAGGATATTAGCACCGTCTCGGCGCCAACTTTTGCCGGCATAACGGTAGGTAAAGCCCCGCCAACTATGGCTACAGTCAGCGACAACCCACTTTCCAACGTGGCAACTACCGTAAACGTTTCCAGTACTACTGGCTACCCAAGTGGCAGTCCTACGGCTCCTGCTACAATCCTGATCGACTCCGAAATTATGACCTACACCGGCACTACGGCCACTTCTTTCACCGGAGTTGTACGTGGTGTTTATGGCACTGCCGCTGCCAGCCACAGCAGCGGTGCAGTAGTACAGAACTACCTGCTAAGCGCAGTTACCAGCAGTACCGCCGCACCAAAATTCGTGGTGCAGGGTAATGGCAACGTTGGTATCGGCGATGCCACGCCGACTGCCTTGTTTACGGTTGGAGCGAATGATGCCTTCCAAGTAAACAACAGTGGTAACGTCACCGCTCAATCTAGCATTACCTTGGCTGGCGCCAGCGGCACCATTTCGACATCTGCCACCAATGCGGCGCTTACCTTGCAAAGCAATGGAACCGGCAGCATCTCGCTGGATTCCGGTACTACCGGCTCGGTAAACATCGGTACCGGTGCCAATGCTAAAACTATCCAGATAGGTACTACCACCGGAGCTGTTAGCCAATCTATCAACATTGGCAACAACGCTACCGCCGGTTCCAGTAGTAGCATTGTTATCGGCTCTACCGTCGGTACCAGCCCGATGACTTTGCAAAGCGGTACCTCTGGCATATTAATAAAGGGTGCCGATTCTGCGACAGCGTTGCAAATTCAGAAGTCCGATACCAGTGTGTTGTTGGTGGCCGACACCACCAACATGATAGTAAAAGTCGGCACCACCGGAAGCGCTACCTTGGGCGCTGGCGCACGACTGTTTACTACCGTTGCCGAAGTATCGACTACACTGCGGATCGGCGACGGCACCAACGGAGTTAGCTATAACGATACTGTTACTGGTGTGGCCGGCAAGCTGCGTTTCTACGGAACCGCCCGCAACAGCATTGCCCAGACTCTGACTCCAGAGTTTGCCGGTGCCACGCTAACCGGCGATGGAACTAATAACAGCGGTGCAGTTACCTCCGACTTCTGCTCAAAATCCAATACGCCAATGCCCGATATCAACACCGGTGTTTGTGTAACGGCCGCAGACAAGCACAACTTTTACTCCTGGACGGCTAACGCCACCAACGACTACGACGTCTGGACTAACTGGCAGGTACCCAGCAACTTCGGTGGCTGGGACAATACGCCGATCCAGTTCTACGGCTGGCGCACCAGCGCCACCGAGTCGGTGACACTCACGCTTTACAGAGCCAGCGGCGCTGTTTGCGGCACAGCCACGACCATTGGCGGCACCGTTAGCACCTGGAATCTAACCAACTACACCAGCCCATGCACCCCAACTGCCGGCGAAAACATGTACTTCCGGGTTCAGCTATCGGTTGGCACCAACAACAACTTCGCGCGCATGGGTGAAATAATCGTTAACTACAAGGGTAGCTACTAGGATTTATTATGAAAAACGAATACATCACACCCCACTTAAAAAAGAAACTCTCCCGCTACAAGCTCAAGAAGCAGTCGAGTATCATCGAGAAAATTCTTGACGACCCCCAGATATTGGCCATCTAATTGCCCGTTACACCTTGGCAAGTATTGTAAGTGGTGTAAAATAAAGGAAGCATGAGGGCTTTGGCTGCAAAAGTAAAAACAAAAAATTCGGCCTACGTCTTAGCGGCCGCAGTTTTCTTGCTCAGCTTTGCCGTACCGAGCCTGTTTTGGCCGGCGAAAGTCGATGCGGCTATCGCGGCACGTAGTGCTACGGGGACTGCCGGAAACAATGGCGGCGGTGCCACAAGCGTCACAGTTACTAAGCCGACGGCGGAGCAAGGCGACATGATAATTGTAACTGTGGTTGCGCTTGGGAACCCTACGATTAGTTCTTCAGGCTGGACTTCGGTTGTACGGACCACTGGAGGTACTGCTATGGTACAAGAGACGTTTTGGAAGCAAGCTGGCACAGCCACTGGCGATGCTGGCCCATATATTTTTACACTAGGCAGCACGCAAAAAGCCGCTTGGGGAGCTATGGCATATAGCGCGGTACATGATGGTTCACCTATGAATCCGATAAATGTTAGCGGTGGAACGCAGGCCACCAGCTGTAATACGATTACCGCGCCCTCAGTTACTCCGACTGTAGATAACGGCATGCTTATTGCTTCTGTAGGTATGTACCAAGGTGGTGCACTTGGTAGTGGCAGTATGACTACTGTGCCGCCGAGCGGAATGACCGAGCGGTATGACAACTCAAGCGCGAACATACTTGCTACGAACGTCGCTATTGAAAGCTCCGACTTGCTCGGCAGTACAAACGGCACACCGACGGGTAATAAAATCGCCGACAATACCGACGGCATGACAAACTGTACGGGCCAGCAAATTCTACTTAAGCCGGCCCTATATAACTTCAGCCAGTCTGCTTACCGTTGGTTTGGCAATAAAGACACACTTGACGGTATAGCAGCTACCAGTAATGCTACTTCTGGGGACGATAAATCCAGTTCGATAGCTCTGGACGCCGCCAATGGTGTTATATACACTGCTGGGTACGAAGGAGTAAGCAGCGACAACCGTTGGCGCATAGAAAAAAGGCTGGTAAGTGACGGCAGTTTAGTCAGTGCTTTCGGGGGCAGCGGCTGTACGACCAACAGGGGCGGGGCGGTTTGTAGCGATCCCACCACCGGCGATGACCAGATACTAGATATTGCCATAGACACGGCGGGCGGGTTCTTGTATGCCGCCGGTTACGATTCGACCGGATCCAACCGCTGGCGTGTCGAAAAACGTTCCCTAGGTGACGGCTCGCTGGCTACCGGCACGACTTCCGGCGGATTCGTAGCGGGCATCCTTGTATTGGATCCGAATCCATCGCTAAACGATCAGATATATGCGGTGTCTCTGGACATTAGCGGCGGCGCGATGTTCCTAGGGGGTCGCGACGGGGGAGGCAACGGCCAGTGGCGGTTGGAGAAGCGCACCATGAGCACAGGCGTATATGTATCGGCATTCGGTACCGGCGGAGTTTTAACGAATGATATTTCGGCCGGCGGCAGCAAAGACGAATTCATATATGATTTGGCATTAGATCCGGGCAGTGGCGTTATGTACGCCGCCGGTTTTGACGGCCAGCCCAGCGGAGCGAATGCCTTTAAGTGGCGTGTAGAGAAGTATTCTATGACAACTGGAGCTTTAGGTACGAATTTTGGCGGAAGCGCGCCTTGCACGACCGACGGAATATATTGCTTAGATACTAATACCAGTGGAGGCGCTTCTGATGACCGCGCGACTACATTAGCTCTGGATTCTAGCTATCTTTTTATTGCCGGCATTGATAGCAGTAACGGCGGCCAGTGGCGGGTGGCACGTATTACGCTATCTTCCAACACCATAAGTTCCAGCCTCGTAGCACAAAATGTCGCTGGTTCCAGTGAAGAGTCGATAAAAGGCATACTTTCCGACGGCAGCAATATATATCTGGCGGGGTACGACAACGCTGGCAGCGACGGTGCCGGCGGTAGCAGCTACCGCTGGCGCATAGAGAAACGTACTGTAGCCGGAGCCTTGGTTAGTGCTTTCGGCACGGCCGGGGTTGTTACAAGCGATCCTACGGTAGCCAGTGATCAATCTACAGGTGCTGCTATAGACACAGCTAACGGATTCATCTATGCTAACGGCTTTGATGCAAATGGTTCTAACCGTTGGCGAGTGGAGCGGCGTAGTACTGTTGATGGCAGCTCCGGCTGGGCATTACAGACGTTGGCTGCCCAAGATACACTTGCCAGCCCAGATGACCTGGCAATAGTTCGTCTGCGCCTACTGATGCACAATAACACCGCCACATTATGGGGCACCGATCCGGCGCAGAGTTTCAAGATTCAATATTCTCCAAAGTCCGGCACCTGCGACACGGCCTATATAGGTGAAGTCTTTAGCGACCTGACTAGTAGCGGCACCGATTTACGTTTTTATGACAACAGCAGCGGAGACACCGGAGATAACACAGCCGTCATCCCTGGAGATCCGGCCCATGGCAGCGATGTATCCAAGCTTCAGGCATACGTAGAATCTAACAATTTTAACAACAATGGCACGATTAAAGTTACCGAAGACGGCTTATGGGACGTTGCTATCCAGGAACTGGCCGCTTACGGTGGTTACTGCTTCAAAGTAGTTAAAAGCGATGGCACCGACATTAGCGTGCCAACCCAGGTCCCCGAGATAGAGTATTGCGCTAAGCCCCGTGAAACCGACGTTCTGCGCGGCGGCGGGTACTTCTGTAACGGTAGCGAGCGAAGGTTCTTCTGGAGTCTTTAAGGATTATTAATTATTCTTTAACTGGTCCCGAAGTTTAGAAACAGATTGTTGCAAGGCGGCTATTTGAACGGTATTATTCCAGAAATAAGAGCGGGCACTCAGAAAATCCTGCTTATCCTGAGAGGTTAGCCCAACCAACTGATTAGACAACCGCAGGGCTTCTGCATAATCTTTTTGACCAAGCGACTGTTGTGAGCTGGTTGCCACTTTCTGGGCAGCCTCAACCTGGGCTTTTAGTTCATCCAGAGCCGGATCCTTAACTTTAGAATTATCAATTTTAGATAGATTTAGTGTAGCTGCACTGATTACTTGGCTGGTTTGGGTCAGCCGGTCTCTATAATCTGCTGAATCGGCAGCCGAGAAGCTCTGCGCCGGTAACAGCAGATAATTGCGCAGCGAATCGTACAGCGCGCCGGAATAAAGCGTTACCACTGTCAGGTCGCCGCACAGTTTAATCACTTTTTCATCTGGTTTTTCGATATTCTTATCCGTCTTGTCTGTTAGCTTCTGGCATCGGTCGCTGATTCGAACCATTTGTTTGTTGTACTCATCTAGGCTGGTTTTAACATCATCCGATGGTTCGAGTAGGGGCGGTATCTGGTTAATCTCGGATTCTAGAGCGCTTAACTGCTTAAAATAAAAGGATTCGCCGGTGCGCTTATTGATAATTACGGCGCCAGAAACAGCTATAAAAACTACTGTAATTAAAATAATAATAGTAGTCGAACGTCTGCGTTCCCATAGCTTCCGGATGGATCTCATATAGTAAGTATTGTACCAACAAAACAGCTTGGTGACCGACATATTGCCAAGAAGAACTTACTCGCTTTATTGATGTAACTATAACTACAGTTTAACACACATATAATCACAATATTTATAGAAGTTAATAATAAAATTCGTTATTATATTTACAACTATAATTTACTTTAATATGTTATCTATATTTTACCTATAGTATTTTTTATATAACTAGTAATACAAAACAATCTAAAGGCTGGCATGCGCATAATACAAGCTTACATAAGTACGAAAGGAGTGTATACTTTAACCATAAACAGTAAATATACAATGAAGCACACTATATCTAACAGTATAACGTTCTTATCTACACGAAGAGTGGCGCTAGCTGTTAGTGTCTTAGGTTTGCTGGCTGCGATGTTTATGGCCAGCGCTAGTGCTCAGGGTTTTGCGCGCGGGTACGCCACCAACGACCAGGGGCTTAAAAACGGTATGGTAGTTACATTCAGTAATACCAGCACACCAGATAAGCCATATGTAGAACGAGCCACCAGAGAAGATATCCAAAAGGTCATTGGGGTGACTACAACCAGCGAAGATAACCTCTTAACTATAGCTTCGGCTGAGCAAGAAGTTTACGTCCAAAATAGCGGAGTTGTATCGGTATTGACAAGCGACGTAAACGGCGACATTAAAAAAGGCGATAAACTAACGCTTTCACCCCTTAAGGGCATCTTGATGCGAGGTGATGACGTTAATCCAATAATTGGTAGCGCCGTGGCTGACTTTTCTAAAGATAATGCCGAGTCGCAAACGGTCAGTACAGATAGTGGCGAAAAAACTGTTCTAGTAAATAAGCTAGAAGTTACAATAGACGGCGGGTTAATAGAGAACCAGGTTGGCAACAACTCTTCGGCACTTCAGAAAATAGGCAAATCCGTCACTGGCAAAGACGTCGGGGAGTTACAGGTAATTATTGCCATGGTTATCTTCTTATCGGTGTTAATTGCCGAAGGTAGTATTGTCTACGGTGCTGTCTCTAGCGGAATTATTTCTATGGGGCGAAACCCTATGGCCCAAAAGGTGGTGAGCCGGGAACTGGTGCGAGTTCTAGGCATCGCAGTAGTAGTATTGTTTGTTGGTTTGGCCGCGGTTTACACTGTTATGTCCGTATAAGGCTCGTCTGAATACAAAAGTTATCCACAGTTTTGTGACAAATTGTTGTTGTTTATGTTTAAAAAGTTTATAGTTTATCTTAGGTTTACAAGCTAAAAATAAATTAAGCAAAAACCCAGAAAACAACAAAATAAAAAAAATGGAAGACAAGCGCCTCTCTTTAGACGGCACTACGCAATACGATGCGTCTGCTGGGTCTCTTGAATCGCCCACTACTACGGTATATGGCGATAATTTAGTTGCGTCCTCTGTTAATTCTCATGTTTCTCAAAACTCAATGCCTCGCGACATAAGGTCATCTCGCCGCAAAGCAACCTTTATTTCAGTCATAATTACATTTCTTGTTGTCGGTCTGAGTGGTGCTGCAGTCTTGCTTCAGAGTCGGCAATCGGAACCTAACAACCCATCAGCTCTGAGTAGTATTCCTACTCAGGACGACAAGCTACGGGACGCTGCCAGCAACATCGTTGCCCCAGAGTTTGAAGGAGCCAAAGAATCATTATTAGTTGATGGGGATATTATATCGCGGGGTGCTTTAAAGCTCACTAGCGGTTCATACTTGTCTGTTTTGCGCGTCCAAGACCTTAAAGCTAACCAAGCCTATTCGTTGCCAAATGCCTCTGGTACGTTTTGTCTGGATAGCAATAACTGTGGATATACTGGATTGGCTCAGTTTAATGACCTCAATCAACGGCTAAGCCCGCTGCCAGGTAGGCAAGCCGCCCTGCAAGCTCAGATTAACAATTTGCAAGGCCGACTTGGTCAGATAGCTACACCGACTGTTCCGCCCTCGAGCTTAGTCAATAACCAGGCCGGAGCGGTCAGCATTCAGGGTACCAGTAACCAAATCTCGGTAACGACCTCCGGTGGGGTTATAACCTTGGCTTCTCCGCAAGACTTGGCGCCGCTTAGTTCGCCTAGTTTCGCCAGCCTTATATTATCTGGAAACTTTAGCGTTAACGGAACCATTAAACTACCAATTAACTGTAGCACTTCGGCTAATGGCGGTGCCCTGACTACCAATGGTTCTGGACAAGTTATTTGTTCAGATGACGATGGGGGAGCGGGCAGCGCGATCGGTGGTAGTGGCACGGCTGGTGCGATACCAATGTTTACAGCCGCCCAAACTATTGCTAACTCTATTATTTCGCAGGCGTTGGGGACTATTACAGTTAGCGGCGATTTAGCTGTGAGCGGGAACCTATCGGCCAGCACCTTAACTCTTGCGGCGCCGTTAACGGTGCCCAACGGTGGTACCGGTGCAACTTCGTTTACTGCCAACGGCTTACTGCTTGGCAATGGGGCAGGAGCCATAGGTTCAACTGGCGCGCCGGTAAGTGGCCAGCTGTTACTCGGTAATGGCACGACCCCCACCTTCACAACTGTTTCGGGCGATGTCCTGATCACTGGCGCCGGCGTCACCACCATCCAAGCCAACAGTGTAGCCTTAGGCGTCGATACAACCGGAAATTATGTAGACAGCGTAGTTGCCGGGAACGGTATTAATGTAAGTGGCGCGGCTGGTGAAGGCAGTTCGCCTACTATAAGCGTGGTGTATGGATCCACGGTTAACACTGCAGTGCAAGGCAACACGGTGCTCACCTGTGCCAGTGGCACCGGCAACTTAACCGGTGGTGGAAACAACATCACACTCGGGACAGGCGGCACCTGTGGCGCGCTTAGCGTAATAAATAGCCCAACGTTTAGCGGTACATTAGTTGTTCAGGGTGCTACGGTTACCGTTGGTACTGCTGTACAGCAGGGTTCATTAATACTCAATGACGGTTCATCTAATACCGGTACGGTGCAAACAGCACCGTTGGGTCAAAATACGGTGTATACGTTGCCCGACCCGGGCGGCGCGGGCGCGACGTTCTGTCTAAGTAGCGGCAACTGTGCCGGCGTCGGCGGCACCGGTAACGTCCTGCAGGGTGGCAACAGCTTCGGTACTGCGCTCACCCTAGGCACCAACGACAACTTCGCTTTTAACTTAGAAACCAATGGCATTACCCGGGTAAGCATTGGTAACACCGGCTTACTTAACTTTGGTGCTTACAACTGTTCTACCTTCGCCAACGGCGGTGCCCTGACAACTGACGCCTTCGGCAACGTTGTCTGTAG
>JBPCJO010000094.1:0-17529 GCA_051005235.1 Saccharimonadales bacterium (SeqCode)
CCGGCCAAGTCGGGCTGGGCCAAAGAATCCAACGAGGTTGCCACTAAAAAGCGTAAAGGCGAAGATAAGAAAAAGGGCACTAAGGCTATTATGGCGATCTTTAAAGACATGGGCAGTGCGCTTACCAAGCCGCCGGAGGATAATTCGAGTTCGAGTGGTCCTCCGGGTAGTAATTTGTCGCCGCATGAGCAGGCTATTCTTGATTCGATTGACGAAAAGACTCGGGCGCCGGGGTTCGAGACGACGATTCGGGTGATTACGTCGTCTAACGTGGTGCAGCGGGCGCAGTCGATTCAGGGTAACATTGTGGCTAGTTTTGGGCTGTATAATGCACCGGGAAAGAACGGTTTTAAGTACACGCCTTCGCAAGATATCGAAAGCTTTGTGACGGCTTACATTATGCGGTTTTTTCCGCAGCATCATGATAAGAATATCTTAAATTCAGTCGAGTTGGCGACGATCTTTCACTTCCCACAGCAAGAAGATATTCCAACCACCCAGTTGAATCGCCAGGATTCAAAACAAGTTGATGGTCCGCGCAACGTGCCCGAAAAAGGCCTGCTGCTGGGCTACAACGTCTTTCGGGGCACCAAACGGGCGATTCGGCTGGCACTCGAGGACAGGCAGCGTCATATTTACGCGGTCGGGCAGACCGGTACCGGTAAATCAACTTTTCTTGAAAATCTGGCGTTGCAAGACATGCAGATGGGCAATGGTTTTGCGTTTATTGATCCGCATGGCGACACGGCCGAACGACTGCTGGCCATGGTACCCAAAGAGCGCACCGAAGATGTGATTTACTTTTGTCCGGCCGACACCGACTATCCGCTTGGACTGAACGTTTTTGATGCTAAGACCGACGACCAGAAGGACTTTGTTATTCAGGAAATGATTAATGTGTTGTATAAGCTTTACGATCCTAACCGGCAAGGTATGATTGGTGCGCGTTATGAATCGATATTTCGTAATGCGGCGCTGACTGTCATGGCGGGCCCGGAAGGCGGCAGCTTTATCGACATTCCAAAGCTTTTCCGCGACGACGATTTTGTTAAGAAAAAGCTCAAGCATGTAACCGACCAAAACGTCTTGGATTTCTGGCTCAAAGAGATGGTTCAAGCCAAGAAATCGAATGAGTTTGGCGACGTCGTGAGCTGGTTTGTCAGTAAGTTCGGCGCCTTTTTGTCGAACGGTATGATGCGTAATATTATTGGTCAGACCGAGAGCTCTTTTGAACTGCGTGACATTATGGACAATAAGAAAATTTTGCTGGTTAACCTCTCGAAGGGCCGTACTGGTGATTTAAACTCTAACTTGCTCGGTATGATCTTTGTGATGAAGTTCCAGTCAGCGGCTATGTCGCGCGCTAATATTCCTGAGAAGGACCGCCAGGATTTTTGTTTGTATGTCGATGAGTTCCAGAACTTCTCGACTGATTCGTTCGCCACCATTTTATCTGAGGCCCGTAAGTACCGCCTGAATTTAGTAGTTGCCAACCAATTTACCACTCAACTTAGCGAAGAAATTCGCGACGCGGTGTTTGGTAATGTCGGTACGACTGTTGCGTTCCGTGTCGGCCAGAACGATGTTGACGGTCTAACTCGTTACTTCCAGCCGATGTTTGACGCTGACGACTTACTCCGTATACCAAACTATAATGCCATCGTTCGGACCTTGATTGGTGGGGTTCCGACGCAGGCGTTTAGTATGGCGGGCGCGCCACCGCTTGGCACGCCAAATCCAGAGCTCGGCGCGGCTCTCAAACAGCTCTCGGCCGCTAAACACGGTCGTCCGCGCCAGATTGTTGAGAAAGAGATCTTCCAGCGGATGCACGTTACAGAGACCGCTCCGGCCGCCGCGAAACCGGCTTTTGGAGCAGGCGCTGGCGCGGCCGGCGGCCGGCCGTTCGGTGCCACGCCGGGCGCGGGGACAGGTCCCTACGGTCAACCAGTCTCGCCAGCCGGTAATCCTGTTGGTGGTTTTGCTACTCCCGGACCAGCCGCAGCGCCCTCCGGCGGTTCATCTTTTTTAGACCAGTGGCTCGATAAACGGCGCAAGTCGCCGCCAGCTGCTGCGAAGCCGCCATCAGCGCCGCCGGTATCACCAGTATCACCACCAGCGCCGCAGCCGCAGAGCCAAGACCCTCCTCAAACTATTACGCCGCCGCCAGAACCAAAAAATGATCAGACGCACCCGGTAGGGGAATTTAATGTTCGTGGCGCTGAGCCAGCTGCGGAGCCTGGTTCTGAGGATGCTGCTAAGCAGCATCACGACGGTACTCTCCACATTAAACGGTAATAGTTGGTTGAGTTAAAAGCTACAGCCACCAGAACCACAAAACTCTGCAGTTGTTATTACCTGTCTAAAATCGAACATAATGATCGTATATAATCGGTATATACGGCTAACAGGGGTAGGGGTATATACGAATTATATACGATGAGTATATTGGATAGTAACGGATGGTCTTGCAGGCAATTGTATGGGTTGACTAGCTCTAAGAATTTTAGTGCGAGACAATTTACGGGCGTCGGAATAAGCGCCAGATGCCTTCGACGAGAAGGCCAATCACGAAGCCGGCGACGAAGCCACCGAGGCCGATGATAAAGTTGTACTCGTAGCCGTAATGGCGGCAGATCCAGAGTACAAGTAGGCTGCTGACTGCCGAAAACAGACCGCCGGCCAGCAGGCCGGAGGGGCGGGCGATGGTGTCTTCGGCGAGTTGGCTGATCTCTTCGATGACTGGCTGATGGATAAATTTACTAAAGGCTCGTTCGGCTGGCTTTTCTTTTTGTTGGACGCGCTGGATTTGCTGTTGATAGGCATGGCCTTTAAACTGGGTGCCAAGGTCGATCGGTGACTCGCTGGCGTAGGTCTCGGCGCGGCCGTCGGCGGCGTCGACTTCGGCTTTGCTGCGGGCGGCCTTTTCGACTCGTTCCTGAATTGCTTCGAGGGAGTTTCGGAGGTCATGTTCGGCTGCTTTTTCAGCCGCTTCGCGGCGTTTTTCGGCAGCCTCATCATTGGCTTTCTCAAAGTTTTTTTGGTCGAGTTCGTTGAGTTTTTCACCTTCAAAGTGTGGTTGTAGTTCGCTCATAGTTTAGTGCCCTGACTGGTGCCTTCGTTTAATAATCCGCAACTCTTTTGCTAGCAACTGGCTACGCATAAAGAAGTAACCGCTGATGACTGATACCGCGAAGCCCACGCCAATGGCGGTGCCGGGACCGGTGTTTGGTAGCTCGTCGATAGTCTTTAAAGTTGGACAAGCGACCGGGATAACCGTCTCGGTGCCGTAGCCGTTTTGCATTTTACAGTCGTAGTTGGTAGAAGTGGCATTTGGCTGGTTGGTGCCAGGGATAGATGCTTTAAGGGTTACCCGAAAGGTCTTCTTGAGCTCGCTATGGGTAGGTAATGTTTGGTTGGCCCAGCTAACTTTTTTGGTCGCGGCCGAGTAGGTACCGCCTTGTTGCGACAAGAACGCGAGGTCGACGTCGGCATAGTCGAGGAAGTCGCCAATATATTCTTCTATAACATAGCCTTTCTTGTCGGCGGCTTCTTCGTTACGAGTGGTAAGCGTGTATTCGATTACGTCGTTAGGCATGGCTTTGGTAAGCAGCGTGGTAGCCGGGTCAAGTTTTTGGGTGAGATTTTGGGCGGTTTTACTGCGGGTGGGCACCGGGCAGTTAGCATCAGTGGTGCAGGCTGTCACTGGAGTTTGGCCATCGGCCGGTTGGTAGATCAGGTTGCCGCTATCTTTTAGTACCCAGAGATAGTAAAAGGTGTTGTCGGTACCTTTACGTTTGTCAAAGTAATACGCTGCGGCACTGCCTGGGGTGTCGCCGACGCCGCGACTGTAAAAGTTAGTGTCACCGAGTTTGCCGACGTAGATATCGTCGGTGCTATCTAAATTGACGCGCCCGACAATTTGGCTACCGTCGGCGCGATGCTGCTGAAAATCAAATGTGGTGTCCTGGACAGTACTACTCGTGAAGCTGCTACCGATCAGCCCAAAATGATCATACAGTGCTTTAACATCGGTCTTTGAGTCGTAAGCGGTTTTTAATTCGGTCAGGCTGGTTACGCCACCTGGTATGACGTCATTATCGGAGGCAGCCAGCGACTTTTCTGGTGGAACCATAGCCGCGAATAACTGGATACACATACTGAACACGATGAGTACCAGTCCGAGGCGCCGAATTGACTTCTCTTGCTTGAGCCGTTGCACATAAAAAGCTACCTGATCGATGGTGGTCGGGCTAAACGGCAGATTGGATACTAATTTTTTAAACATTTCCGAACCTAATTTTTATTTTCAACAGGTGGTTTCGCTTTTATATAAACGTGTGGAAGTCCTACCTATTGAATCATAAAAGTATGTGTTCAGACAAGTGTTATTTAACTTGTTTTAATTGCTGCAAGCTGTTTGTGTTTGGAGTTGATGTTAGTAGTGGGGGCGACTTGGGCTTTCCTGTGTCTAGCCATGATTCACACTTTTGGCAATACTCTTTTCCAGCGTGCCAGGTTACTATTTTTGCACCACAACAATGGCTGGTGAAACCTAGAACCGTCAATAATTTTTTATACATTATCTGTTAATCTCTTGATTAAATACTGAAATAAGTATAACACACTCCTAATAATCTATGAGTCTTTTTCTTTAATTTTTATCGGTTTAAAAACAATTTTTTCGTATAAAACAAAATTCCAGACCATTGACACTGAGGTAGCGGCCAATTTAGAGATGAGGTTGTAGAATAGGCTACTCACTATTGTTTGGGTATTTAGTAACCAAAGCACCCCATAGATGGCGATAGGCTGCAGTAGCCACAAGCCTGTCAGGGTAATTATTAAGAATTTAATGAGACTAGTATGGCCCGCCTGTCTGTCTTTAAATGTAAATCGTTTATTTAGCCTATAACTGATTGCCAAAGTTATAGAGGTAGAAATAATGTTGGCCAGCACTATGGTCAGCCCAGCTTTTAGTAACAATAAGTAAATAATAATATCTAGCGAAGTGTTAAACAGCCCAATAACAAAAAATGCAGGCAAGCGTTTGCGGTGAGATAGCAGGTTTGTTGACATAACTATTTACAAGTCGTTTATAGGTTTAACTTCGTTATAACCCACCCGATACACATAAAGCCGTAAGTCTGGCGAGAAAGTCTTTGCTTCTACTCTCTCAAAGTGCTGTTCATAGTACTGGAAAACCTGTTCTTCGTAACCTTGATCGAAACTGAGTAATAGGTATGCGTACTGATGATTCTGGCGTAAGCTGTCGACTTGCTTTGGCAGCTCTGACTCCTGAAAATCCGGTATCGGTCCGGGGATAGAGCGATTCCAGATTGGCAATGTGCTAATGACCGCCTGGCCATGATAGTAATACTCAAAGGGATAGACCGTAAAGGGTGTCGATAGTATTACGTTGTCCCGCGCGGTAGTCTTGCTATTAAGCTCCTCTGCTGCTGCCCGAAAGTCTTCTTTTACCGGTGTTGTATTGCTCAGGTACTGTTGTAGTGAAAAGACCACCAGTAACGCCACAAGTACCGTAGACACAGCCAAAGAAAGCGACTTGCGATAATTACTAATAAACCAGACTACCAAAATAGTTACTGGCACAATACAAGCGACCATATAACGGCTCAAGAAAAACGGCGATAGAACATAGCTGAGTCCAAAGGCCAGTAAAATTGGGACGAATGCGGCTACCATAATATAGCCCATTTTGGTGGTCAGTTTTTGACCGTACTTAACACTTAAAAGAGAGACTATAACCAGGATTGGCCACATCGAAACGAGAACAGTGTTAATACCGTTGTTCTGAAAACCAAACGAAAATTGTGAATAGACGTTAAAAAAATCAACCGTTGATGGAAGCGGAAGGTTAGGCGATGTATTGCCGCCGGACCCAAGCGAAAGAAAATATAACCGCCAAGGGGCTAACTCGATCAAAAGTAAGATAGCCAAGAGAATAAACTTCTTTAGCGTGCCGGTTGCAAACTTTTTGCGGTTAAACAAGAAGAAAAGCCCTTGGGCTATCAGGTTAAACAAGAAGAAGTAATGGGTGTAGACCCCAATAACTGCGCTCAAGGTGTAGCCCAGCCAGCCTTTCTGACCTTTGGATTCAATCAGCCTGACAAAATAGTACTGACTGATCGTGGCAACTAAAGCCAGTAAGGTGTACATGCGGGCTTCGTTGGCATACCAGTTCATGAACGGCGAAAAACTAAATAAAAATACTACAAATAATGACCAGTTAACTGATAGCACGCGGCGGGCAAGCAAGTATACGAACGGAATGGTCAGCGCAAAAAATATAAAAGATAGCAAGCGAACACTCTCTACGCTCTGACCTACAAAGACTTGCCAAAAATGGAGTATAAGGTGATACAGGGGAACATGAACGTCTTGAGCAACTACTCTAAGCGTTCCAGGAATCGAGTGACTGGTTTGCCACAGGCTTTGGGCTTCGTCCAGCCTGAGGCTGTTATCGATCAAAAATAGTCGGGAAATTGCAAACGATCCCACGGCACAGAGGAGTAGAAACAGGCCTATAAACCAGCGGTTCTTCTTAGGCGACTTCATGTTTTGCTCTGCTTGCGGTAGGTATGGAATCGGCTTCGGATACCGCCAACTCGACTGTGCTGCGACGAGTGGGCATGGCTGCTCGGATAAATGGAATAAAAACGGCTATGTTTAAGAGTGCCCAGGCGATGTTGGCCATGAGTGACGCGCTCGCACCCTCGCGCAAAAAGCCTACCGTAGCGCCACCTATGAACAAGGCAACATATAAAATCTGGGGTATTACCAGATATAAGAAGTTGCCCCGTACTTGATTTTTGGAAGTTACCGCGAAACTAGTTTTTTGATTGGTGATGACGGCAAGTATGGCACTGATTTGCAGCCAAAACGAACTGAGCGAAAAAGAGATAGCCTCAAAAGCGTATGAAAAGTTGCTGGTTTTTTGCAGGGTGTATAAGTTTAAAAACATGTACGGTATAAATACGCTGGCCAAGGCCATAGATGAAGTAATGAGAGCGGTTATGCCGGTGAACAAAAATATTATTGGTAACATAGCGTCTATCAGGACAACTACCCCCGATAAGTAGTAGCTGGCAGATATTAGATACTGTAACTTTTGGCTGAAGCGCAGCCCGCGTCGAAAGAGCGGATTATATTTGAATATGACTTCTAGGCTGCCCCTTGTCCACCTGAATTGTTGCTTGTAGTAATTCAAAAAATCTTCTGGGGCTAAGCCCTCTGCCAGTACTTTTGGTACATACACGCTGTTCCATCCTTTTTGATGTATGAATAGCGAGGTTAAGAAGTCTTCGGCGATGTTAAACTCACACATTCCACCTGCTTCGGCAATGGCTGATCGGCGGATCGCCATGTTTGTGCCGCACATAAAGGCCGAGTTAAGTCGGTTTTTGCCAGACATTATTGGTCCAAAAAACAGTGTTTGCTGCCACCAGGCTACTTTTGTTATGTTGTTTTCGTTTTGGTTCTTATAAAATTGCGGAGTTTGCACAAAACCCATCTTTGGATCAGTAAAGTAACCCATGACCTCGCTCATGAAAGACGGGTAAGGTACATGATCGGCATCGAACACCACAAAATAGGGGCTGGTAGATTGGCGTAAACCATTATTAATATTGCCGGCTTTGGCGCCGCCGGGAGTGATGCGGGTAACGCAATTTATCCCCAGTTCCAGAGCCAGATCATCAATATCTTTCCAGTTATCTTTGTTGGCCACGTAGCCGTCGTTGAGCAAGTAAACCTTAAAGTTCGGGTACTCCATGGCAAGCGCAGCCTGTGCCGTTTCTCTTACAATCTCGACAGGTTCCCCACAGACGGTAATAAAAACATCAACTGGCTCAGAAAAAAGGCTGTTAAACGGGGCGTCTATCCGATCGTCCCAGACGCTGTAGCAGTAGCCAACTATTTGAACCAGATGAAATAGCTCTCCGAGGATAAGCAGCCAGAACAAAATTGGATTTCCATGGCTAAAGCCAAACGTAATAACCAAGAAGTAAAATAATGCGAAAGCAGCGTTTATAAACAGTAATCGTTTACCGGCTGTATTTTGTAAGAAGCCCTGTTTGTCTAAGCTCACCGTTTATTATCCACCTCTGTAAGATTCGGTAGCTTGTCGAGTAATAATGCCGAACCAAACCAAGACCAGTTGTCGTCGTAATAACTCAGTGGCTGCTTAAGTTTTTGGGTATCTGGGCTATACAGTGTGATCAGTTTGGCTTTATATATTTCTTCGGCAATGCCCGGATCTATAACGCTAAAATAGCCAATGGTTGCCCCGTAAGTCGCTGGCGAATCATAGTCGACGAGAGCTGTTCCATCGTGGCTATAGCTCGAAAATATTTTCTTATTGTTATGCCACTGGTCTTTTAAATAACCAAAATTGGCGAGTACTGCCTTGGCGCGTGGATCTTTATGCCACTGCCAGTCGAGCGCCAGGCGCCACGGTGTCCGGATAGCGTCGTAACTGAACCTGGTAGTTAAATCTTTGTTGGCTGGCGCGCTTATAGCGCCAGTGACACGATCGATGCTTACCCAATCAGGCGGCAGGCCAGCTGTGCCAGAGGCGTCCAGCTTGCTTTGGCTGATTTCGGTAAGCAGTACGTATGAATTATCGGCTAAAGCCTGCCAGTCGTGTTTTTTGTCGACATTTGCAAAAACCTTGTAGGCATAAGGTGCAAAATAAGACGGGTTAACGATTATTTCTTTTGGGTTTTTTCGCTCCAGATCGTTTGCTGCCAGCACCGGCTTGCCGTTAATTATAACGACTTCTTTTTCCCACATGGCTGATATGAGGGGCAGGGCGTCATATAAATATTTATCTTGTTGCCAGCGGGAGTAGGCCATAAGTAGGCTTAGGGCAATGTCGGAATCTCCGTCGGTAGCAGTATTTTGGCCACCGACCGTGTCTTGTATACCGTAGGTTCCATCGGGTAGTTGGCCGAACTTCCAGGACAGTAAAAAGTCGTCGCGTTGCAGATTATCTTTCGTCCACTGCCAACTTTCATCAAATGTTTTTTGGTCGTCAACCCAAACTGCTCGTAGCATGGTATAACTTTGGCCTTCTGAGGTAGAGATATTGTTTTGTTGCTTATCAAGCGTCCGGTTGGTGCCCGGTTCAATGTAGTTACTTTTATAATCACTCCAAAGCTCTAGCAGCATCTGGTTGTTGGCGTAAACCAAGGGTTCGTCTTTTTTTTCGCTGTCACGGTAAAAGACGGCAGCAATAACACCGATACTGCTTAAAAATACAGCGACCGCGACAAAAATTAGAATTGGACGCTTGAATTTACGCATTGGTTGAGGGTTTGGACAGGGCACGTGCGGCTACTACAATTGAGCCAAGCATAGTAGAAGCAGCCAGTGGTAAAATAATAGAGTTGTTGAATTGTTTGGCAGAAGCCTGGGTATATGTCGGCAAACTACTGGCAGACGCTAAAGATGGATACGTGGTTGCGCCAGGTTGTGACACTGCCCCCGCTACCAGAGAAGGCTGACTTGAGCTAACTGGATCTGGGGGTGCGGAGGCGATGGTAGCAGGAGGTTGTGGTTGTGGCGACAAGCTGGTTGACTCGCTTGAGCTAACGGGTGTTGTCGTCTGCTCGTTGCTGATGGGCTGCTCGTTGGCGATGGGCTGCGGGGCAGTGGTGGGTGAGCTGGCCTGGGGTTGTGCGGGAAAAACGCGTTGCTGAACCAGTTCGAGAGGTCTATCTACTAACGGTAGCTGTAGCGCACTTGCTTGTGCGGGCAAAGACAGCACCAGGGCCGCGAGCAATCCCATAACTGGAATTAATAATATTCCTGAGACCCGTTCGGCTATTCGCAGGTTCATACGATAGGCTTGTTTGACCTTACTCGAAGAAGAAGTAAACCGTAGTTTTAGAGAGGCCTTGGCAAGCTCAAACGTTAATTTAAAGACCCGCACCTTGCTTTCTCCGCTGTGACGGCTCGAGAATGGAATCGTGTAACTAAGAATTTTAAAGTTATTCTCGAGCGCCCGAACAATAAATTCTAAATCAAAGCTCCAGGGCGTAGGGTTTAATGAAGATTGCTCAATAACCCTTTTCTTGAATAACTTTAAGCCGGACTGGGTATCGTAGTCAAAACCGAACAACAAACGTATAAAGGCAAAGTTAAAAACCTTTGAAGAGAGCTGCCGTAACTGACTGGTTTCGTGATCTTCTCGATCTGTAATTACCAGGTCTACTTTGTTTTCGGTCATAAGCCTGTACATTGGTACAATTGCCTCTGGTGGATACTGTAGGTCGGCGTCTATCATACAGATGTTATTGTATTGAGCCATCTTAAAACCTTGCAACAATGAAAAGGCCTTACCCCTTGGTCCAACTTTTTTAGCGACCGATACAGGATAGGAATCGGTTAGCTTATCGATTACATTAGTGGTTCCGTCTATGGAGTGGTCGTCTACGAAAATAATTTCATACAGTAGACCGCTACCTTTAAAGGACGCAGCGATACGCCTTACCAGCAAGGGCACGTTGTTAGCTTCATTCAGCGTAGGAACAACTATAGATATGGCGTTCATTATGTCTCCCAATAAATACTTTATAAAGTTAACTATTACTTAACTATTATTTGTTAAATGATATACCAAAGGGTTGCCTGATCATGTTGGTTATTTCACAGTTTGTATTTATTGCATTGTCACCAGAGGTCGTGTATAGTTATTGGTAACAAGCTTTGGCGGGAAAGCTCTAAAGTACTGAGCAGAGAGAGGGGAACATATTGTCTGCGAAATCGTCCGATAAACAAAAAAACTATGATGCTGGTTCGATTCAGGTTCTTGAGGGGTTGGATCCGGTCCGTAAACGGCCGGGTATGTACATCGGTGGGACGGGTATCGAGGGGCTGCACCACCTGGTGTGGGAAATTGTCGACAACGGTATCGACGAGGCGTTGGCTGGTCATGCTACACGTGTCGCGGTAACCATCCATGCCGATGGCAGCGTACACGTTATAGACGACGGACGGGGCATTCCAACCGATTTACACCCCAAGACCGGCAAAAGCACGGTCGAGACGGTACTGACCGTCCTGCACGCCGGTGGTAAGTTTGACGGCGATAGTTATAAGGTGTCTGGCGGGCTGCACGGTGTCGGTGTCAGTGTGGTCAACGCGCTCTCGAGCAAATTGATCGTTCGTGTTCACCGTGGCGGCAAGTTATATGAGCAGACGTATGCTAAGGGAATTCCGGCGGCCGACCTTAAAATGATTGGTAAAACTGATCATACCGGTACCGAGATTACCTTTTGGCCCGATGAATCGATTTTTGAATCGACCAAGTTTAACTACGAAACGGTGCTCGACCGCTTGCGCCACGCGGCCTATCTGACAAAAGGTATCCGAACTTCACTGGTAGACGAGCGCGCCGGCAAGCAGTACGCTTTTTACTTTGAAGGTGGCATTAAATCGTATGTTAAACACCTTAATATGGGCAAAGATGTTGTAGACGATGATGTGTTCTACGTCGACAAAAAAGTCGATGACGTCCAGGTAGAAATTGCGATTCAGTACGCCGAAACCTACACCGATACGGTAAAGGCGTTTGCCAACAACGTCTATAACCCCGACGGCGGTACGCATATGACCGGCTTTCGGGCGGCCTTAACGCGTATTGTTAACGACTATGCCCGCAAAAACGGCCTCCTCAAAGAAAAAGAAGAGAACCTGACCGGCGAAGATTGCCGCGAAGGGTTAACCTCTGTTATTTTGGTTAAATTGCCCGATCCGCAGTTTGAGGGGCAGACCAAGAACAAGCTCGGTAACCCCGAAACCCGTGGCCATGTTGAATCTGTTTTGTCGGAGAACCTGAATTATTATTTAGAGGAGCATCCGGCCGTTGCCCGCAAGATTATTGGTAAAGCACTCCTGGCGGCCCGGGCCCGTAAGGCGGCTCGCGCGGCGCGAGACAACATCATTCGTAAAGGCGTACTCGAAGGCGCAAGTATGCCCGGTAAACTGGCAGACTGCTCTAATAAAGATCCAAAAGAATCAGAAATTTACCTGGTTGAGGGAGATTCAGCCGGTGGTTCTGCTAAATCGGGCCGCGACAGCAAGTCGCAGGCCATTTTGCCTTTGCGGGGTAAAGTCTTGAACGTCGAGCGGGCCCGGCTAGATAAAATGCTGGGCAACAACGAAATCGTCAGTTTAATTAAGGCGTTGGGCGTCGGTATCGAAGACTCTTTTGACCTGCGTGGCCTCCGTTACGACCGCATCATTATCATGACCGATGCCGACGTCGACGGCTCGCACATTAGTACGCTGCTTTTGACGTTCTTCTTCCGTTACCTCAAGCCGGTGGTAGACGGCGGGCATCTGTACCTTGCCAAACCGCCCTTGTTTGAGCTGGTAAAACAAGGTAAAAAAGCCAACACCTTTATTTATGACGAGGCGGAGCTAGAAGTTGTGCTAGATGCCGAGATTGCCCGCCGTATGGCTGAGGGCAGTAAAGTCAATGCCGCCGACGAGCGCTACCGCCAAGCCGGTTTTAGCGAACAAAAGCGCTATAAGGGACTCGGCGAAATGGACGCCGAACAACTGTTCGAAACGACCATGAACCCCGAAAAGCGGGTCTTGATCCAGGTAAAAGTAGAAGACAGCGAAAAAGCTGACGCCATTTTTAACAAGCTGATGGGCAGCGAAGTTGAGCCACGTAAGAACTTTATTACGACCCATGCGAAATTTGTAAAGGACTTGGATATCTAACCCTATGAGCCAAACACTTCTTTTTTATCAACTAGGCGTTTTGAACCAACCTGTCCATAACGGTTCACATTACATAGTGTCTCGATCGAATACGTTAGGAGGCAAATAAAATGGCAACCGACGATTTAAATGACGCGATACAAGAGCCGCGAATAGAGAACCAGCCACAGTTTACTCATTCGCGAAGCGTCGAGAACCGCACTGTTGAGAACGTTATGGAAGACAGTTACCTCCGTTATTCAATGAGTGTGATTGTCGAACGGGCGCTCCCGGACGTGCGCGATGGCCTCAAGCCGGTACACCGACGTATTTTGTACAGTATGAACGAGCAGGGGCTGCGTAGCAGCGCCCGTCATAGTAAGAGCGCCAACGTGGTTGGGCAGGTGATGGGTCGCTACCACCCACACGGCGACTCCTCGATTTATGACGCTTTGGTTCGTATGGCACAGTCGTGGTCTATGCGGTACATGCTGGTTAACGGCCAAGGTAACTTTGGCTCGATGGATGGTGATCCGCCGGCTGCCATGCGTTATACCGAGTCTAAAATGCAGCGTTTGGCCGACGAAATCTTGTCGGATATCGACAAAGACACCGTCAACTTCCGTGATACCTATGATGGTACCCGCCAAGAACCCGAAGTATTGCCAGCTAAAATCCCCAATCTGCTTTTAAACGGTCAAATTGGTATTGCCGTCGGTATGGCAACCAGTATTCCGCCGCACAACTTAACCGAGCTAATCGACGCTACAATCGAGCAAATTGATAATCCCGAAGCCACGCTGGACGACCTGTTGCAGCACGTTAAAGGCCCCGACTTTCCAACCGGCGGTATTATTTATGGCCAAGCGTCACTCCGAACGGCGTATGCAACCGGCCGCGGCGGCATAGTCGTCCGTGGTGTCGCCGAAATCGTCGAGACTGGGAAGTTGCAACAAATTATTATTACCGAGATCCCGTATGCGCTTAATAAAGAGAGTTTGATCATTAAAATCGCCGATTTAGTGAACACAAAACGGATCACCGGCGTCCGCGATATCCGTGACGAAAGTGCCCGCGGCAACGTCCGGATCGTCATCGACCTCAAGAAAGACGCCTATCCTAAAAAGTTGCTCAACCAATTGTATAAGCTGACGCCGCTACAAACGGCCTTTCACTTTAACATGATGGCGCTAGTCGATGGCTTGCAGCCACGGGTGCTGGGGCTCCAGGATATTATTCAGGAGCACATTAAGCACCGGCGTGTTGTTGTTCGCCGCCGGACTGAGTATGAGCTGCGCAAAGCGCTTGAGCGCGCCCATGTATTAGAAGGTCTCAAGATCGCCCTCGACCATATCGACCAAGTGATCGCGATTATCCGTGCCAGCGGCACCACCGACGAGGCCCAAGAAAACTTGATGGCCAAGTTTAAGCTGAGCGAGATCCAAGCCAAAGCTATTTTGGCGATGCAACTGCGGACGCTGGCTGGCCTGGAGCGCCAAAAGATCGAAGATGAGCTGGCTGAACTCGTGAAGTTGATTAGTAAACTCGAAAGTATTTTGGCCGACGAGAAGAAGATTTTAAAGATTATCCGCGACGAATTCTTAGAAATTAAAAAGCAGTATGGTGACGAGCGTCGCACCCAAGTTATTGTTCACGAGCTTGGTAAAATGAGCGACGAAGACTTAGTTCCGGACGAACAAGTCGTTGTAACGCTTACATCGGCAAATTACATTAAACGGAGTCCGGTAGGTGATTATCGGAAGCAACATCGTGGTGGTAAGGGTAAGCGCGGCATGACCACCCGCGAAGAAGATGTCATCGAACACGTTGTAAATGCGTCAACACATGACTTCTTATTATTCTTTACAAACAAAGGCCGCGTCTTCCGTTTGAAGACCTACGAGCTGCCGGCAACCAACCTAAATGCCAAGGGCGTAGCTATTGTGAACTTGTTGCAATTGCAACCCGAAGAAACGGTCAGCGCCGTGATTAACATCAGCAAACAATCGGCTGCCGCCAACTTAATTATGTGTACCGTCCGTGGCGTGGTTAAGAAGACGCCGTTTGAGCAGTACGCTAACGTACGCAGCTCCGGCTTGATCGCTATTAACCTCGATGACGGCGATGAACTTAAGTGGATCCGCATGACGTCCGGCGAGAACGAGGTCGTCATCTCGACCGCTGGTGGCCAAGCAATCCGCTTCCACGAGTCAGACGCCCGCCCGATGGGTCGTGTCTCGCGCGGTGTCCGCGGCATCCGCCTGCGTGCCGACGACCATGTAATTGGCATGGATATCGTCGAAGAAGGCTCCAGTATCTTCGTGATTAGCGAATCCGGTTATGGCAAGCGCACCAAAGTAGCCCAATTTACGGCTCACAAGCGCGGTGGCGTCGGTATTCGCTCGGCAGTGGTAAATACCAAGACCGGCCGCCTAATCGGCGTTAAGGCGCTGTCTGGAGACGATCACCAAGAAGTTATCCTGATTTCTAGCTCTGGCCAGACCATCCGCTTAGGTCTTAAAGATATTCCGTCGTTAAGTCGAGCAACCCAAGGCGTCCGCATTATGCGGCTGAACGGCGTTGACAAGGTAGTCTCACTGGCCTTGGTGGATAAATCCGAAGAAGCCGACGAAGAACCCGAAGACTCTGTCGAAGACGGCGTCGTCATCGAACCGATTACATAGTTTTTTAGGGTTTCGTAAATTTAATGCTGGTTTAATGTTTGTACGATAAATTAGGTCGTATGGCATATAAACGAATAATAATCACTCTTCCAGAAGATTTCTTGCGTGATCTAAACACTGCGGTAGCCGTTGATTACACTAAGCGGAGCGCCTATATCAGAGAGGCAATAGCTTTAAAAATGCGTCTTGAATCTACTATAGAGCAAGCAGTTACCGACAGGGGGTCAATGGAAGTCGTTGTGCGTTCATTACACGCAAAACGACTGTCGCGACGAGACATCAATAAAGCTGGACCATCTACTTGGTCGCAAATTCAAGACTAAAATCAAAATTTATAAGGAGTTTTGCAATCAGTTGATAGTAGGTAAAAGCGCACTTTTTGAAAGTATGAATTGAATTCATACTTTCAACTAATCAAAGTATGAACGTAAGGCATGCTGAGTATATACTTTCAGAATGTGCCATAAACAGAATGGTCAACGAGCGAGTAGGGCAACCAGCAGGCCATAACGCTTACTGCAAACTTTACAACACATTTGGTTGACAAGAGGTGTTAAAGCGGGTAATATTAAATGAGATTTTCGGGTGCTCGTCTTAAAGTGTCTCTCAAAATTTCGCTAGAAGTTTTGAGTCTAACACCTTTAGACGCCGTTTTCAGAAGTTTTCTAGAGTGGAGAGAGCGCGAAAATTACTGTACGTTAAAAATTTGAGATAGTGCAAATCAACGTCAATTCATTAATTTGTTTTAATGAATTGTATTTCAATTAAGTCAGTAAATCGGGTAGCGTCGTAGCAATACGGCAACACTAGATAAAGCTGAGCTAACAGATGCAAATTCTTTTTTGGAGAGTTTGATCCTGGCTCAGGATGAACGCTGGCGGCGTGCCTAATACATGCAAGTCGAACGGAAAGGCCTCTTCGGAGGTACTCGAGTGGCGGACGGCTGAGTAACGCGTAGGAACGTACCCCAAACTGAGGAATAACTGCTCGAAAGAGTAGCTAATACCGCATGTGCTCTACGGAGTAAAGCTTCGGCGGTTTGGGAACGGCCTGCGTATGATTAGCTTGTTGGTGAGGTAATGGCTCACCAAGGCGACGATCATTAGCTGGTCTGAGAGGATGATCAGCCAGACTGGGACTGAGACACGGCCCAGACTCCTACGGGAGGCAGCAGTAGGGAATTTTCCACAATGGGCGAAAGCCTGATGGAGCAACGCCGCGTGCAGGATGAAGGCCCTTGGGTCGTAAACTGCTTTTATAGGTGAAGATTATGACGGTAACCTATGAATAAGGATCGGCTAACTCCGTGCCAGCAGCCGCGGTCATACGGAGGATCCAAGCGTTATCCGGAATTACTGGGCGTAAAGAGTTGCGTAGGTGGCATAGTAAGTAGGGCGTGAAAGCGTGTGGCTCAACCATATACACATGTCCTAAACTACTAAGCTAGAATATAGAAGAGGTCGCTGGAATTCCTTGTGTAGGAGTGAAATCCGTAGATATAAGGAGGAACACCGATGGCGTAGGCAGGCGACTGGTCTATTATTGACACTAAGGCACGAAAGCGTGGGTAGCAAACGGGATTAGATACCCCGGTAGTCCACGCCGTAAACTATGGATGCTAGCTGTTAGAAGTATCGACCCTTCTAGTAGCGAAGCTAACGCGTTAAGCATCCCGCCTGTGGAGTACGAGCGCAAGCTTAAAACATAAAGGAATTGACGGGGACCCGCACAAGCGGTGGAGCGTGTTGTTTAATTCGATGGTAAGCGAAGAACCTTACCCAGGTTTGACATCCCGAGAAGTTTGCCGAAAGGCGAATGTGCTTTATTGAGCTCGGTGACAGGTGTTGCATGGCCGTCGTCAGCTCGTGTCGTGAGATGTTTGGTTAAGTCCATCAACGAGCGCAACCCTTGTAGTTAGTTGGATTTTTCTAGCTAGACTGCCCTGTTAACAGGGAGGAAGGAGGGGATGATGTCAGGTCAGTATTACCCTTACGTCTGGGGCTACAAACACGCTACAATGGCCGGTACAAAGGGCAGCCAACCCGCGAGGGGGAGCAAATCCCATCAAAGCCGGTCTCAGTTCGGATAGCAGGCTGAAACTCGCCTGCTTGAA
>JBPCJO010000095.1:0-4762 GCA_051005235.1 Saccharimonadales bacterium (SeqCode)
GATGCCGATGCCAATGTGCAGAAGGCTTTGAGCGAGCAATTTCTAAAAGAAGACAACGCCATGTCGTTGGCTGTTACGTCCGGTGCTCGTGGTTCAATCGTTCAGGTCAAGCAGGTTATCGGCTCTGTCGGTATCTTGTCAGATGCTACCGGTAAAGCTATGGAGCTGCCGATCAAAAGCAACTACCGCGACGGCCTCAATCCGCTAGAATACTTTACTTCCACCCGAGGTGCTCGAAAAGGTTTGATTGACACAGCACTCAAAACTGCCGACTCAGGCTACTTGACTCGGCGCTTAGTCGATGTTGCCCAAGATGTATTTACACTGGCTAATGAAGTCGATGACCCAGGTTTCGCACTATACCGCGAAGATGCTGCCGAAATCGGCGTGCCTTATTACAACCGTCTTTACGGTCGTTACGCGGCTGAGAAAATCGGCGACTACGTTAAAAAAGGCCAGTTAATAGACGACAAAATAGCTAAGGCTATAGAAGCTGACGACAAACTCGACGGCGTGAAAATCATGAGCGTACTGAGCTGCACATCTGTCAGAGGCATCAACCAAAAGAGCTATGGGCTTGACCCAGCCACCGGCAATCTAGTTTCTGCCTACAGTCCAATCGGCGTTATCGCCGCCCAAAGTATCGGTGAGCCGGGAACTCAGCTGACACTTAGAACTTTCCACAGTGGTGGAGTAGCCGCAGCCGATGACATCACCCAAGGCTTGCCTCGTGTTGAGGAAATCTTCGAAGTCCGCGTGCCCAAAGGTAAAGCCTTTTTAGCTGATATTTCCGGTCTAGTTGCCATTTGGGAAGAAGGCGAACAATACATCTTGCAAATAACAGATGACCAAGCCAAAGCCAGCACCATGCAGTTTGGCGAACGTACTCCACATGTTGCCGCCGGGTCAGACGTAGCTGTAGGCGACGTGCTCGCGACCATGGAAAACGATCAAAAACCACTGATTTCTCCTGTCGCAGGCAAAGTATCTATGACCAAAAAAGCCATCACCATCACGCCAGCCGGCCAGAGTGTTGTACGATACGAAATTCCAAGCTACAAAAAGATACTAGTCAAAGACGGCGACAGTGTCGAGCCTGGCCGCAAGCTAACCAACGGCTCAGTAAACTTACATGACCTAGTGCACTTGCAGGGAGTTGAAGCCACTCAACGATATATCATGAACGAAATTCTGCGCATCTTTGCCAGCCAGGGACAATACATCGCCGATAAGCACCTGGAAATTATTGTGCATCAGATGTTCTCCAGGGTCCAAATAGAAGAAGCTGGCGATAGCGATTTCGTCACTGGCGATGTAGTCAGCAAGCTGGCAGTTATCGAAGCCAACGAAAAATTAGCTGCGGCTAAGCAAAAACCAGCCGTTTACAACCAATTGTTATTAGGTATAACCAAAGCCAGCTTAAGCACCGATTCATTCTTGTCCGCGGCCTCTTTCCAGGACACTACCAGAGTCTTGATCGCGGCTGCTACTAGCGGCAAAGTCGACCATCTGTTCGGCTTGAAAGAGAACGTTATCCTGGGGCGGCGCATACCAGTTGGCACGGGAGTCGAAGAATTAGACGACGAAGAACTAGAAACTCTTGAGGTAAATCGCTAATTATGTTAAGATTAATTTCTATGCCACGGGAACAGATTACAGATTACAGATTAAAGATTACAGATTTTGGGCTGTCTACTGTCAGCTGTCAACTGTTAACTGCAACTCCGAAAGGCGTTGCGTAATGCCGACAGTTAATCAATTGGTTCGCAAACCGCGCAAAAAAGTTACGACGAAAAGCAAATCGCCGGCTCTTCAGCGCGTGACTAACAGCCTAAAAACTCGTAACTATGAAAAAGCCGCGCCATTGAAGCGAGGTGTTTGCGTCAAAGTTACTACCAAAACTCCCAAGAAACCTAACTCGGCGTTGCGCAAAGTCGCTCGTGTTCGATTGAGTAACGGCTACGAAGTCTGGGCTTACATCGGCGGCGAAGGCCACAACTTGCAGGAACACGCCGTAGTCTTAGTCCGAGGCGGCCGAGTACCCGATCTTCCAGGTGTCCGCTACCACGTAGTCCGCGGCAACCTAGACCTCCAAGGCGTAGAAAACCGTAAACAAGGCCGATCAAAATACGGCACCAAAAAGGCGAGCAAATAATGCCACGTAAAAAAACTAAATCACTAATAAGAGATATTCCGGCCGACAGGCTTTATAACAGCGTGGCTGTGCAACGGTTTATCAACAGGGTTATGCAAGACGGCAAAAAACAGACTGCTGAGCGGCTAGTTTACGGCGGTATGCAAAAAGCTGCTGATAAGCTAAAAGTCCAAAACCCGCTGGACGTCTTCGATCAGGCAATGGCCAATGTCCGTCCGCATGTCGAGACTCGTTCGCGCCGTGTCGGCGGGGCCAACTACCAGATTCCGTTTGAAGTCAAAGGCCAGCGCCAATCACACCTGACTATCATGTGGTTTGTCGCAGCCGCAAGGTCCAAAAAAGGCATGGGCATGGCCGATAGAATCGCCGCCGAATTAGTCGACGCCTATAATGAAACTGGCACTGCAGTTAAAAAGCGCGAGGATGCGCATAAGATGGCGGATGCGAACAGAGCCTTCGCCCACTTCGCTAGGTACTGAGGCATTTGTATGGGGCACATTTTGAATTTTTTCTTCCAGTACTCAGATAGCAGTACTTTTTGTACAGCTATCCTCCGTGCTTCAGAAGAAAATCCAAACTGCACTCCCATACAAATGCCTCAGGGGATTAGTTATGGCGTGTGAAGGTTGCAATCTTCAGGGTGCCTGCGATGTCCTAAATAGGGCTGGCTCGGTGGATACCAGCACTGCATTATCGGTTTTTTCGTCACTTGGGCATAGGAACGGTAGAAGATTTTCAAGGGCTATGTTTGAACTGGCGACTAAGCCAGCAGGAACACGCCTTGAAGTCAGTGGAGCTAACTGCGATGGTGAAACCGAATCATGGCTACCAGCCCCGTTTGGAGCTGCTGCGTGCAACGGCAAAATTGTATTTATTGAGCCGACACAACATCAACCAGTAAAAGGAGAATAAACATATGGCGAAAACACAGATGAAAGATATACGGAATATTGGGATTATTGCTCATATTGATGCGGGGAAGACTACTACTACTTAAGGTATTTTGTATCGGACTGGGCTTAAGCACAAAATTGGTGCGGTTCATGAGGGTGGCACGACTACTGACTGGATGGCTCAGGAGCGCGAGCGGGGCATTACTATTGTCTCGGCCGCCGTTACTTGCTATTGGAAAAATCATCAGATCAACATTATCGACACACCTGGGCACATTGACTTTACAGTCGAGGTCGAGCGCTCCTTGCGAGTTCTAGACGGTGCAGTAGTTGTCTTTGACGGCAAAATGGGCGTCGAATCACAAAGCGAAACCGTCTGGCGCCAAGCTGACAAGTACCAGGTGCCTCGCATTTGCTTTATCAACAAGATCAATCAAACTGGCGGCGATTTTTATAATTCACTTGATACAATCCACGCCCGCTTGACCAAACGAGCCTTTCCGATTCACTTGCCAATCGGATTTGAGCAATCAGTCAATGGCATAGTCGACCTTGTCTCGATGAAATCCTACACCTATAAAGAATTTACCGACAAAGAATTAGTCGAGGGCGAAATCCCCGAAGACATGCTAGAAAAAGCCAATCGTTACCGTTCATTACTAATCGAAAATGCCGTAGCCGAAGACGAGCCAATGCTGGAAAAATATCTGGAAGTCGGCGAAGAAGGCTTGACCGACCAAGACATTCGACACTCTATCCGCCAAGCCGTTTTGACAGGCAAATTTTTTGCTGTTAGTGGTGGTGACGGCCGAGGCGTTATCGTTGAAAAATTATTAGATATCGCTGTTGAATATCTACCAAGCCCGCTTGATCGCGGCGGAGCTATCGGCAAAAATCCCAAGACTGACGAAGCTATGCAGCGTAAACCTGACGAAGCAGAGCCTCTAGCTGGCCTGGCTTTCAAAATCGCCACCGACCCCTTCGTCGGAAAACTAGCTTACTTTAGAGTTTATTCCGGCAAATTAGCCTCCGGCAGCTACGTTTTTAACAGCTCGACCGGCCAAAAAGAACGTGTCGGCCGAATCGTCCGGATGCAAGCTGACAAGCGTGAGGAAATTCCAGAAGTCACCGCTGGCGACATCGCCGCGATCGTCGGTCTAAAAGGAACTACTACCGGCCACACTCTCTGCGACCAAAGCAACCCGATAGTGCTAGAGAGTATCGATTTCCCAGACCCGCCAGTATCAATCGCCATCGAGCCAAAAACCAAAGCCGATCAAGAAAAAATGAGCTTGGCATTGCAGCGCCTTGCTGAGGAAGACCCTACTTTTAGAGTCCGGGTAGACGATGAAACCGGCCAAACAATTATCTCAGGTATGGGCGAGCTCCACCTGGAAATCCTTGTCGACAGAATGAAGCGGGAATTCAACGTCGAAGCCAACATCGGTCAACCACAAGTAGCCTACCGCGAAACTATCCGCAAAGACGGCGTAGAAATCCAGGGCAAATACATCAAGCAATCCGGTGGCCGCGGACAATACGGCGATGTCTGGATCAGGCTGTCGCAGAATGAAGCTGGCGCTGGCTATGAGTTCATCAACTCCATCAAATGCGGCACCGTACCACAGGAATACATCAAGCCAGTTGACGAAGGTATCAAAGAAGCCATGGCCAACGTTGTTTTGGCCGGTTATCCGGTAGTCGACGTCAAAGC
>JBPCJO010000096.1:0-4826 GCA_051005235.1 Saccharimonadales bacterium (SeqCode)
CAGTTACGACGTAACGGCCTACGGCTGTAGAGCTAGCGTGTACGTCAAGAATGGTATCACCGGTACCACCAGCTAATGTTACCGTACCCGTGGTTGGGCTAGCATTAAAGCCTGTTGGGGCTGTACAAGTATCGCCAATGAGCGGACTATTTGAGCAGAATTCGACACTAAAGCCTCTTATTACGCTCGTTGTGGTTGGTTTAAAGCTGACAGCGTAGGTTACGCCCGCTTGGCTAGTTTTTGAGCTGCTCATCGTAATGCTACGCTCAACTAGCTGTGCGGCATCCGCCCTGTTCGCAGTTAATGCGGGCAGCGCACTAGCTACCAACAAAGATATTACTGCCAAAAGGCTCAAGGCCCTTTTGGATATATGCATGGTTCTCATCTATTTTTTCTCCTGTGATTGTTTTTGTTTACACATTTTATCTATCTACTAACAGTTATATATACCATAAGCATGTTGTAAAGATCAATACTTTTCCACAAGTTTTTTTAATAGGTTGCTGTGACTACTAAATCATGCTGCATGCTGTAGGCGCCGGCCTCGGTAAGTACCTTCTTTTTTATGATGTAAGATACGGTGTAATTTGTAAGACCGATCGCCTGATTACCTGCGGTGGCAGGCGATCGCGCAACAATGTCGCCGACGACGTATTTAAACTGGTTGGGGGTTCCGTAGCCGGTGGCTGCCTTGCCGTCGGCAAAGGTACCGTCTGGTGAGTTTATCGGGTCGGCGCCAATGCTTGGGCTACTGTTACCTACCAAGTTCATACCAAACTCCTCTACATTATCGCTAGTAGAAGGCACACCAAGCACCGTTTTGGCGTCTATCATTGCGCTGCCGGCCGTCGGAGGGTTACTCATAGTTGTCACTATGTATTCTGAAGATAGATAAGTACGGACATAAAACGAGCAGTTACAACCCCCGGCTTGGGCGGCACCGCTAGAGGCAACCGTATCAGACGTTAACGTACCAAGGTCAACCGTACCTCCGGTTACTAAAAACTCTAAAAATCCGGTATCGTTGGTGCCAAAACCAGCGCTGGCCCGGTAGTTGGCGCTGGCAGAGTCTCCTACCCCCAAAGCACCGGTCGATTGTCGAGCACGATAATTGCCTGAGGTGGCATCAACTTGGCCACCCGATCCAAAGTAGCTTTCTTCTACCCGATAGTTCGGGGAGGCTGACTGAGCAAATAATATCGATTGGACGTTTAATACCGGCAATATCAATGCAACAATAGCCACAAAATGTAATGTTTGTTTTACTCGCATAATTTAATGAAATTATATCACAAGCACTTTTGTTTATCGTGTCTGAAAGGTTTTGAGCATTTGCTCTAGCTCGGTGCTACTTGGCTTGGCCGTCACATCACGATAATAAATTGCATACTTGGCAGTGGTGCCGTCCGGGCGGAGTAAATCGAAGCTGGTCGTACCACCGGCTTTACCAACCAATACAGTGAAGTTATTATCGTCGACGTTACATTTAAAGGTGACTCCGCTAACCGTTAGCGTCTGCGTTAACTGTTTTTTATCGGTTATGCCTTTACCACAATGTTCGCTGGTTGGCGATAAGGTCAGGCTTTTAGAACCACTGTCTACTAACGCCGGCAGTACTCTGGTTACCACAATATCGTCAGGGATATTGTTTACATATATCGTGAGTTCCCGTTCGATCAGCGGACCATCATAACTACGATAAATATATTTGTTAGCGGTCGACGCGTTAATATCTTGAGCCCAGTTCTTAGTGGCTTGCAGTTGGAAGTAAGGGCTACTAAAAATCTGAGTAGAGGGCTCAAAATAACCGACATTTTTAATCGGGGCTTCGGTAATTATCGTTTCTTCTTGGAAGTAGGTATTGATAATGTACTTACCACCAAAGTAACCACCTATTAGCACTATGGCTACTCCTAAAAAAAGTAATCTTTTAATTAGCCGCTTGCGGCGAAGATAGTTTGAATGGGTATTATATTTCATACGCTAGCTCTAACTATTTTTAAACTATTTGTCTTACACTTTATCTTTTAACATTTTGTCATACTGTTAAAAAAACACAACCCGTTTATGGTTTTCGGTTTGGCAAGGACTATAAATATAGTATGCTAGTAAGCAATAGCTTTACTAATAAAAAGCAAACTGTGGGCCATGGAAAAAAAACCAGACGAAAATCAAAACGCTGCTACCGAGACCAACGAACCCGAAGGGGATTCCCTCGAGGCGCCGCGCCCTACCACGACAGAAGGCAGCCCGTCAACGGTTTCTGGAGACACGCCGGTAGCAGGTAACGACGGAGTATTAGACGCAACCTCGGGCTCTTCGGTCGATACGCCGCAAGATGGTAAGAAAAAGAAGCGTTTAGCAAAAGGCTTTTTAGCAAAATTTAATATTTATTTGTTGCTGTTTGTCTTTTTGGTAGTCATTGCCGGTGTTGGCACAGCTATCAGTGTAATCAAAATCCGACAGATCAGTAAAACCGATGACAAACAAGTAAAAACCGAACCGCTCAGCCAAGAAGCTCTGGAGCAACTTCGCCAGACCGATGTTAAAGTAGGCGATCCTAAGCAAATTCTAAGCGTAGAATCGAACGCCATCTTTGCGGGCAGAGTATTAATTAGGGGCGGTTTAGAGGTTGCAGGCGAAATTAAAGCCGGTGCGCCACTCAATATTCCAGGCATTACCGTATCTGGCAATTCTGTCTTTGGCCAAGTCCAGGCCAACGAGCTGCAGGTAGCTGGCAACACTACTATCCAGGGGCAATTAGCCATTCAAAATAACTTGTCGGTTACGGGCTCGGGTACTTTTGGCGGTGCGCTAACTGCTGCCAGCTTAAATATTCAGAATCTTCAAATTAACGGCGACTTACAACTCGCTCGGCATATTGATGCTGGCGGCGGCACCCCGGGTAAATCCGATGGCTCAGCCTTGGGGGCGGGCGGCACCAGCTCGGTCAGCGGAACCGACACTGCCGGCACCGTCGCAATCAACACCGGTGGCGGCCCTCCAGCCGGCTGTTTTATCACCGTTAACTTTACACAACGTTTTAATGGCACACCTCACGTAGTTATTACTCCCGTCGGCTCAGTGGCAGGCAGCCTTAACTACTACATTAATCGCACTGGTACCAGCTTTAGTGTCTGTACTGCCAACCCGCCGCCAGCCGGCCAAAGCTTCGCTTTCGACTACATCGCTATTGACTAGTTAGATAACTTAGAAAAATTTTGGTTTATAAGCAGCATACCAAACAGACACTACGACTTTGAGCACACTATAGAATGTGAACCAATGTGTGCACAACGGTTCACATTCTATAGTGTCTAAATAACTGTAGTTTGAGATTTTAACTCAGATGTAAATCACGCTCTTAGACGTCTAAAAACAGCGTAACTTTATTGCTTCGAACGTGCATAACACCGCGGGTTATGCGAATTTTCTTATCTTGTTGCTCGTCTACGCGAATAATAACCTCACAGGCGCTAACCAGGGTTATAAAGTTATGGTGCTTTGGCAGAATGTCAAATGGGCCTGTGTCGTTTTCGGCCGAAATGCTTTGGGCGAGGTCATCGTAATAAGATTGATACGGCGAATATACCTTAACGTGAATTGAGTGCTCATCGAGCTGCGGAGCTGGAGCAGTAACGTCTTCAGTTTTCTTTTCTTCTTGCTTTTTCTTAGCCATTGAACCCTTCCTATCTAGACGATTATTTCTTCGATGCTGGCCAGGGTTTCGGCGCGAGTAAATGACTCACCTGGTATACCGTTTAGTTTTTCGGTTACGTACATACTCTGGGTAAAGTTAGTTATTAGCTTCTTGGCTTTGGCATAATCAGAACGGTCGGCTGGCGAGAGTTCATTCTCGCCAATAATAGCGATGATACCCTTTAATGACTCGTACTTCTGTAACAAAGCTTGTACCTGAACGCTTAGCATGTAATGGCGGTCGCCTACCACTTCGGGGGTCAAAAGCGATGACGAGGTACGCGTTAGGTCAACGGCAGGCCGTATTCCTTGCTCGGCAATAGCGCGGTTAAGTACCAAAATAGCGTCCAGCTCATGCTGGATCATCTGTACAGCCGGGTCGGAGTTGTCATCGGCCGGTACATAAATAGTCTGTACCGATGTAATTGAGCCGTTTTCGTTTGAAGTCAGACGGTCCTGCAAAATTTTAATATCAGAGAAGATAGTCGGTTCATAGCCACCTTCGTTAGGGATCTGGCTCAAAATTGTGGCCAGCTCGTTTTTAGCTTGGACATACCGATACATGTTGTCGGCAAAAAACAGAATGTCTTTTTTGTGGTTATCGCGAAAATCTTCGGCCAGTGCCGTAGCGGCAATACCAACCAAGGCACGTTGGATCGGATTTTCATTCATCTGCCCAAAGAACATGCAGGTATTTTTAAGCAGATCGGCCTCTTTAAGCGTGTCGTATAGTTCGTGGCCTTCACGAATACGCTCACCAATACCGGCGAAGAATGACAGGCCAGAGCCACTCTTGGCAATGTTGTTAATAAGCTCCATTGTAAGTACGGTTTTACCAACGCCGGCACCACCGATAATACCAATTTTACGGCCTTTAACGAACGGGGTCATAAAGTCGATAACTTTAATACCCGTCTCTAGAATTTCGGGCTGCTGGACCGTGAAGTTCGTGCTGCGGGCTGGCACTTTAAGAATGTCTTTGTAAGCCAGATCTTTGTCGTCAATTTGCGGCAAGCCATCGAGCGGCTGGCCAAGCGCGTCAAAAATTCGCCCAATTGTTTTGTCGCCAATTGGAATTTGAATGCCGTTGTGTGTGCGATCGACTGGCATGCCACGCTGTAATGAGC
>JBPCJO010000097.1:0-30849 GCA_051005235.1 Saccharimonadales bacterium (SeqCode)
CATAAGAACTTCAAACTCGAGTAGCTTGCGCTTAGCACGAGCTACTTCAGCAACCATTTCCTTAGCGACCTGTTTAAGTTTCTTTGTTTCGTCCTGGGTTTTCATACCTATAATTATATCACGCAGACTCAAAATCGTTCCGACAAACCATCACGACCCCAGCCCCGACCGCCCCTACCCAAAGGGCAGCTGGGCTAGCGTAGATTTACAGTCTATCGCTTATTAGGTTTCAACACTTTTAACATAAAATAGATTTTAGCGGAGCTGTAAAGCACCACCAAATTAAAAAACCCAGCATGGCAGTCTGGGTTTTTTAATTTGGTGCGGATGAAAGGACTTGAACCTTCACGCCTTGCGGCACTAGTTCCTAAGACTAGCGTGTCTACCAATTCCACCACATCCGCGTAGTATTAGTCTATATTAACTGATTAGAGAAGTATCTCAAAGTCATTTATTGCTACTGACGCTTGCTTTCACACCAAACGGGTATGACGCGAGCTGGCTGCAGTTCTATCGGTGAACCGCGGAGCTGCAAATCGGTGAGTTCGTCTTTAACAGCCAGAGCTTCATGCTGGTTTGTGGTTTGCAGTAATGAGATATGAGCACGCCGGGCAGGAAGCTCCTTAGGAAATCCGAGATCTGTATATAAAAATCGCTGTTCAGATCTAATGCAGTCCTTAGTTATATTATCCAAGGCAAGCACCACAAAACGGTCGCCTGGTCGCTCTGGAGCCGCTCCGTGAATAGCTATATTAGTAATAAACGCAGTGAGTGGTGTGGCAAAATTTTGTTGGACAATATCTTCTACTTTATTAATATCGAATGTTCCCTCTCCGTGCTCAAGTCGCTGTTTAACAGTAAGCCCATCGCGTGGATTCATGACTGAAACTCCTAAAAAGGAGAGCAGCCTACCTTCATTTGATTTTACATAAGCATCAAGTTTACCTGGCAGTATGTAGTCATCATTTGCGTCTTGCTTCACATCACGCTTAACAGTAAATGAATCGTGATACACAGTCCGCTCCGCGGTAGTAATAGTATGGGAAGCTTCAAAGTGTCGGCTTATGCGCCGGTACTCCCGCACTTCAGCCCTACGGGGTGATCGACCTCTATTATTGTTCATCTTGCAATATATTATAAAACTTAGGTATGCAAAGATCAACTATATTGATAAAAAATAAGCTGGCCATCGCCGTAACTTTTTTGCTGGACGATCTTGAACCCTTCAAAAGTTAAGGGCTCCATTTTACCGGGCCACGACAAAACTAGAGTGCCATTAGGGATCAAGTGTCGCGGCAGACGTTTTAAGTCACGGTACGGGATATTGTCATAGGGTGGGTCCAGCAGGACAATGTCGAATAACTGGGCTTGGTGGCGGGTCGACCATGCTCCCGCATATGCCCGGGTAGCTTTAATGCGGTCGGTTAGCTCGAGTTTCTCGATATTTAAAGTGATGACTTTGTAGGCTGCAACGTCAAAATCTAAAGCTATCGCCTCTTTGGCACCTCGGCTTATGGCTTCAATTGCTAATGCCCCGCTGCCTGCAAAGGCGTCAAGTACCGTAAGGCCCTTGATGTCACCGAGCGCTCCAAAAATCGCGCCGCGCATTTTTTCGCTCATGGGGTGTGTCCGGTGGCCTTGGGGTGAATCGAAAATTCTGCCGCCTAGCCAGCCTGAAATAACTCTCATATTAATATAGTGTATCAGTTTAAATTCGTTACGGAGCGATACTTACTGACTCTAGCTTGCAATTCCGGATAATTTTTTAGGTTTTGATCGGACGCCACAAAGGCCTGCGCGGCAGACCGGGCGGCTTCTATCAGTTTGACGTCGGTTAACTTGGCGACGCGCAAGTCTAGCTGGCCGGACTGCGAATGTCCGTAGATGGCTCCAGGGCCACGGATTTCAAGATCGAGTTCGCTTAACTTAAAGCCGTCGTTGGAGCGTTCGACGGCTCGCAGACGGCGGGTTGGCTCTTTACTGTCGCTCATCATAAGGTAACAGTAGCCTTGCTTGCTACTACGTCCGACGCGGCCACGTAACTGATGAATTTGGGCCAAGCCAAACCGTTCGGCGGCCTCAATTAGCATAATCGTAGCATTTGGAACATCAACACCGACTTCGATGACAGTTGTGGAGACTAAAATATCTAACTCGTGCTTTACAAATTTAGCCATAACCGCGTCTTTGTCTTCGGCCTTCATTTTGCCATGCAGTAAGCCAATGCGACGTTTTTTAAAGTGTTTAGTAGATAAGTCTTCATATACTTTTTCGGCAGATAAGGCCTGGATAGCGTCGGATTCTGTAATTAATGGGCACACTACGAACATCTGGCCGCCTTGGTCTAACTCTGCGTCAATCTTGGCATAGAGTTGTTTGCGCGAGTTAGGCGAAGTTACTTCGGTTATTATTGGCAGTAAATTCTTAGGTTTTTCGTGTAAGATCGAAATGTCTAGCTCACCGTACAGGGTGAGTGCTAGAGTCCGCGGGATTGGCGTGGCAGTCATGCTAATGACGTGAGGCATTCGGCCATCGGCTTTTTGCTGTAATTTTTTGCGTTGTTCGACTCCAAAACGATGTTGCTCGTCGATAATAATTAGCCCAAGGCTGTGCATGGCTACCTTGTCCGTAAATAGCGCATGCGTACCAACTATGAGGTTACTGGTGCCCTTCGCAATCGCCTGGTGGACAATCGCTTTTTGTTTGGGCTTAATACTACCGGTTAGTAATGCCACCTGGTGATGCAAACCAATTGGCTGCAACATTTTGTGAAGATTTTCGGCATGTTGGTTGGCTAGCAGTTCCGTTGGAGCCATAAAGGCTACTTGATAATTATGGTCGATGGCGTTTAGGGCGGCCATGGCGGCAACTACGGTCTTGCCTGAACCGACATCACCTTCGATCATACGGTTCATCGGCATGTCTTGCTGCATGTCTTGAAAAATCTGCCAGGCTACCCGCCGCTGCGAATCGGTTAGCGTAAACGGAAGACTGCCCACAAACTGTTTAATTAAATCTTCATTAAATGGAATAACATGGGTTTTGTAGCGCATGGCTTCTTGTTTATTAAGGACACTGGCCAGGCTAAGCCCAAAGATTTCGTCAAAGCCAAGCCGCCGACGGGCTTGTTCTAGTTGCTTTTGCGAGTCAGGAAAGTGCATTGCCAGTACAGCACTGGCTCGCGGCAGTAGTTTATGTTCTGTAATTACGCTAGCTGGTAGGTTTTCTGGCAAGGCATCAATGAGTGGTTTTACGGTACCAAGCAGCTTACGAATCGTGTTCGACTTTAGACCTTTGGTCTCGCGGTAAATTGGAATAATCCGGGCAGTATTGAGCGGAAAATCACTGGCCAGCTCCATTGCCGGATTCATAAGCGCCAATCGTCCCCGCGACATCTCAAAATTGCCCGAAATAAAATATTGCTGGCCTTGTTTGGTAGCATTGGCCCGGTAAGGCTGATTAAACCAAACCAAGCGCACGCTGCCGCTGTCGTCGCTGGCAACTGCCTCGGTTATATGTAGCCCACGCCGTACATAACGGCCGGTGATCTGTTTGATGACGGCCTGGACGCTGACCGTACCTGGTTTTAAGGCGGCAATAGCAGTAATTACCGAGTAATCATCGTAACGGCGAGGGTAATAATAAATTAAATCATCTACAGAGTTAATGCCTAACACAGCCAGCTTTTGAGCTACAGCCGCGCCAACACCTTTAATCTCTGCCGCCAGGCTCGTTCTATCCATCTTATTAGTATATAGCCATTCCACCTTAATTATATTGTTTATGGTAATATAAAAAGAATATGGAAGATAAAAATCAAAATAGTAATCCGTATGCTGCCCCGCCGCAAGGGCAACAACCCCCTACCGAAACCAATCGTTACGCGGCAAACCCCTATGCTGATTTTGTGGTAACAGAACTTCCGCCGCCGCCCAAGAGTCATAAAAAACTCATAATTATCGTCGTCGCGCTCCTTACCTTGATAATTATTGGTGTAATCGTGGCGCTAACAGTTAGCCAATCAAATAAAACGAATAGCTCTTTGACTAGCACAACCTTAAGTGTAACTGTGCCAGAAGATTGGAAGTTTTTTGAAAGTGGCTTTGGCTTTGACGCGGCTATACCGATTGTCTGGGACGTGCAGCCCGAAGCTACAGACAATGTAGGTGTGCAAGAGCAGCGTTCGATTGGCGTCGGCCCCGCTGATAACGGCTTTGTGATTGGCGAAACGATTAATGAAGCCGGCGAGTTAACTCCGTTCTCATTTATGTCAGTCGGCACTACCAAGCGAACAGATGAGCCGGGCCAAGCAGCTTTTGAACGACTTGTCACCGATAAAAATGAAACTTCGCAAGAAACCTATGATTCCCTGGGGATTACTAAAGATACTTTGGTATTAAAAAGTGCCAAAAGAATGATTAATGGCGTTGAGTGGCTTGAAGTATATACTGAGGCCAATGAACTCTTTAAGATGGACTTATACCATTGGGATAACGACCGGGCATTGACCGTCTCCCTGATAAGTGACAATTCGCAAGACCTTAATGCAAAATACGAAAACTATTTATTGCCGATGGCTGCGGCAATTAAAAAGAATGAGTAGCGGGTTCTACTTCTTTTTTAGTAAAAAGAATACGCTTGGGCCAAAGTAGGTCATGGCTAAGGTAGGTTGCATGACTTTTTCTAGGTTCAGCATAACTGCCTGTGGGACGTACTTCTTTAATGTAGTGGAGCGCAAGTTCGAGACCGACAAAATTCGTTCGATACTAAAACCAACACTGTCTAGCTGATGAATTACCGTTTGGGGGTTGTGATTAACAAAGGCAATTTCTTCGGCGCGCTTGTTTCTTTCGGAGCGAATATCAATTGGCTGTTTTGGTATCGGCTTTCCTTGCAGTAGATGTTTTAGTCGGTTACGCGCATGTGCATAGTTGGCAAGCTCGAGTACAAAGTATCCGTCTTTGGCGAGTACCCGGTGAACTTCCGATAGTTCTGGAACAGGATTTGGCAAGTGGTGCATCACGCGTATCATCGTAACCAAATCAAGCGAACCAGCTTTAAATGGCAAGGCATCGGCTTGGCCAAGTTTTTGGTCGATAGTAGGGTGATCTTTTAAGAATTTCTTAGCTATATCTAGTTGGGCTTTTGAGGGCTCAAGCAAGGTTACTTTATCGCTATAATCTTCTAATAAAATGCAGAGCCGTCCATAGCCACCACCAATGTCGGCAGCAGTTTTAAATTTTTTACCGTTAATCAGGCGTTTGATGGCCATTTCTTCGGCCTCGTGCTCATAATCGCGGCCAGTCCAGTAATCAAGATAGTTAAAGTCATCGTTGTCGTATTGGTCGGCTTTTTTTGAGGACATAGGGTTCTTAGGCATAAAGGCTAGTATATTACTTCTTCTCAACTATAGCGAAGCTATTTTTACCACGCTTTAGTAAATTGTTGCCTTTGACGAATAGATTAAGGTTCTGTGGCCCGGCCTTTTGCCCATTTACCGAAACGGCGCCGGCTTGCAAAAAGGTACGTCCTTCGCTTTTGGACGAAGCCAGCTTAGCGTCAACCAACAACTGCGACAAGTCATCATGGGCTTTAACGACTGTTAGTTCATGCTTTAAGATATGCATTTCGTTCTTGCCAAGTTCCAAAAAGTCACCCTCGCCGTAAAGTACTTTGGTGGCTTTAACGGCTTCGTCGGCTCGTTTTTTACCGTGTACGATTTTACTTACTTCGTAAGCCAGCACTCGTTGTGCCATGCGTAAATTACGATTAGAATCGAATTCAGCCATTACTAACGTTATCGTCGGCTTGTCTAAGTCGGTAAAAATCTTAAGATACGATTCAACACTTTCGTCGTCGGTATTAAGCCAGAACTGATAAAACTTGAAGACACTGGTTTTGGCCTCGTCTAGCCAAATCGCACCGTCTTCACTCTTGCCGAATTTTTTACCGGTAGCCTTATTTACAATAAGGGGTAGCGTAATAGCATGGGCTTCTGCGCCGCGCATACGTCGAATTAACTCGACGCCGCTTATACAGTTTCCCCACTGGTCGGAGCCGCCTATCTGGAGCGTGCAACCATACTTATCAAACAAATACAGGTAGTCGTAACCTTGTAATAAGGTGTAGCTGAGTTCGGTGTAACTAATGCCGCTGCCACCCACGCCAATCCGTTTGGCTATATAGTCACGCTGTAATAAGGGCGTCATGCTAAATTGCTTGCCAATATCACGTAAAAACGGCAACAGCTTAAGATCTTTTGTCCAATCCAGATTATTTACTAGCTTAAATTTATGGTCACCAAGAATTTTTTTGAGTTGTTCTTCGGCCTTAGAGACATTATGGGCGATTGTTTTTTCGTCTTGAACGGGCCGTTCGGCATCTTTGCCGCCAGGGTCGCCAATTAAGCTGGTTGCACCACCTGCCAACATAACCGCCGAGTGGCCATGGCGCAGAAAAACTCGATCAAACATCATAGCAGCTAAGTTACCGACTGTTTGCGAATCTGCCGAGGCGTCATATCCGTGGTAAAACGTCCACTGTTTTTCGTTAAGTTGGCTAAGATTTGCTAGCGTAGACTGGTGTACAAATCCACGCCAGGTAAGTTCTGCGGAGAATGTCATAATGGTTTCAGTATACACCGGAGTACGCCGCATGAGAATTAAAACAAAAGAACTATTTGAGTTAGGTTAAAATTTGATATAATACTTATAAGGTACTCAAATCCGTTTTTATAATCTTTAGGAGTTATCGGTAATACATGAAGAATCCCCTGAGACAAGGTGGCTCTGGTCGCAAGCGCGGCAAGCAAACGCAAAGCAGAAATCATCATATAACAAAAAGTGGCAATAAGATTAAGTTGAATCGCAGCTTAATTGGGCGCATGCATGCTCGTAAAGATGCGCGTTTACGTAAAAAGGCCGCTTATCTGGCTACCCTACCCAAAGGCCGTCTAAAACGCACTTTGTATCGTCTGCACCCCAAGCGCCAATTTAAATACTGGTTTAGTCGACAAGGTGGCATTATGGCTCTCAAGGTTGCTGGTATTGGCTCGCTGTGCGCATTTTTATTATTAGTGGGCGTATTTGCCTACTTCCGAAAAGATTTGCCAAACTTGCGCGACATATCAGGCAATAACATCGGCGGCTCGATTCAATATTATGACCGCACCGGTCAAGTGCTTCTATGGGAAGATTACGACGCCGTTAAACGAACACCGGTAAAAGACGAAAATATTTCCCAGACGCTTAAAGACGCGACCGTCGCCATTGAAGATAAAGACTTTTTTGAACACGGCGGCTTTGATGTTCGCGGCATTGCCCGTGCCGGCGTCAGTAACACAATCGGTCAAGGCGGCACCCAAGGTGGTTCAACGATCACACAACAACTTGTTAAGCTAACCCAAAACTGGACGAAAGACCGAACCTACACCCGTAAAGTAAAAGAACTCATCTTATCGGTTGAACTCGAACGCTCGTATACCAAACAAGAGATATTGGCCGGCTACCTTAACACCGCGCCGTACGGAGACATTACATATGGCGTAGAGGCCGCTATGCAAGATTACTTTAAGAAGCCCGCCAAAGACGCAACGCTCGATGAAGCTGCTTTTTTGGCCGCCATGCCACAGTCACCCACGTACTACTCCCCTTATGGAGCGCGGTACGATAAAGAGGCATTAGTAGGCCGTCAGCATTACATACTGGATTTGATGGCCCAGCAAGGCAAGATTACTACCGAGCAACGTGATGCTGCTAAGTTAGTCGATACAGTCGCGACCATTAAAGCCCGTTCACCAAAGTTCGATGGCATTAAGGCTCCGTGGTTCGTATTAACAGCTAAAGAACAGCTCCTAGCGAGCCGACCAGAGACCGTAAAAGTAGGTGGCATGAAAGTCACCACGACGCTCGATATGGAAAAACAAAAGCTGGGTGAAGAACAAATAGCAGCCGGCATTACGCGCGTTAAACGCCAAGGTGGCGATACGGCAGCTCTTGTAGCTGAAGATGTAAAAACCGGTCAAGTCGTGGCGTTAGTCGGAGGGGTTGATTTTACAAACCCGGACTTTGGCCAGAATAACTATGCCCGCCTTAAGCTACCGCCCGGTTCGAGCTACAAGCCGTACGACTATGCGGCATTAATCGAGCACACCACTAACTCAGGCGCAGGTTCGGTATTGTATGACAGCCCGGGACCACTCGATGGTTACCCTTGTACGACTGGACCAAAAAAGGGCGGAAACTGTGCCGTCAACTATGACTTCCGTTATCCTGGCCCACTTACGCTCCGTTATGCGCTCGGTGGATCAAGAAATATTCCCGCCATGAAAGCCATGCTGACAGTGGGTGTCGATAAGACTATCGAAACCTCCAAGAAATTAATGCAATCACCCGGCACGGCGGAAGGCGAAGCCCGCGGCGATTATAAGTGCTACGAAGACGATGCCTTAACCAAAGCGAAGCCTTGTTATACCGCGGCAGCAATTGGTGACGGAGCCTTCCTTAAGATGGACGAACATGTCCACGGTATCGCGACCATTTCGCGGAACGGGCTAAACATTCCGCAGACGTATATTCTTAAAATAGAAGATTCTAGAGGCAAAATTGTTGAAGAATGGCAGCCAAGCCCGGGCGTCCAGGCAATTCGACCAGAAGCCGCCTACATTGTCGCCGACATGATGAGTGATCCCAAAGCCAGCTATCTGCCAACTAAATCTCATAACTACAAGGGCTGGAAGTTTGGCTTTAAAACCGGTACAACTAACGACTCAAAAGATGGCTGGATGGTTGGTATGTCTACCCAATACGCCGTATCTACGTGGGTAGGCTATCATGACCGCACTAAAGAGCTCAGCGGCTTCATGGAGACAATGACGCAACCAATCGTGGCAGGCTGGATGCAGAAGGCCCACGACAACCTCCCGCCCGAAGACCGGACAAAACCAGCTGGTTTACAGACACTACCCGCCTTTGTTGTTCGTAACCATGTTGGCGTAAGTTCGGTTGAACCAAGCCCAACAAATGACTTATTCCCTTCGTGGTATAAAAAGACCAACCCGAATTCACGGAAATCAATTGATATCGTTTCTAATAAACTAGCAACCGATTGTACTCCACCACGTGCTAAAAAAGATGTTAGCGGAGCATCTGCTAATGAGTTTTCTAGCGACCGCTTTAATGGAACAGGTGGCGCAAATACAAGCGAAAAAGATGATATCCATAGATGCCAAGATGCAAAGCCAAGTGTTACTTTAGCCACAAATGTAAGTGGCGCAAACATTACTATTACCGCCACAGGCTCCCAAGGCACCCACCCTATATCAAGCAATCGCTTTGTCGGTAAGATTAACTTATTAGTTGACGGTAATATAGTTAAGAGCTTTGACATTGGCTCCAGTCCATCGACCTTTACCCATACTTATGCTTCTGGACTAACAGGTAACCACGAAGTGTCTGCCCAAATTATTGACAGCGTGTTATATGACGCCGCTGACACTCGCACCGTTGATTTTGGCGCGCCGACGCCAGTTAGCGGGATTATCTCATTATCAGCCAAGCTGACTGGCAGCAATAGTAAGTTTACATGGACAGGTGGCACGGGCACAGTAACCGTCTATCGTGTATCTAACAACCAAGCACTCTGTAATTCAGGGCCATCGAGTAACTGTAGTGTGGTCGCGACTCTTGCTCCGCCGCCAACCGAAGTCATCGCTAAAGACACCTCCAACGGTATCTCAAACATCACCACAGTCGCACCCTAAGAGCTTCGCTATTAACGTCACGAGAAGACACTATATAATGTGAACCGTTTTAGACACAGTGGTTCACATTATATAGTGTCTTAGACTGTTAGTGGATAGTGACTATTTGCGCGGTAGATTTTTATTTGATGATGGAACTACTTGCTGGGCAAACAACATCTTGCCGGCGTCAGTTTGAATAAAACGGCTAACCTCGACATCAACAACTTTGCCGATTGAACGGGCACCGCCGGCCACCACAACCATGGAGCCGTCTTCGAGATAACCGACTCCCTGGTCTTTGTTGCTGCCTTTTTGAACGATTTTTACCCGTTTCTTCTCGCCGGGTAGCGCGACCGGCCGAATGGCATTGGCGAGCTCGTTCACGTTTAACACCCTTACACCTTCGATTGTAGCGACTTTATTTAAATTATAATCAGTTGTACAAAGATCGGCAGATAATTTCTTAGCAACCACGACCAGCTTATCATCAGTCGGCAAACGAGCTTCTACCACGTCTTTAGAGATCACTACGTCGCACTGGGCGCTATCTTGTAGGGCCTGGACCATATCTAGCCCAAAGCGGGCCCTTTCGCGTTTGTGGGCATCATGGCCGTCGGCTAGCAACTGTAGCTCATGAATAATAAACTGTGGAATGATTAATTGTGATGGTGTAAAGCCGGCGTTGGCTATTTCTAAAATCCTGCCGTCGATTAACGCGCAGGTATCAAGCACCATTTTTTTGCCGCTTTTTTTAGAGGTTGCGAGACCTGTTGTACGGGTTGCTAAAACTGCGTATAGCAGTCCGACCAGTACTAACGTTTGGGCGATATCGATAATTTCAGATGTGTTCATTGTAATTTCCTATTAAATTTCTAAATATTTATTAAGTGCGCTGCGTGCGTCACTGACTGGTTGTAAAATAGTCGTTTTTTTTGATTGGGTGCTGATTTTTGGACCAATCGCTACGTCAAAACCAAGTTTAGCGGCTTCAGCAATACGTCGTTCGGCAAATGGCACGTGGCGCACCTCTCCCGACAAGCCAACTTCACCAAAAACAACCGCGTTGGATTTTAACTGCATACCTTTGGAGGCCGAGGCGATAGCCATGCAAATCGCCAGGTCGGCACCGGGTTCGGTAATTTTAATGCCGCCGACAATATTAATATAAATGTCTTGGTCGCTTAAATTGAGCTTGGTACGGCGTTCAAGCATGGCAATTAGCAGATTGAGTCGATTCAGCTCAATACCACTCGCAGCGCGTTTTGGGTAGCCGTACGAGGTTTTGTTTACGAGTGCCTGAACTTCCACCAGCAGGGCTCGGCTGCCTTCCATAGTGGCCAACACTACCGAACCATCACTTACCTGCCGCTCGGCCAGTAAAGCGGCCGAGGGGTTTGTGACTTCAGCTAAACCGTTATCTTTCATCTCAAAGATACCGGTTTCGTTGGTTGATCCAAAACGGTTTTTAATACTGCGTAATAACTTAAAGCCGCCGTATCGATCGCCCTCTAGTTGTAGCACCGTATCAACAACATGCTCTAACACCTTTGGGCCAGCGATAGAACCTTCTTTTGTAACATGGCCGACTAAAATAACCGCTGTGTTTTTTTGCTTGGCGACCGTTGTTAGTAAATGGGTAGAGTTAGTAATTTGTGAAACGGTGCCAGCAGTCGAGGCAACGCTTTCAACCGTCAAGGTCTGGATCGAGTCAACGATTACTACCGCAAAATCTTCTTTGGTGATGGTTGCTGCGATATCTTCGGCACTGGTGCTGGTTGCCATCTGGATTGGTGCCTTTTCTACCCCTAGCCGTCGGGCCCGCAAACCAACTTGGTGGGCCGACTCTTCGCCACTGACATAAAGAATTGGATAATGTTTGGCTACTCCGGCTGCTATCTGTAGCAACAGTGTGCTCTTGCCAATGCCAGGTTGACCGGCAATCAACGTCACGCTGCCGGCGACTAAGCCGCCACCGAGAACCGTATCGACATCATTAATGCCTGTTTGGATACGCTTGGCATCATCAGTTTTACTGGCTGCCTGGGCGGGTATAATTTTTAGGCTAGAGCGACGAGCGGTTTTTACCGCGCTAGCAGAGACGATGATGGCTTCTTCTTGCAAGCTGTTCCACTCGCCGCACGTCATGCATTTACCACTCCACGAGGCAGTTATTGCGCCACAGTTATTGCAAACGTATTGCAAAGATTTTTTAGCTATAATTAGACTCCCTTATTGCGTTTTTCGTGGCATGGCATTGCTATTGATAGCCTCGACTAATTCCTCCTCGGTGGTAGCAATTGCGTTCCGTTGTTCTACAATAGTATTATACTCATTTATTGATGCGCGGGTACTGGCTATAAGTCGATTGTAGGCATTTACTAAAGCGTTATAGCCAGGCACCGCAGCATTATATTGGTTGGTGGAATTATCGTTAATTAATGAGTCGAGCCGCTGTTTTTGCTGTTCAATTTCGGTATTTTGAGCCTCAATTTCAAGTTGGTTTGAGGCGATAGTCTCTTTTAGGGCTGCCAGCCGAGCATCGTACTGCTCAACTTGTTCAGTCAACTTCACAAAGGTATCCTCATACTTTTCTGAAAAGGCGACGATTTGAGCTCGATTGGTAAAATATCGAGAATAATAGGCTTCGAGTTCAGGAGATAAATCTTTAATTTCGGTGGCGAGTATAGAATGAAGCTCATTAGGCACTACCGACGGGTCTTTAGCACGGTATTGCTCAATAGTCTTTGTAAGGCGGTCATTTTGTAGACCAGCAAAAAAGCTGCTTGTCATTGTGTCCACCCTGGCTCGTTCTTCGCTACTCAGCCGATCGTATTGGGCATGCAATGTTTCGTGGGCGGCAGTTACCTGAATAACGCCGCTCAATCGTTCATCGGTCACGTCTAACAGATATATACCGGTTCGCTGGACGTAACAGCCAAGTACAATTGATTGCTCTGTCGCTGGGCATTTATTCCGAAAGGTGTCTTTGTCGTTGAGTTCGGGGTGGTTAACATAAAACAAGCGGCGAGTCGCGTCGTTCATGGTGGTGTCATTGGCGAGTCCAACAATCCGTTCGCTTGGCGTATAGTTGCGGAGGGCCCACCAGTCAAATATCTGCTGGCGCTGAGAGATAGCAAACAGCGAGCCAACAATGATGACAAGCGATATGATACTGGTAAAAAAGCGGGATGTTTGTTTCATGTGAGTGTACTTACGCAACCAGCGCGTAGATTTATACTGTTATAACTATATAGGACTTTTACACTTTTGTGGAGATGCCACGGTTACTACTCTTTGATTGCTTTATAGTTTAACTTGTTGTTTCGCAATGACACCTGAACCCTGTCACCTTTAGCGTAGCTTCCGGTAAGTAAGCCGTGGGAAATCTGGTCTTCAAGCGTATCTTGTAGCAGACGGCGTAGCGGCCGCACGCCGTTTTTAACATCGTAACCACGTTCTGCTAAATATTTTTTAGCGGCGGTTTGAACTTTTAAGCCAAGCCCATGCCGGACTAAGCGTTGCTCGAGGTTAGCTAACTGAAGTTCCAGAATTTGCAAGATCTCATCTTTGGTTAGGGCTCGAAAAACAATTGAATTATCGATGCGGTTAAGAAGTTCTGGCCGCATCATTTTACGCAGCGCTTGCAGCACTTCCTCTTTGTTGCGTTCGTGCAATGCGTCGAGGTCTTTCTGATCTTTTTTAGTTTCAACGCTAAAGCCCAGCCGAGCTTCTTTTTGAAGTTTTTCGGCACCGATATTACTGGTCATGATGACTACCGTGTTACTAAAGTCGATGGTACGACCCTTTCCGTCGGTTAAGCGGCCATCTTCGAGCAACTGTAATAGCATATTAAATACATCAGGGTGGGCTTTTTCGATTTCATCAAACAGCACCAGACTATAGGGTTGGCGGCGGATTTTATCGGTTAACTGCCCGCCATCATCGTATCCGACGTATCCAGCTGGCGCGCCCATCAACCGCGACACGTTGTGATGCTCTGCAAACTCACTCATGTCGATCTTAACCAGAGCATCTTCGCTACCAAAGAACTCTCTGGCTAGCGTTCGGGCCAGTTCGGTTTTACCTACACCTGTCGGGCCAAGAAAGACAAAAGAACCTATCGGGCGACGATCGTCACTAATGCCGCTTCGGTTACGGCGGACGGCTTTGGCAACCGCTTCAATCGCTTCGCCCTGGCCGATAATATGCTTTTTGAGTGTATTTTCAAGATTTAATAAGTATTTGGCCTCAGTACGGATAACTTTTTGGACGGGTACTCCGGTAATTCGCGCAACTACAGCGGCAACATCGTCACTACTTAAAGCCAACTTCTTTACGTCTTGGTGTTTGGTATGCAATTCGGCGATATCTTGGGCTAACTGGCTGGTTCGTGTCTTATACCGTGCAGCGGCTTCGTAATCTTCGTTAGCGGCGGCATCTTCGATCCGTACTTGCAATAAGCGCAGTTCTTTTTGGGCTTTTCGCAGCTCGGGCGGTGTTTTACCTTTATCGACACGCAGATGAGCCGAAGCTTCGTCCATTAGGTCAATCGCTTTATCGGGCATGAAACGATCATTAATGTAACGCTTTGCAAACCGGACGGTATCTTCGATGACTTCATCGGTGATTGTGACATTATGAAATTGCTCATAGTGTTTTTTTAACCCTTTAAGGATTGCGGTCGTTTCGGACTCGGTCGTTTCGGGAACTTGCACCGGCTGAAAACGGCGCTCTAAGGCAGCGTCTTTTTCAATGTGCTTGGTATATTCGTCGGTTGTAGTCGCTCCAATTAACTGCATTTTACCCCTGGCCAAAGCGGGCTTAAGGATGTTCCCGGCGTCGAGTGCGCCCTCGGCCGCGCCGGCACCGACGATCAGATGTAACTCATCAATAAAGACAATCACGTTTTTATCGGTTTCGAGTTCACCCATTACTTTTTTAAGCCGTTCTTCGAACTCACCACGGTACTTAGTACCGGCAATCATGGCAGCCAGGTCGAGCATAACAATACGTTTATCGAGCAAGCTATCGGGAACGTCTTCTTCGACAATGCGAGCAGCTAAACCCTCGACAATAGCGGTTTTACCAACGCCGGGCTCACCTATCAACACCGGATTACTTTTGTTGCGGCGGCTTAGTATGGTGATGGCACGGCGAATCTGGTTTTCGCGGCCTATAACCGGATCAAGTTTTTTCTGGCGAGCCAGCGCCGTTAAATCAGTTCCAAAAAAATCTAGGGCAGTCTTTTTTTGCTGTTTGCGCACACCAGGTTTTTGAGCCTCGGCAATACCGCCGCCGCTTGATTGTTGACGATGCAAAAAGTTATCAATTTCGGTAACTAACACCTCTACTTCAACGCTCATATTTTTAAGCAGTTCGGTGGCACGGGCGTTTTTTTGACTTAAAATGCTGTACAAGATATGCTCGGTACCACAATAATCCTGGCTAAAGTCCTGGGCAATTTCGTAGGCCATCTTGAGCGTCAACTTGGCGACTTCACTTAAGCCTTTAGCTCCCAAGGCTTGCATAGGGCCAGGAGTAACGTTAAGCGCCAACTTGGCTTTTTGTAACGTCACACCAACACCTTCGAGAAGTTTGGCTCCCATTGAGGAGTCTTGGGCAAGTACACCTAATAATAAGTGCTCGGTTCCGACATAGGCGCTGCCGGTACCGCGGGCAATAGCGTCAGCGTTACGAAGGCTAGCCAGCGCATTGTCGGTTAAATGATTCAAAAATTCTTGAAAATCAGGCGAAGATGGCATCATACAAAAATTACCTCTTTCTAGTAACTATTATATACTACTATCCACTATAGTACCTGTCCTAGCACTCTGGTGTCAAGAGTGCCAACTACGGTATCACTAAATCTGTTGATTTGGGCTGAAGATAGGTGATGGCATCGAAAACCGTTCGAGTTATTGCGGTGCCGCCCCGAACAAGCGCATCACTGCCGTCCACAAGTGGACACAACACCCAGCTTGCCGGATTTTCTAACTGCGTATCGCATCCATTCGGATCAGGCCCAGACATTTTAGCTGCACCAAACGCAATTACACCAATGGTTGCGGCAACAGCTAGTATGCTGCCAGGCTGCATAACGCCGAACTCAGACCGCAATTGATGATTATTTGTCGGTTTTTTCATCGCCATGCTCTTCAATCGCCTCAAGCAAACTGCTCTCGAGCTGTTCTTTGCGCTTAAGTTTTTGGGCACCGAGCGGTTTGCTGGTAATGACTTCGGCGACCGAAACTGTTTCGACGGTGGGTTCTGGAGCTTTATCGGACACAATGTCGATTTCATAACCAGTCAACTTGCTGGCTAAACGGACGTTCTGGCCGCTTTTGCCGATAGCAATGCTGAGTTGGTCTTCTGGTACCTGGACAACTGCTTTTTTGCTTGCTTCGTCAATACGGACAGAGGTGACTTTAGTGGGGCTTAAGGCGTTTTGGAGGAATGTTGTTTGGTCGTCGTCCCAGACAATGATGTCGATTTTCTCTTGTTCACCGATTTCGCTCATAACAGCGTTAACGCGGCTACCATGACCACCGACAAACGTGCCGACCGGGTCAACACCGGGTACGCTGCTGGTGACGGCAATTTTGCTTCGGACGCCGGCTTCGCGGGAGATTGCTTTAATAGACACCGCTCCACTTTCCATTTCGGGGACTTCGTTGCGGAATAACCATTCCATGAACTCAGTTGAGCCTCGGGATACCACTAGTTGCGGACCACGAAAGCCACGTTCGACATCTTTAAGGTACACTTTAAGTCGCTGGCCGGGGTGATAACGCTCATTTTGAATTTGTTCGCTCATCGGCATAATTGCCTGGGCTTTGCCAAGGTCAATCCGCACAATGCGGCCCTCGACACGGGCTACAATGCCGTTTACAACGGTACCAATTTTGTCTTGGAATTCATTCATAATAATTTCCCGTTCGGCTTCGCGCAAGCGTTGTAAAATCACTTGTTTGGCTGTTTGGGCAGCTACCCGTCCAAAGTTATCGGCTTTTTGCGGAATTTCGATCAAATCGCCGATGGCAGCATTCTTTTTCATTACTTGCGCATCACCAACGGAAAGCTCAAATCGCTCGTCGCCAACTTTTTCGACAACTTCTTTACTAATAAATACATCGATGTCGCCGGTATTGGTATTAATACTGACCCGGACTTCTTGTTCGCGGTCGCCGTAATCTTTACGGTATGCAGCCGCCAACGCCTGTTCGACAACTTCTTGAACCGCATCTTCTGGCAAGTTCTTTTCGTCGGCAATTGTTCTAATTACCACACCTAATTGTTTTATATCTAAATCCATGTCTTCTCCTCATTGGTTAGTCAAAAAATGTTTGTGTCTCTCTTATGAAAAAAGCCGACCACATGCGGCCGACCAATAGCAACATCATACCAGCCACTGTGCCTCACGTCAACGCGTATGTCTCAATTTAGGATAATCTACTGACTACTTTTTGAAAGTATGAATTCAGTTCATACTTTCATCTGATCATAGTATGAACTCTATACATACTGAATTCATACTTTCAAAAAGTAAGCGGAATAGCCTACACGAAGTCTTAAAACTACCAACAACAGATAAAATCTGGCTTTTGCGTTACAATAGTCGGATATGACCAAAAAAGTCCGTCGATTATATGAGCAATTTCAACCGCATAACTACGCCCTGGAGCTAAAATCTGATGCCGAGGAACTTACCTTCAGCGGCAAAGTGACAATTACTGGTAAGAAAGTAGGGCGTCCAAGCCAGCGGATAACGTTTCATCAGAAAGATTTAAAAATTACCAGGGCGACGCTGGCAAAACATGACAAGCAAGGTGTTCAAACGATTACTGTTAACCGGGTAAATAAACAAGCATCTTATGATGAAGTTCGCGTGCATGCTGCAGAAATGCTTTACCCTGGACTGTACACGATCACGCTCGAGTTTACCGGGAAGATTACCGAGCCAATGCATGGTTTGTACCCTTGTTATTTTGACCATAACGGCACGAAAAAAAAATTGTTAGCAACCCAATTTGAATCACATCATGCCCGCGAAGTCTTTCCTTCTATTGATGAGCCAGAGGCAAAAGCCACGTTCGATGTTACGCTAGAGACTGCGAAAGATGTAGTAGTCTTGGGCAATACGCCCGTCTTGAATGAGGTAGCGGGATCGGCAAGTACAAAATTGACAACCTTCGAGACCTCGCCGATTATGAGTACCTACTTGCTGGCATTTGTGATCGGGGAAATACACTGCGCCAAGTCAAAAACCAAAGACGGCACGATTATGCAAACCTGGGCGACGGTGGCTCAGCCTATTGAGTCATTGCGCTACGCTAATGACGAAGCGGTAAACGTACTTGAATTCTTCACTGATTATTTTCAAACGCCGTTTCCACTCAAAAAGTGCGACCAGGTAGCCTTGCCCGACTTTGAAAGCGGCGCCATGGAGAACTGGGGTCTTATTACCTATCGTGAAATCGCCTTATTGACCGAGCCGCAAAACCGCTCCCAGTCATCTGAGCAATACGTTTCAATGGTGATTGCGCACGAGCTATCGCACCAGTGGTTTGGCAATCTTGTTACCATGAAGTGGTGGGATGATTTATGGTTAAACGAAAGTTTTGCCAGCCTGATGGAGCATATTGCGCTCGACACCTTACATAAGGACTGGCACCAGTGGGAACAATACACCGCGTCGGATGTTATTTCGTGCTCCTCGCGTGATATTTTTAAGGACGTCCAGCCCGTTCATGTTGACGTTAACCACCCAGAAGAAATCGGAACCTTATTTGACCCGGCCATAGTCTATGCCAAGGGCGGCCGTTTACTAAAAATGATGCGTGAATACATTGGCGACGAAGCGTTTAGGGCTGGACTCAAAGCGTATTTCGCAAAGCATGCCTATAAAAACAGCGTGGGCGATGATTTATGGCTTGAGATGTCGGCAGCCAGTGGTAAAGATATTGGTGCCTTTATGAGCCCCTGGCTTAGCCAGTCTGGTATGCCGTTAATAGATACGACGCAGACGGCTAACACTATAACGTTACGGCAAAAACGGTTTGTACTTGATAGCGATAACGACACCAGAATCTGGCCTGTGCCACTGCTCGCCAGCCAACCGCTAACGCCTGATGTACTAACAGAGCCAGAGGCAAACTTACCTCGTCCCGCCGGCGACCCGGTAATTATTAATCAAAATGGCAGCGGCCATATGCTGGTGCACTACACAGACACCGAGACCCGAAATTATATTGCTAAAGCATTTAAAGAACAGGCGTTACTGCCCGAGTCACGGGTAAATATTATGAACGATCAGCTACTGTTGGCTCGCGGCGGTATTGCCTCTTTAACCGAGTCACTGGACATTATCGCGCAAGCCAGCGCCGAGCCGCGCGACGCGGTCTGGATGATCATGGCGCGGTCTATTAGTACCGCTATGGGCTTAACCGAGGGCGATGAATCCACAGAGGACAATATAAAAACTTTTCGTCGAAATATTTCGCGGGAGTGGTATGCCAAACTCGGCTGGAACGATGCATCGGCAGACTCGCCAAACGAAAAGGCGCTACGCCAAACGATTTTGAGTTTAATGGTAGCGAGCGAGGACAAAAATGCCGTAACGGAAGCAGTCAGGCGTTATAAAGCGGCGCAAACAGTAGAGGACTTGCCATCTGAACAACGGGCTTTAATTATCAGTGCCGTGGTAAAAAAGGGTGAACCCGTCATCGATGAACTAATCGAACAGTACAAAACAACACCAAATCCAGATATTCAACTTTCGATTTGCGGAGCCATCACGGCTACAAAAGATCCTAAAGTTGGTGACTATATTATTGAACAAGCGCTGGGTGAAAATGGATTTGTGCGATCTCAAGATATTTTTCGTTGGTACGCCTATCTTATGCGCAACCGGCATACTCGAGCCGCGGCTTGGCACTGGTTCACAACCAGCTGGAACCGCTTAGAGAAACTATTCGGCGACAGTAAGTCATTTGAATATTTTGTTGTTTACTCGGCTGGCCCAATTAATACCCGTGACTGGCAGAAAGAGTTCGCCGCGTTCTTTACACCAAAGTCTGAAATTATTGCCTTAAAGCGTAATATTACGATTGCGTTATCGGAGATTGAGACCCGAATTGCCTGGCGCGACCGCGAAGAGCCAGTTATCAAAAAGTATTTTGAGCCCTTCAAATCTGAGCAATAAAACTGACCTCATAATCTATCCCGACAACACTTGCTCCGCTTAAAACATACTCGCCATACCAGTTATGTTTACACACCCACAATTGAGCGGCATATTCCATGCGGCGTAGTTTACGAGTATCGATGTAGTCAAAGCCAATACCCTGGCCTAGCCGTGAGCGATATTTTACTTCAACAAAGTGCAGTCGCTGCTTTTTGTAGGCAATAATGTCCACTTCACAAGTTCTTGTCTTCCAGTTTCTGGCGATAATGTCATAGTCGCTGTTTTGCAAAAAATCAACGACGGCATCTTCGGCCAGACGGCCGATAGTGGTCGTCTGCATAATTCCCTCCCTTTATCTAAATGTTACAACGAAAGTAGCTGGCGCACTGGGCCAAAGCTACGGCGATGTAAGTCGGTTACGCCATAGCTAACTAGTGCCCGTTTATGCCGCGCCGTACCATAACCGACGTGCAGCTCGAATCCGTACTGTGGGTATTGCTTGGCTTGATCTGCCATATAGTTGTCACGAGCTACTTTTGCAAGAATGCTGGCTGCTGATACTGCTGGCACCAGACTATCTGCTTTTACGCAGGTCAAAGCTCGAGCATTATCGGGCAGATAATTAATCGAGCCATCGATGACGATATGGTCGTAGTTGTTAATTTTTTCAATGGCCCGCTCAATTGCCAGCGTAGTCGATGCCGTTAAGCCAAGCTCGTCAATCTCGGCTGGCCACACCCAGCCGGTGACCGCCGCCGACGATAAAGCAGTAATTTGGCTGGCGAGCTGTTCGCGCCGTTGCTTTGGTATGAGTTTTGAGTCACCCAGGCCGGCGATTGGCGCGCCAATGTCGAGCATGACTGCACCAACTACCAACGGGCCTGCCCATGAACCACGCCCAACTTCATCAACGCCAATAATTAGTTTGCCGCGGAGGTGTTGAAGAAATTGTTGGTTGTTCATCGGTATATACACATTATTATGCTAACATTACCTAATTATTAAATTTCAAGAGAAAACACACCAACGATGGGTGTGTTTTAAAACGATATGACTAAAATCTGTTATTACTTGGCTTCGACAGGTGTTTCAGAAGGTGCTTCGGCGGTCGCCGTAGCTTCAGTTTCAGTGGGTGTTTCAGTTTCTTCGAGTGCTACTGCTTCTACAATCGGCTCGGCGGGCGCATCGGGCACCGCGTTAGTGGCTTGGCGGTCAAAGGCAACGCCGGTAAGGCGGGCGGATTTGCCAGTGCGGGCTCGCATGTAAGTAAGGTAATTACGGCGGACTTTACTCCGCTTAGAAACTTCGATTTTAACGACTAACGGACTGTGCAATAAATAAGTCTTCTCGACACCAATACCGCTGGCAATACGCCGAACTGTGATACTGCTGGTATGGCTGCTGGTGCGGTCGGTGCGAATAACTAAACCTTCAAAGATTTGGACGCGCTCTTTATTACCTTCGCGGATTTTTTGATGCACTTTAACTGTGTCGCCGCTCTTAACGTCGACCACGTGGTGCTTCTTATATTTTTGCTCAACAGAATTAATAATTGACGGCATAACAACCTTGGCTCTTAAAATCTTTTTATAAGTATATCACATCTGTTAAAGAAATAAAGTACTTTGGCATCTATAATTGCTGTTTGCTAATTGCTAAACAACGTATATACTCGAAATAAATACTATAAGCATTATGGATGTAAGCTAAACCAGTGAATATTCCTTATCAAACGGTTATTTCCCCCAAGTCGCGGGAAACGGCCCCAAACCTTGTACCATTTGATCCGTCTGAGCGCGGGCAGCAGTATGTTGAACAATATCAGGCGCTGGTAGGCAGTTTTAAGAACTTGTTTACGCTTTGCCGACCGCCCGATGCTTCGCCGAACCTCTCCCAACACTTGCTTAATATTAATCTCTATAAAACCACGCCTGTTCAGCACGGACGCCTGGCAATCGTACGTTCTATCGATTCTACTGGTTATCCGGGTAATTGGTCAACATTTCAAGAAGCTGATGGTTTTGACGTGAGAGAATATGACTACGAACCAAAGATGGACGGCTATAACTTACTCACGAGTACCGAAACTTACTCGCTGGGCCATCAAGGATGTGATGAAAATAGTCACCTTTATACAAATCGTCCATGGACGCCAGAACGAACAGCTAATATCGCCGAATGGCTACACGAGCACCTCCCTAAAAGCCAACTAACACTCGAAAAGCTATTTACCGCTGCGAGCGACGCAGAGCTAAACCCTCAGCTAGCTCAAAATATCGTGAAGCACGGTTCTAAAATCGGGCGGCTGGCGACTTCTGCAGAGCTGCCGTCGATCGTAGCTTAACTGACGACGCGGTAGACTTCTTCGATAGTGGTAATGCCAGCAATCGACTTGAGAATACCGTCTTGCAACATCGTCAACATACCGTCGTTTATGGCTGCTTCCTCGAGCATATCGATCGTGACCGAGCCTAATGGCCGGCGCAATAAGTCCTGAACGCCCGGCGTCATCACAAATTGCTCGCGAATCGCAATTTGTCCTTTATAACCAAACGGCACTTCGACGGAACTACCTGGAGTGTAGAGAGTAACATCATCTAAGCTGGGACGGTTCCAGCCGGGGGGCAATGTATCGATAACCGTTTGCAGTTGCATCTTTAGGTTAGCATCGGGGTGATAGGGCTGGCGGGTTTCGGGGTCGAGCCGCCGCACCAGCCGCTGTGCCATTACTAAGTGAATTGCACTGGCAAACAACGGATTCACCCCAATCATATCAACCATTCTGGCAAGAGCGGCCACAGCTGATGAAGCGTGGAAAGTAGACAACACTAAGTGGCCGGTTAAAGAGGCTTGCAACGCTGTTTTCGCGGTATCTTGGTCTCGAATTTCACCTACCATCACAATATCAGGGTCAAGGCGTAAGACGGCCCGCAACTTCTCGGCAAAACCAAGCTTATTATGATCACCTTCTACCGGAATCTGCACTACGCCCGGCATAAAGTATTCAACTGGATCTTCTAGGGTAATAATTTTTCGTTCTGTCGTGTTGAGCGTATTTATAATTGAGTAGAGCGTGGTCGTTTTACCTGAACCAGTTGGGCCGACTACCAACACTAGGCCAGTTGGGTGCTTGATGACGTCATCAACCGCTACCCGCTCTTTTTCGCTCAAGCCCAGGTTATCCAGCTTCAAAAATTCTAGCTTAAAGTTAAACAAACGCATAACCACATCAATTCCGTACACGACAGGGACGGTTTCGACACGAAGGTTAACGGTTACTTCTTCTTCGGTGGCCAGTTTGTATTTTTTGCTGATATGGCCAGTTTGGGCGTCTGGACTGCCGGTGCTGACATTAGCTGCCACGGCGATGCTCGACAACACTTGGCGATACTTTTCATGGCTGATATTGGCAATTGGGTGCAACACCCCATCTACTCGAATACGGACGCGAATCGCCTCTTTTTGGCATTCTAAGTGAATATCTGAGCCCTTTAATTGATACGTCTGTTTAACTAAGTAGCCTAGTATATCGTCTGCTAACACTGTATTGAGAGTGTCTGTAACCTTTTGGAACAATTCTGAGTCGCTATCACCACTAAAACTAACGTCTTCGTAGATTATCTGCTTTGGAGGATCGTACAATTTCATAAAGTCGTTGTAGCCAGTATCAGAAATTAAGGCAAAATTAATGCGTTGGTCAAGAAAACGGCCGCGCAACGCCTGCATCGTCTGCTGCGATGTCGTATTAGTGACGCCAAAATGAATGTTATGAGCATCAGCAGCCAGCGGAATCACGCGCAGTTTATACAGCTCAGCGACCGTCAAAATCTCATGGTACAGTGTTTTGTCGCCGGGCGCCGAGGTATTAAAATACGCCATGCTAAGGATTTGGGAACGGCGTTCTGTAGCCTGTTCTTCGCTGCGGCGGGCATCTTGACTCATTACCTCTATTTAACCATAAGTGCTAACTCTTAGGAAGAAATCTGCATGCTAACTTGGATGCTTATAGAATGTGAACCGATATGTACACAGCGGTTCAAGTTATATACTGTCACAATGGCCCCTTCTCTGATAATTATTGCCCACAACATTCGCAGTACGCATAACGTAGGCTCTTTGCTGCGTACGGCCGAAGGCTTAGGCGTTGCAAAACTGTATATAACCGGCTACACACCGTACCCAAAACAGATAAAAGACAAGCGACTGCCCCACATAGCCGAGAAAATCCATAGCCAAATCCATAAAACAGCGCTGGGCGCCGAAGAGCTGCTACCCTGGCAGCAGAGCGACGCTATACATGAAGTTATTGTGAAGCTCAAAAAAGACGGCTATACAATTGCGGGGCTCGAACAAACGCCAGAAAGTATCCAGCTGCCAAAATTTCAACCGCCACAAAAATTGGCTATTTTGCTTGGCAGCGAAGTGACCGGCATTGATACTGAACTTTTAAATCACCTAGACTACTGTTTAGAAATACCGATGAGCGGCAAAAAAGAGTCATTTAATGTTGTCGAGGCGGCTTCGATGGCGATGTATCACTGTTTACAAGTAGCCGTTAGCTCATAAATCTGCTACAGTATAGAAAATTCTTAAAACAAAAACATTATGCCCCTTAAAACTAAACCACGGCAAACGCATCACGTTAGTCATAAAAAAGAAAAGCGGACCAAGCACTTCATGAAGGTGTACGCTCCTTATATACCGCTCCTACTGATAATTGGATGTGGATTTTTTATTTATGGACACCCCGAAATTAGCGGCCCATCTGGATCGGTTGAAAGCTATGCTACCGAAACGAGCGACGAGAACCTGTTAGCGGCAACCAATAAACAGCGTCAAGGTAACGGCTTAAAGCCATTAAAATTTAACGCCTCGCTCGATACTGCTGCCCAGGCCAAGGCCCAAGATATGGCTTCGCGTAATTATTGGGCACATGTTACCCCGGACGGCGAACAACCGTGGGTCTTTATTGCAAGCGCTAATTATACCTATCGTAAAGCTGCCGAAAACTTGGCATACGGATTTGAAACCAGCAACGCCACAGTTAATGGTTGGATGAATAGTCCGGGCCATCGAGCCAATATTTTAGATGCCGACCTCGAAGAAGTTGGTTTTGGCATTATCAACGTGCCGAATTATCAAGATCGTGGCCCAGAAACGATTGTGGTAGCCATGTACGGCCAGCCAGCGGTGCAGAGTGCTGGAATCAGCCAACCGGTAACACCTAGTGTAGCTACTGCTCAGCCGCAAGACATTAGTTATGTTCAGTCGGTGACCGCCGGGAAGGCACCGTGGAGCAGTTTTGTGATTGGACTGGCCATTGGCAGCATTATTATGTATCTAACTGTTAAACACGCCCGTGGAGTGCGCAGGGCCTGGCGCACCAGCGAAAACTTTGTAATACAACATCCGCTGTTTGATATAACATTAGTAGCCTTTGTAGCTCTGGCGGCAATTGCCAGCCAGACTATCGGCAATGTTTACTGATACTTAACCGCTGGTTCGCCAAAGACTACCGCAAGTTCTGCTAATAAACTCTCATTCGGTTCCACGGTGTGCGGCAATTTAATAATTTTTTTGGTAGCCTCGGTGCCAACAACTAATACGACAGGGGTTGTTCCGATTTGGGTATCGATTAACTCTTTGAGGGCCATCAGTTTGTCTTGTGATTCTGTATCGGGCATACGAATATAGATGCGCTTTTCGGCAACTTTTGGAAGGTCGCTCTGTTGCTGGCTGGCAGCTGCGACTTTAACTTTGCTCGGTTTAGGTATCTTAGGTTTTTTGCCCGACACCTGATAGGCGTTGGCTTGCTCGGTAGTTACTTCACGGGCGTCATCTACCATTATTTTGATTTCGGTGCCGACGTTGCCCTCTCGGTCTTTGGTAGAAATTTTTCCGTTTAGTACGATGACATTGTCGCGCTCCCAAATACCCAATGTTTGTTGATAGGTATTTGGGAATAAAATTAACTCAACCTCACCACTCATATCGGCAATTTTTATAAAGGCCATCTTTTGGCCGTTTTTGGTAGTTATTTCGCGAAATTCTGCTACCGAGCCGCCCAGCCGGACCGATTTTCCGTCCATTGACACATCTAAGTCCTTGATTGGAACGCATTGCTCGCTCAAGAATGTTTCATATTCACTCAGTGGGTGGCGGCTCAGATAAATCCCTAACAGTTCACGCTCCCACAGTAGTTGCTCGCGCGAGGTATGCGTAGGACCACCTTGGTCGAGCGCGAGGCTGGCCACCAACCCAGTATCTTCGACGGCTCCGCCAAAAAGGTCGGTTTGGCCACTGGCTTTGTCTTTTTGTACCCGGTTAGCGTAAGCCAGCATGGTGTCGAGGTTATTGAGCAATACGGTTCGCTCACCGAACTTCTCGAAGGCACCGGCTTTGACTAAACTCTCTAGGGCTTTACGATTAACCGTCCGCGGGCTGGTTTTGCTTAAGAAATCCTCTAGGCCCTTAAATTCGCCGTCGATGGCACGGGCTCGCAAAATTTCTTCGACGGTGCCGGTGCCGACGTTTTTGATAGCATTCATGCCGAAGCGGATCTGGTCTGTGCCGTCTTCGCCCTGGACAACCGCAAATTCTACAAAGGATTCCTGTACGTCAGGCGGCAACACTTTGATACCCATGTGTTTACACTCACTAATTTCAATTGCCAGACGGTCAATGTCGTCATAGTCGCTGGTCATAAGAGCTGCCATAAAGGCGGCCGGGTAATGAGCTTTTAAGTAAGCCGTCCAGTAAGAAATCATGCCGTAGCAAGCTGAGTGTGATTTATTAAAACAGTAATCAGCAAAGCCTATTAACTTCTTCCAAAACCCTTCGATCATCTGACGGTCAATGCCGTTTTCGACGGCACCTTCAATAAAGCGCTTTTCCATTTTCATCATCATATCGCGCTTCTTTTTACCAATCGCCTTGCGCAACGTGTCGGCTTCGCCACCGGTAAAGCCGCAGACGTCGCGCGATATTTGCATGAACTGTTCTTGGTAAACCAGCACTCCGTACGTATCTTTTAACGCCGCCTTCATTAACGGGTGGTCGTACGAAACTTTTTCGTTCCCATTCTTACGCCGAATAAAACTATCGGTTAGGCCAGCGCTGAGTGGGCCAGGCCGATATAAAGCACCCATGGCGACAATATCACCAAAAACCGTTGGTTTGAGGTCGCGCATATAGCGCTTCATGCCCGATGACTCAAACTGGAATACACCCGTGGTGTCACCACGCTGTAGTAACTCGTAAGTTTTTACATCATCAAGCGGTAAGGTGTTAATGTCGATATCTACGTCGTAAACTTTTTTTACGATTCGCAGTGTGTTTTTAACAATCGTTAAGTTAGACAAGCCCAAAAAATCCATTTTGAGCAAACCTAAATCTTCGATTGGTCCCATTGAATACTGAGTCGCTACCACGCCTTTTTGAGCCATTTCCAGCGGCGTAAATTTGACAATGTCGTCCGGCGCGATCACTACGCCTGCGGCATGGACGCCGTGACTACGGATCGTACCTTCTAAGCGAATAGCTAAATCAAACACTGTACGGGCTGTTTGGTTGGTTTCATATTCACGCTTTAAGTCGGCGTCTTTCTTTATCGAAACTTCGAGCGGAATATGCCGACCCTGGACAGGCTGTGGAATCATTTTGGCAAGCCGGTCTGATTCGGCGTATGGCACCTGTAATACCCGGGCGACGTCGCGCACAGCATTGCGGGCAGCCATGCGTCCAAACGTCACAATATTCGCAACGCGGTCTTTTCCATACTTTTTGATGCAGTATTGGATTACCTCGTCGCGGCGGGTGTCTTGGATGTCAATATCAACGTCGGGCATGCTAATGCGGTCGGGGTTTAAAAAGCGCTCAAACAGTAAATCATATTTAAGAGGATCAAGCTCAGTGATCTTCATGGCGTAGGCAATAATCGAACCAGCAGCACTGCCACGGCCGGGACCAAACACAATTCCTTGGTCTTTACCCCAGTTAATAAAGTCTGCCACAATTAAGAAGTAGCCATTAAAGCCCATACCCTCGATAACCCCCAGTTCGTAGGCAGCCCGTTCTGCGACATGGGCTGGCAGTTTTTTCTTGGCTGCTTCGACTGTTAGCTTTGAGGCACTTTCCTCTGTGAGATCTGTGTACCGCCACGCAAGACCACGGTATGTCAATTTATCTAAGAATGACTTCTCTGTTTCGCCTTTTGGCACCGGAAACTTCGGGATTAAAATATTGCCCAGCGATAACTCCACACTGCACCGGTCGGCAATAGCACCGCTGTTACTAACCGCCTCGGGATACTGGCTGCCCCACCGGTCAATAATTTCTTGGGGGTGGGCAACGTGAAGTTCAAAATCTTTGAGGCTCATTCGTTTTTCATCAGTTAAAAACGAACCGGTTTGGACGCACAGCAAGATCTCGTGGGCATCTTGGTCCTCATGCCGTAAATAGTGAGCGTCGCCAGTAATAACGGTGGCAATATTAAGCTCTTTAGCAATCTCAAAAGCCTTTTTATTTGCTTCGACTTGGACGTTCCACTTGCTCGGGTGCTTTGGGTGGCCATGGTCTTGAATTTCGATGTAATAGCGGTCACCAAAAACGCTTTTATACCATTCGGCTGTTTGGCGGGCATGGCCGATTTGGTCTTGGCGCAGCGCATCGCCAAACTCACTACTTATACAGCCCGATAGTACAATCAGGCCTTCGTTATACTTTTTGAGTAAGTCACGGTCGATGCGCGGCTTATAATAGAAACCTTCGAGGTTGGCAATTGTCGAAAGCTGCATCAGGTTTTGATAACCCTGGTTATTCATAGCCAAGATTATCAGGTGATAATACTGCTTATCATGAGCAACGTCTTTATCGGTATGCTGCCGCGACGCGACATACGCCTCCATGCCAATAATTGGCTTGATGCCGTGACTTTTGGCGGACGTATATAACTCTATCGCACCCGAGAGTGTGCCGTGGTCGGTCATGGCAACTGCAGTCATGCCGTCAGCTTTAACCTGATCAATTAAAGCTGGTACCTTTGTGAGGCCATCAAGCAAACTATATTGAGTATGGTTGTGCAGATGTACAAAATCTGACGCCACTAATTTATGGTTTTTTGAAGCCAATCGGGTTTTACTTCTTTAAATATTTGACGAGGTTCTTTTTAGCGTGCTTAACTTCATCAAGGACAGCCTGTAAGTTGGGATCATCGGCGTCCCCGTCGTGCAAGGCACTTAAAATTTCGCGTGATTTATCTTTGGCAACTTTTGCTTTTTCGAGTGCTTCTTTTAATTCTTTACTGGCTTTCGTGCGGGCTTTTTTGGTAGCCGCGTCGCCATCTTTAATTAAGCCGTTAAGTTCACTATGAAGTTTTTTGAGCTGGCGCTCGCCATCGGTACGAGCTTTGCTGGCCGATTTGGCTATATCGTGACGGGTATCTTTACCACTCTTTGGAGCCGTTAAGATGCCGGTTAGATAGCCTGCTCCGGCGGCGACTAATGCTCCGCCGGCAATTACTTTTTTTGTGACGTGTTTTCGCTTGAACATAATTACTTTCTCTTCACTTTCTTTTGTATAACATCGCTCAGGTTAGAAATAAGCTTAAGCATAGCGACCGGCGTGGCGGTCTTTTCAAAAAAAGCACTGATGTGTTCGGCACGATCAACGACTTGTTCGGCCTGCTCGGTAATATATTTAATATGGTTGGTCACTTGAATCAATTTAACAACCAGTACAATGCTAGCTATCAGCATTATCCCTAGAAACACGGAAAGTATGATAACAAGTGCGGCGAACCAAGAAGAGTCTGTATCCATAATATGTATTATACCTTATTTTAGTTTTGTTCGTAAATGTTGTAACACGTCGTCGCGCATATCGTCCCGCTCCAGCGCGAAATCAATAACCGTTTTGACATACTCTAGTTTATTGCCTGTGTCACAGAATTTACCGTTAACAATTTCACTGGCGTACATATCAATGCCGTCATTTATCATTTCTTGCATGGGGTACTGAATGTAAAATTCTTCATTATCGCTCAACTTTGTTTTGTAATTATGGAGATACGGAAAGATATCGGCCGTAAGTAAGTAACCGCTAACACTCGCAAGGTTGCTGGGAGCAGCTTCTTTACCTGGTTTTTCAACGATTTTATCAACTTTTACCAACCCGTTATCTTGTGATTGACCAGCGATAATACCATAGCGTTTGTAGTCTTCGTCGTCATCAACAGCGACACATGAAAAGACACTCCGTTCGGTTTTTTCATAGGCATCAATCAATTGTCGAAAACTAGATGGTGTCGCCATTATCAAATCATCGGCATAGGTGTAAATAAAGGGCTCGTTGCCGATTAAATGCTCGGCGTTGATTACCGGCGTAGCAGTCCCGTAAACACCTTTCTGCCGAATATAGGCAAAGTTTGCTAGATCGGATATTTTCTTGGTTTCCTCTAAAAGTTCGAGCTTGTTCCCTTGATGCAAATTCTCCCGCAAGTCGGCGCTCATGTGGTCGAAGTGATCTTCGATTGAACGTTTGTGATAACCGGTTACAATAACGATATCTTCGATGCCTGCTTCGACGAGCTCTTCAACAATATATTGAATAATCGGTTTGTCGACCAGCGGCAACATTTCTTTGGGCATGGCTTTGGTCTGCGGCAAAAAGCGGGTTCCAAACCCGGCGGCGGCGATTACTGCTTTTCGTACTTTCTTTGTTGCCATAGCTTAAATGGTACCACGGCTTAGAGCCCCCTAAAAACAAACCCTACCTTTTCCGCCGCGCCTCTGCGGCTAAAAACATTCTTTTCTCATTCGCCATATCTACGGATATGCCTCACTCAAAGAAGAACGTTTTTAACGCGCTGATCCATCAGCCTAAATTGGTAGGGTTTGTTTTTAGGGGGCTCACTGCGGAAACCAGT